>JBOGLC010000001.1:0-5985 GCA_050746005.1 Terriglobales bacterium
TGAAGAGCTTCTAGACGAAGGAGAGCCGATTATCGATGAAGTCTTAACCCCACAGCTTCTTCCCGCGCACCGCGGTTTCAATGGTGCCGTGGCCGCAGATCAAGATGACCTCAGGGGCATTATCCAAGTCGCGAATCTTCTCCAGGGTTTCGAGTCCATCCATTCCGGGCAGCCAGACGTCCAGCAGCACTGCGACAAAGCTGCGTTTGCGCAGGACCTCCAGGGAGGCCTCCCCGCTCTCGGCAACCGAGACCTTATAGCCTTCATCCTCGAGCACGCCCTTGAGCGACTGCCGGATGCCGGATTCATCGTCCACGATAAGAATGTTATGCATGCTGGCGGGCAGGGACGGGCGCGGGAGTGACCTCCGCCACGACGGGCAGTTCCACCACGAATTTCGCGCCGACCGGCTGATTTTCTTCGACCCGTATGGAGCCCCGGTGGTCTTCGATGATGCGGCTCACGATCGCCAGGCCCAGTCCGGTTCCTCGTTTTTTGGTGGAGAAGTAGGGCAGGAAGAGTCTCTCCTTCAGTTCCTGGGTAACTCCGTGACCCGTATCTGCAATGGTGATCTCAATCGCATCCCGGCTGGCCACCAGGGAAGTGGAGATCTGAATGTCGCGTACCATTGCGCCCTGCACGGCTTCGGCGGCATTGTCGACCAGATTGGCCAGGGCGCGCTTGATGGCCTCGGCGTCCGCCATCACCCTGGGAAGGTCGGCGGCGAGAAACGTTTGTACGTGAATTCCGTCCAGCCGTCCGTTGAACATGGCCAGAGTGTTGTCGACGATCGAGTTGATGTTCGCGGGAGCGGGTTGCGCCGCAGGAAAACGCGCCAGGGTGGAAAATTCGTCCACCAGAGTGCGCAAGGTCTCGACCGCTCCCCCGATGGTCTCGGCGCAACTGCGCAGGACCTCGAGCGAAGCCGCATCCGGAGGCGAGCCGCGCTCCAGATGCCGGCGGATGCGCTCCGCCGAAAGCGCAATCGGGGTCAGCGGATTCTTGATTTCGTGGGCCACCCGCCGAGCCACTTCGCGCCAGGCAGTTTGTTTCTGCGCCTTCAGCAGATCGGACAAATCTTCAAAGACCAGGACATAGCCCAGTCCCTGGCCTCCATGTTGCAGCGTCGCCACCGTGACCGCGGCGTTGAAGCGGGAGCGATGCAGAGCCACTTCAAGCTGTGTAGTGGTCGTGCCCATGCGGTCCGCCCGCCGCAACAACGGTTCAAGATCTTCCAGGATCTCCTGGGGAAACACTTCCCGTAAGGCGGCGCCGATCACGATCAGGTCGGCAGAGTCCGCTCCTGAGGGGTTGAACATGCGAATCAAGGCATGGTTGACGTGAGTGATGCGGCGATTGGCATCGAGCGAAAGAACTCCAGTGGGAATACTCTCGAGAATGGTCTCGATATGCTGGCGGCGCTGTTCCAGCGCAATGTTGGCCGCGCCCAGGTCATGGCTGGAGGCTTCGATCTGACGGCGGCTGGTTTCCAGTTCTTCGGCCATACGATTGAAAGACCGCACCAGGTCCCCGATTTCGTCGGCGGCGCTTACTTCTACCCGGTAATCCAGGCGTCCGCGCGAAATCTCATGGGTGGCTTCGGCCAGAGCCACCACCGGCCGCGTCACCAGCTTGGCAAGATAGAGCGCCAGCCAGGTCGTGGAAAACAGCACCAGCACGGTGAGCAGAAGCAGGAGCTCCATGTACATGCTGCGCACCAGGCGGCGCTGGCTTCTAAGCTCAAGGTAGCGGTGCTGGCTGGCATCGAGCTGCTTTACCGTCTCCGAAAATTTCTGGGGCAAGGGCATGGCGATGACGATAAGGCCCCGATCGGCCACGGGAGCGCCGCTCAGAATGTAGTCGGTGTTTTCCCATTTGAAAGGGACAATGATATCGCTGGTCAGACGCTCCAGCGGAATTTTCGCTTTAATCAGCGGCCAGGGAGCGGGCGCATCGAGACTGGCTTCAGCGTTGCCCTGCTCCAGAGCCAGGGCAAATCCGCCTTGCAACGTGGTCTCGTGCCGGCGGAATTCGTTCATCACGCTGGAAAAACTGTGACCGGCGAAGGCCCGCTGCGTCTCCGGCGAGGCGGCGATGGATTCAGCCTCGGCGCGGGCATTCTGCGCCGCATATTTCTTGACCAGCAAGGCCACCGCCGCGGTGTCCTCCCGCACCTCTTCGACGGGGCGCGAAAACCATCGCTCCAAAGAATTGTTCATCAGCCCATAAGCGAACCAGAACATCATGATGACCGGCAGGAAGGAGAGCAGCAGTCCGCCCACTACCAATCGAGTGCGGAACTTCGAACCCAGAACGCCCAGTCGTCGTTCGGCGAAGAGTTTCAGAAGATTGCGCGCCAGCACGAAGGTCAGGGCCACGAACAGCAGAAAAATCAGGATGGTAAGAGCGGCAAAGAAAAGCAGCGGAAAACGCTGCTGGGTGTCGGCGTTGAAAAAGGGCAGATCGAAAGATGATTGGGAAAGTAGAATCCCGAACGAGATCAAGGTCCCGATCGTCAGCAAGATGATGACTTTCTTGCGGCTTGTCGTCGCCTTGTTTCGGGTTGGGTTGGGAGCAGGCACTTTACGGATGGCCCGGCAGTGTAGGAATACCACGGCCTTAATTATCCGGGCCTAAGTGCCTCATTATAAGCCTCAGGCATGCTAACTGAATGATGAAGTCGGACTCGAAGTGGACCCTCACCAGCGAGAGCAATAGAGAATGCGCCATTCCCGGAGTCTTGCCGGAAATCGTCGCCCCTGCAATCCACTACGAAATTGCATCAAGATCCAGCTTCGCGATACTCTCGGCACTGCGTGAGGAGACGCGCCGGATAACCCACGCCTTACTGAAGTGCATGTCCTGCTGAATTCAATCCGAAGCTCTACCTAGCAAAACCCCCGCCGAATGCGCCTTGCGCAAAGTGCTGAACTTCCCAGGCTCTCTCCCGGCCCAGTACAGGTACTAAAGTTACTGGTGTCGTAACCCGGTTACGTTGACAATTTCTGTCAACGCGATAGGCTGCAGTTTCTCCCCTGGAAAAAGCATCCGCAGTCGCGCTGCAATCGTAGACCGAATTCATCTGACGCGCAGATAGGAGATCGAGGTATGTCTCAACGGCTGGGTGATCTTCTTGTCAAAGAGAAGGTCATTACCACGGAGCAATTGGTGCAGGCGACCAAGGTCCAGAAAGAGACCAACTGTCGTCTGGGCTCGGCCCTGGTCAAGCTGGGCTTCCTGACCGATGAGGACGTTACCAACTTTCTCTCCCGGCAGTACGGCGTGCCGGCCATCAACCTGTCCTACTTTGAAATCGATCCCTCCGTCGTAAAACTGATTCCCTTCGAGACCGCCAAGCGTTACCAGATTCTGCCCCTGAGCCGGGTGGGCGCATCGTTGACCATCGCCATGGTGGATCCGACCAACGTCTTCGCCATGGACGATATCAAGTTCATGACCGGTTTCAACATCGAGCCCGTGGTCGCCTCTGAAAGCTCGATCCTCGAAGCCATCGAGAAGGCTTACGGCACCACCCAGCAGGAAGATCTCGAGCAGGTCATGCAGTCCATGACCGAGGTCAGCGACGCGGACGTAGAACTGCAATCGGAAGAAGCCGAGATGGAGTTGGCCGACCTGGAGAGGGCGGCCGACGAAGCTCCCATCGTGAAGCTGGTCAACCTGGTGCTGACCGACGCGGTGAAGCGGGGAGCCAGCGATATCCACATGGAGCCTTACGAAAAGGAATTCCGGGTGCGCTTCCGTATTGACGGCGTGCTGCAGAGCATCATGTCGCCGCCGCTCAAGCTGAAAGACGCCATTACCTCGCGCGTAAAGATCATGGCCAAGCTCGACATCAGCGAGAAACGCCTGCCGCAGGACGGCCGCATCATGCTGAAGATGAGTCTGGGCGGCCGCAAGAAGCAGCTCGATTTCCGGGTCAGCACGCTGCCCACGCTGTGGGGCGAAAAGATCGTGATGCGGTTGCTGGACAAGGAAAACCTGCGCCTCGACATGACCAAGCTCGGCTTCGAGCAGGAGTCGTTGACCAAGTTCGAGAAAGCCATTCTGAAGCCCTATGGCATGGTGCTGGTCACCGGACCCACGGGTTCGGGCAAGACCAACACTTTGTATTCGTCCATCGCCCGCCTGAACACGCCCGACACCAACATCATGACCGCGGAAGACCCGGTCGAATTTCAGTTGGCCGGGGTCAACCAGGTGCAGATGAAGGAACAGATCGGATTGAACTTCGCGGCGGCGCTGCGCGCTTTCCTGCGGCAGGATCCAAACATCATTCTGGTGGGCGAAATCCGCGACTTTGAAACTGCGGAAATCGCCATCAAGGCCGCCCTGACAGGCCACCTGGTGCTCTCGACGCTGCACACTAACGGTGCGCCGGAGACGATTACTCGCCTGATGAACATGGGCATTGAACCCTTTCTGGTGGCTACTTCAGTCCATCTGATTTGCGCGCAGAGGCTGGTGCGCCGGGTATGCAGTGAGTGCGCCGAAGTCATCGACATGCCGGCGCAGGCCCTGATCGAAGAAGGCTACACCCCGGAAGAGGCCAAGACGGTGCAGATCAAAAAAGGGAAGGGCTGTGGCACCTGCAATAACACCGGCTACAAAGGCCGCACTGGTTTGTACGAAGTGATGGAAGTGGATGACGAGATCAAGGAACTGGTCCTGGTAGGAGCTTCCGCGCTGGAATTAAAGAAAAAAGCGATCGAGCGCGGCATGATCACGCTGCGCCGCAGCGGCCTGATCAAGGTGGCCGCCGGCCAGACCACGCTGGAAGAAGTGGCACGCGAGACCATTCATTAGAGTTCAGAAGGGAAAGGAAAACTATGTCGCTTTCGTTAAGTGATCTGTTGAAACGGCTGCTGGAGATGGGGGGAAGCGACCTCCACATCACCACCAATTCGCCGCCGCAGATTCGGGTGCACGGTCACCTGGTGCCGCTCGACCTGCCGCAAATGACGCCGGCTGAAACCAAGCAACTGGCCTACAGCGTCATGACCGACTCACAGAAGCATCGCTTCGAAGAAAACCTCGAACTGGACTTCTCCTTCGGTCTGAAGGGTCTGGCCCGTTTCCGCGCCAACACTTTCAACCAGCGCGGCGCCACCTCGGCTGTCTTCCGTCTGATTCCGTTCGAGATCAAGTCCTTCAACCAGCTAGGGCTGCCCGCCATTGTGACCAAGTTGTGCGACAAGCCCCGCGGGCTGGTGCTGGTGACAGGTCCGACCGGATCGGGCAAGTCGACCACCCTGGCCGCCATGATCGACAAGATCAACAGCGAACGCCACGATCACATCCTCACCATCGAGGACCCGATCGAATTCGTGCATATGAACAAGAACTGCGTGGTCAACCAGCGCGAGTTGCACGCCGACACCAAGAGTTTCGCCGACGCCTTGCGCGCCGCTCTCCGTGAAGACCCGGACGTGGTGCTGATCGGCGAAATGCGCGACCTGGAGACCATCGAATCGGCGTTGCGTATCGCTGAAACCGGTCACCTCACCTTCGGCACTCTGCACACCAATTCGGCGTCTTCGACCATCAACCGAATCATTGACGTGTTTCCGGCCCACCAGCAGCCCCAGATCCGGGCGCAGCTGTCGCTGGTGCTGGAAGGGATCATGTGCCAAAGCTTGCTGCCTACCGCAGACGGCAAGGGCCGGGCCATGTGCATGGAGATCATGGTCCCGAATGCAGCCATTCGCAACCTGATCCGCGAAGACAAGATCCACCAGATCTACTCTTCCATGCAGTCTGGTCAGGACAAGTTCGGAATGCAGACGTTTAACCAGGCGCTGGCGACGGCGTACTTCCAGAAAAAGATCACTCTGGAAGTGGCCATGGCCCGCTCCAGCAACACCGACGAGTTGCAGGAAATGATCAACCGTGGCGCGGGCTTGAATCGTAACCAGCCTGCCATGGCGAAGGGTGCCGCTCCCAGCAAGCGCTAGGCGGCACAGATAC
>JBOGLC010000002.1:0-16531 GCA_050746005.1 Terriglobales bacterium
GCTCCGCCTTGCGGAGCAGCCACGCAGTCGAAGGACCCCTATGAGTATTCCGGCTGCCGCCGTTTCGAAGCGTCGCTGGCCCGCGAGCGACCGCGCTATTGTGAACCTGTAGGGGTCACTCGATTCCACCGGGCGATTCGCTTGCGAATCGCCCGGCTGCAGTCGGGATGACACGGCAATTTAGGCGTCGGCGGACACCGCAAGGTCCCTCGACTTGTTCTCACCGCGCAAGCGCGGCTCGAAGCGGCGCTCGGGATGACACGGGTTGTTGTAGAGTGCAAAAGTTATGCATAAGCGTAGGTACTCTTCCGTCGATTCCACCGGGCGATTGGCTTGCGAATCGCCCGGCTGCAGTCGGGATGACACGGCAATTTAGGCAGCGGCGGACACCGCAAGGTCCCTCGACTTGTTCTCACCGCGCAAGCGCGGCTCGAAGCGGCGCTCGGGATGACAGGGTTGTTGTAGAGTTCAAAAGTTATGAATAATCGAAAAAATACTCCTCTACGCTCCACCCACTGGTTTGGTATGCAGGATAAGGATGGATTCATTCATCGCTCCTGGATGAAGAACCAGGGATTTCCTCCCAACCTGTTCGATGGCCGCCCGGTGATCGGCATCTGCAACACCTGGTCGGAACTGGTTCCGTGTAACGCCCACTTCCGGCTGATCGCGGACCGGGTGAAGCGCGGCGTGTATGAGGCCGGCGGCTTCCCGCTGGAATTTCCCGTGATGTCGCTGGGGGAGACGAACCTGCGGCCCACCGCCATGCTCTTCCGCAATCTGGTGAGCATGGACGTGGAGGAATCGATTCGGGGCAATCCGATCGATGGAGTGGTCCTGCTGTGCGGATGCGACAAGACGACGCCTTCGCTCATGATGGGGGCGGCGAGTTGCGATCTTCCTGCGCTCGTAGTCTCAGGCGGGGCCATGCTCAATGGACACTTCCGCGGCGAGGCCATTGGGTCGGGGACGAGCGTGTGGCAGATGAGTGAAGAGGTGCGCGCCGGCAAGATGAGCTGCGCCGACTTCATGGATGCCGAGTCCAGCATGTCGCGGTCGGCCGGCCACTGCATGGTGATGGGCACGGCCTCTACCATGGCCTGCATGGTGGAAGCCCTGGGCATGGGGATGCCGCAAAACGCGGCGATTCCGGCCGTCGATTCGCGGCGCTACGTGCTGGCGCAGGAAGCGGGCCGGCGCATTGTCGAAATGGTGCGCGATGATGTGAAGATGTCGCAAATCCTCACCCGCAAAGCTTTTGAAAATGCCATCCGGGTAAATGCCGCCATTGGCGGCTCAACCAACGCGGTTTTGCATTTGCTGGCGCTGGCAGGACGAGTCGGCGTCAAGCTCGAACTCGACGATTTCGACCGCCTGGGCCACGATCTTCCTCTGCTGGTGAACCTGATGCCTTCCGGCAAATTCCTCATGGAGGATTTCTACTACGCCGGCGGCGTTCCCGCCGTGGTCCGCGCTCTCGCTGAACTGATCCATCGTGACGCTCTGACGGTCAACGGCAAGACCATGGGTGAGAACACGGCTGACGCACCCTGCTGGAATGCCGAGGTCATTCATAGCCGGGAAAACCCGATCAAGGAAAAGGCGGGCATTGCAGTGCTGCGAGGGAACCTGGCGCCCGGGGGCGCGCTGGTCAAGCCTTCCGCGGCTACGCCACGCCTGCTCAAACATCGCGGGCGGGCCGTGGTTTTTACTGACATCGAAGATTTCAAAAAACGGGTGGACGATCCAGCCCTGGACGTTGACGAGAACTCCGTGATGGTCCTGCAGGGCGCAGGGCCGAAGGGCTATCCGGGGATGCCCGAAGTGGGAAACATGCCCTTGCCTAAAAAGCTGCTGCAACGCGGGATCACGGATGTGGTCCGGCTTTCCGATGCGCGCATGAGCGGAACTGCGTATGGAACCGTGGTGCTGCACGTGACGCCGGAGTCCGCGGCGGGTGGACCGCTGGCGCTGGTGCGTAACGGCGATGAAATTGAGCTCGACGTGGAAGCGCGCAAGCTCGAGCTTTGTGTGGGGGATGGAGAACTGGGTCGAAGGCGCGCGGCCTGGGCGCCTCCGCCGCCGGTGGCCAAGGGCGGCTATCAGCAGCTGTACATCGATCATGTCCTGCAGGCGGATAAGGGCGCCGATCTTGACTTCCTGGTGGGATCGCGGGGCGCCGGTATTCCCCGAGAAAGTCATTGAAGGCGGACAATGATCTCGGAAGCGATCGCCCGGCCGGCGGATCGTAGGCGATTCAGTGCGAGGTTTGCGGGCAGCCGGAAAAAACAAGTTTCCGGTATTTGGCCCTGAACGGAATTGCCGGGAAACAAATGGAAAAGGTACATCCATTTGACTGCAGGAACGATCGTAATTCGGGATAAAATCCCAATAGCTCGGGTCGTCGAGAGACTAAGATCGCCCCTCCGAAATGAAGTCCATGAGAATCAGAACGAAACTCCTGTTGGCATTGGGGGGCATTTCTCTGTTCCCCCTGGTCATGGCATACGTAGCTATCATCGGCAATCCGCGCATTTCTTTCGCCCTTCGAATGAATGAATATCAGGCCCAACAGGGGGTGGCCACGCAAAGACTTCAAGCCGATCTACAGGCCATTGTATCGGCGACGGAGGAGTCTCTTAGCCAGGCTTATCGAATCCGAGTCGAACCCAACGGACCTGGAAACGTCGAACGCCAACTCGCAAACTCCTGGCTGCGAGCGGGAGTCAGTAAGTATGAAACAGACCTGAACGTACTCTCCCGGTCGCAGCAGCAACAAGTCCAGTACATTCTGGCGGCAGCAAACGGTCCTAATGCTGCCGAGCTACGTGAAACACGACTCCTCAAAGAGTTAAGCGATTCTGTTCCAGCTCTCCGATCGAATGCTAAACAATTCATTCAGCTGTCCGATAGCTTTTCGCAAATGCAAGGAGAGTTTGTCCAAAAAGTCCTGGAACCCGAGGTGCGAGACGAACTCAGCAAGACCGTACGGGAACTGGCCGATGAAACCGATCAGGGCGCGGCTGGATACCGTCAAAACATCGAGACAACCCTGTATAGGCAAATGATTCCGATTGTTCTCCTGGGGCTTGTGGTCAGCGCTGCGTTGGCGGCGTTGATCTCTCGTGCCGTGCTGGCCCCCATCCAGGAGCTTCGCGATGCCGCGTTGCAACTCGGTCAAGGCAAAATGGATACCAGAATTCCACTGCATTCGAATGACGAGCTGGGAGAACTCGCAGGTTCCTTCAACTTCATGGCCGATAACTTAACCAAGCTGATGGGGGAGCGCGATCAAGTCCAGGAGGCGTTATCGAAAGCGCACAACAAGTTGAAAATCTCCCTGGAAGAACTGGGGTCCCGAAATCGGGAGGCCCGCACGCTTCGCGAAATGGCCAACTTGTTGCAATCGTGTTTCACCCTGGAAGAAGCGTCGGGCGTAATTGCCGCATCGGCGCAAAAGCTTTTCCATGGCTTCTCGGGGGCGGTTCTGGTGTTCAGCGCATCCCGCAATGTCCTGGAAACCATCATCACCTGGGGGCGGAGTTCGTCCGCGGAGCGGGTCTTTAGCCCCGACGACTGTTGGGCGCTACGTCGAGGGCGGTTACATCATTCTGAAGGTGGGGACGCTGCTACACGCTGCAGCCATTTCGGCTTGGAGTCGCGTCTGCCGAGCCTGTGCACGCCTCTGCTGGCTCATGGCGAAGCCCTGGGCATCCTCTGCCTTGTGACCGAGCCCGATGACGCCGCGGCGAACCCACAATCGATTTCCGAATTCAACGTGCAGCTGGCGGTTTCCGTAGCCGAGCAGGCAGCGCTTTCTTTCGCGAATCTCAAGCTTCGCGAGAAACTGCGCTATCAGTCCGTCCGCGACCCCCTCACCGGACTGTTCAACCGGCGCTACCTGGATGAATCCCTCGAGCGCGAAGTATCGCGTGCCATTCGTAAGAACCAGAGCCTCGGCGTCATCATGTTGGATGTGGACCGGTTCAAGAAGTTTAATGACATGTTTGGTCACGATGCCGGGGATACGGTCTTGCGTGAACTGGGAGACTACCTGTCGAAATTCATCCGCCGCGGAGATCTGGCCTGCCGGTATGGCGGAGAAGAATTTACGCTGGTTCTCCCCGATTCTTCCCTCGAAGACACGCGCCGCCGCGCCGAAGAGCTGCGCGCCACATTTCAGCAGCTTTCAATAAAGTACAGAGACCTGGTGCTGGGAAAAGTGAGCCTAAGCCTGGGCGTGGCTGCATTACCGGAACATGGAACGACGCCTGGGGATTTGATGGCTGCGGCTGACGGTGCTCTGCTGCTGGCCAAACAACGGGGGCGCGATCTCGTCCTGGTCGCTGAGGTTCGCCCCCCTCTATCCAAGTAGTTCTTCTCCACGCGGCACAAGATCGCCGCTAGAGGGAATGTTGCCGGCGAAAGGTCTCCAGGCATTTTCTGGCGGTGTCGAACTCGGAAAACCTGCTGCCCTCCTGCTCCACCAGGTAGTATTCAACTCCGCCGACGCTTTCGGCTGCGGCAAAGATCCCCTTCCAGTCCGCCGCACCTTCGCCGAACAGGACGGTGTAGCCCTTGTCCGGGCCGGGCGCCCAGTCCTTGCAATGGATCGACTTGATTCGCCCCGGATTGGCGCGTATCCAGGCGACCGGGTCGGAGCCCGCTTTGAGACAGGTGCCCACATCGAGTTGCAGAGCCACCGACGGCTTTGTGTTCTTCGCCAATATCTCAATGGGGCGCTTGCCTTCGACGGGCGTGAATTCCAATTCATGGTTGTGGTAGCCGGTCTTCAGGCCTGACGGTTCCAGTTGGTCGGCGGCCGAATTCAGGGTGTCGCTGACTTCCTTCCATCCCTCCAGGCCGGGTTTGGGCTGCGAACTCGCCATCACCACGTACTTGCTGCCCAGTATCAGGTTCAGGTCGCGTGCCTTCTTGAGATTTTCCGGGGTGAAACACGAACTACTGTTATGGGTCGAATAGCAGCGGATGCCGAGATCGTCCAGAGTTTTTTTCATTTCCCGGGTTTGCTGCTCCGTCCAATCGAAATAGGGAGCGTAGAATTCGACGCCCTCGTATCCCATTTGGGCGACGGTGCGCACCGTACCCGAGGGATCGGCCTTTAAGGCGTTGCGGACCGAATAAAGTTCAAGTCCCACCGGAATTGAGCTGGCCGCGAAAGCGCGCAGAGACCAGGGCAGCATGGCCGAAAGTGCAAGGAACGACCGGCGGGAAAGAGCGTGCGTCGACATAGGCGGCATCCTAACCTAGGAGGGGATGAACTTCACAGCGATTTTGATTTTGCCTTGCTTGGCGAACTTTGCGGCTTTTCTTCGCGGCCTTTGCGGTCAAGGGTTTGACCCCGCCGAAATATTGATACGCCAACTCTTCTGTTGCGCCGTCGTCACCTGGCCGACGCCTGTTCCTAGCGGGTTGCGAGCTTCTTCTGCATTTCTTCCAGAGTCAGGCCTTTGGTTTCGGGATAGACGAATAGCACAACGAAGAATTGCAAAACCATCATGCCGGCAAAGAATACGAAAGGATAGGCGCCGGAAGACGCGGCCATCAGGGGGAAGATCAGAGAGATGGCAGCGTTCATGAACCAGTGCGAGAAACTTCCCAGACTCTGTCCTTTAGCCCGGACGGAATTGGGAAAAACCTCCGAGAGGTAAACCCAGATGACCGCCCCCTGGGAAAAGGCGAAGAACGCAATGTATCCCACCAGCAGCCACACCAGAAGGCTCTGGTGCTGGCCGGTGAA
Organism: Terriglobales bacterium; assembly: GCA_050746005.1. Taxonomy (GTDB): domain Bacteria; phylum Acidobacteriota; class Terriglobia; order Terriglobales; family Acidobacteriaceae; genus JAIQFF01. The sequence goes on from JBOGLC010000002.1 coordinate 5,762, forward strand.
GAAAATCACCGACACTCCGGCCAGGCAAGCGGCGGTTCCAACCGAGCCCACCAGCAAAAGAGTCTTGCGGCCCAGGCGGTCAATCACCGACATGGCGATCATGGTAAAGAGCAGATTGGTGGCGCCGATCGCGACTGCCTGCAGGTTGCCGGAGACTTTGCTGAAGCCGGCGTGGCTGAAAATGTCATTCAGGTAATAGAGGATCGCGTTGATGCCGGAAAGCTGGTTGAACATTCCGATGCTGACCGCGAGGAAAATCGGAAGCGCGAATTTTCTGGAAAACAGTTTTTCAGAGGCCTGGCTTTGCTCGAAGCCGATGGAGGCGACGATTTCCTGCAGGTCATGTTCGTAATTCTCGTCTCCTGTCGTCTGCAAAACGGCGCGGGCTTCGGCGACGCGTCTCTGCTTAACCAGCCAGCGCGGGCTGCGGGGAATGGTGAACAGCATGACGAAGAACAGCGCAGCGGGCAGGGTGGTAACCCCAAGCTCCCAGCGCCATTCGGTGGCGCCGAAGTGTTGCAGGCTGATGACATAGTTGGAGAAGTAAGCGACCAGGATTCCGAAAACTACGTTGAACTGGAAAAAACCCACCAGGCGGCCGCGCAATTGTGCCGGGGAAACCTCCGCGATGTACATGGGGCCGAGCACCGAGGAACCGCCCACACCCAATCCACCGATGAACCGGAACACGACCAGGGCGTGCCAGTTCCACGCGAAAGCACAGCCCAGGCCGGAGATGAGATAAAGGATGGCCATCACGCGCAGGCTGTCGCGCCGGCCGAAACGCTCGCCCGGAAGGCCCGCCAGCATGGCGCCGAGAACGGTCCCGAAGAGCGCGCTGAAGACGGTCACGCCCAGCAGAAAGGGCGAGAGGCTGTAAGTCTGGGTCAGGGCACTCGTGGTCCCGGAGATGACGGCAGTGTCAAATCCGAATAACAGGCCGCCCAAAGCGGCGACCACCGTGCTCTTCAGCAAAGTTGCATTCAGCTTCATGCGGACCCCAGCCATCCGTATTTGCGTCCGGTCACGGCCTCGGGCATGCCCAGGCAGCCCACAAGTTATCACAGAGCAAACTGCAATTCATTGGACTGATTAGCCGCGACCGGGAGAAGATGGATGTGGAGGCTGAATGGCTCGCGCAAACTTGTCAAACATCAGGGCTGTGATCCTGGATTACGGCGAAGTGCTCTGCTATCCCCCGACCGCGCCAGAAATGGCACGCATGGCCGGCCTGTTCGGGATGGAGCCAGCTCCCTTTCGCCAGCTTTGGGACCGGAACCGGCTGCTTTATGACCGCGGCGACCTTTCCCCTGAGGCCTACTGGTCGACGCTGGCGAAGGATGCGCGTGTACGGCTCACCCCCGAACAGGTTACACAACTCCGGCAATGGGACGTCGAGATGTGGGGTCATGAAAATCCCATCATGATTGAATGGCTGAAGCAGATTCATTCGTCCGGAATAAAGACCGGGCTGCTCTCCAACATGCCGCACGACATGATCCGCTACGTCCGAATGAATTTTGCCTGGCTGAAATACTTCGATCATCAGACCTTCTCGGCCGAAGAAGCGCTGATCAAGCCTGACCCGGCTATCTACGAGCACAGCCTGCAGGGTGTGGGAGTGGACGCCTCCGAAGCTCTTTTTGTGGATGACAAGGAGCCGAACGTCCAGGGCGCGCTCTCGGTTGGAATTCGTGCCATTCGATTCCAGGGGTTGGAGCAGTTCTCGGACGATCTGGAGAAACTCGGCCTTTCTATATTGCCGGCGGTTGTGAGACGGACTTGAGCATGGCCTGAGCGGCGAGGATGAAGCCGATGGTATGCGCCATGCCGGCATGCCAGGGGGCAGGACAACTCATCTGCGGCGTGTGGTCGGGAATGATCACGCCATCGAATTTATTCTTGGCCAGGATAGCGACGATGCGAAGCATGTCCACGTCGCCCTCATCGATAAACGTTTCCCGGTAGCTCGGGACTTTGCCCACCACGTTGCGCAGATGAATGTACGCAATTTTTTCCTGCCTGCTGTAGCGATCGACAGCGTCATAGATGTCTCCCTCCGTCATCTCCGCCAGCGTTCCGACACAGAGTTCGAGCGCATTGCTCGGGCTGGGGGCAAGATCGATCAGGCGTTGATACATGTAGGGTTGATAGACCAGGCGAGGCTGCCGGCGCATGGTGGGCATGGGCGGATCGTCGGGATGAGCCGCCAGCCGCACTCCCGATTTTTCGGCGACCGGTACTACCTCCTGCAGAAATCGTTCGAGGCGGCGCCATAGTTCTTCGTGAGAGATTGCAGGCAGTGAGCCCGCGGGGGCGGCGGGGTCGTAAACCATGTTCCAGACCATTCCGTTGGGAACGGGAACTTCTTCGGCGGGACCGTCCATGCCCACGGTGATGGCGCGGCCGCGGCCCAGGGGCGCGGTTACACGGCCGCAAACGCCGGCCAGGCTGAAGTTATATCCCAGCACCGGGATGCCGGCTTCACCCATGCGCCGAATAATTGTTTTCACCTTCTCGATTTGCTGTGGCCGGCGCGGGCCATCGAGAAGAATGTCGTGCCAGTGCGCCGGGTCGAGATTTTCGATTGCCGCCAGCACCAGGCCCGCGTCCTCAATCTGGTGGCGCAAGGTCTGTAATTCCTCGACAGCCCAAAGTTTGTCGGGGTCGCCCGCCCTTCCCCAGGGTTCGTATTTTCCGCCAGTGGGTTGATTGTTACGCGGGTTCGATGTCCCGTCGCTGAAATAGTCAACCAGGTGGACAACCACGTGGGTGCAACCGGCTTGGCGCGCGAAATCGTAGTACTCGCGGGTGAGCATGTGACGATAGAGGCCCAGGCCGATTTTCATAAAGGATCGCCACGATGCAGCCGGGAGCGGCTTGCCGCGCTACGATTTGCCCCGCGCCTGCCGAATCTTCTCGACAAACTGTTTCGCCGTGTCGGTGACCAGTTGCAGGTTGCCTTTCTCCGCGCCTGCGGTCAGGCTCCCGCCCACACCCACGGCGACCGCGCCGGCCTTGATCCAGTCAGCGACATTATCAACGCCTACGCCGCCTGTCGGCATCAGCGAAGCCTGAGGCAGAGGGCCTTTCACCGCTTTTACGAAAGCTGGACCCAGAGTCTCGCCGGGAAAAAGCTTCACGATGTCGGCCCCACACTCCATTGCATCGACAATTTCGCGCATGGTGCTCGCGCCGGGCATGTAGGGAACCTGGTAGCGGTTGCACAAGCGGGCGGTCTCCACGCTCACCGATGGGCTGACGATGTACTGGGCTCCCGCCAGGATGGCGATGCGCGCAGTCTCCGGATCGAGAACAGTTCCGGCGCCGATAAGGATTTCGCCGGAAGTGTATTTCCGGGCGAGAGCCTCGATGACGTTCGCCGCGCCGGGGACCGTGAACGTGATTTCAATAGCAGCCGCTCCCCCCAGAGCGCAGGCTTCCGCGATGCGCGCCGCCTGGTCTGAACTGTTGGTCCGCACGATCGCGACCAGCCCCGATTCGAGAACCTTTCCCAACACCCTCAGTTTCAACATTGTCATGGTTGTTTTCGAAGCGCTTTTCCTCGAGAGTAAAACTTAAAGATAGTAAAGCAAATCTGAGCGGTATCCTAGCTCTGCATTTCTTGGCGTGCTTTGCGGCTTTTCTTCGCGCACTTAGCGGTAAGAAGGTTTGACCTCGTCGAAGCCAGTCAACAATCTCCCTCGCCATGGTTCTCAGCCATTTGATTTACAATCCCTTGCACTGATCGCGCGCCAGAACGCGAAAGCCGGACAGGACGTGCCGCGAACCACTGCAATATGCGGCTTGAAAACAAACAAGAGGGGCCAAATCCAGGGAATATGACAAAGACCACCGTAACTTTTGGCGAAATCATGTTGAGGCTCGCACCGCCGGGCTTCGAACGAATTTTGCAAACCGGGCGGTTCGTGGCAACTTTCGGGGGCGGCGAGGCCAATGTCGCCGTCGCCCTGGCACAACTGGGGCTGCTCGCTGCTTTCGTCACAGTTTTGCCCGACAAGAACCCGGTGGCCGATGCCGTCGTCGGTGAACTGCGACGCTTCGGCGTCGATACTTCGCGAATAGCGCGAGGCAAAGGGCGCATGGGGGTTTACTACGTTGAAGCCGGCGCCAACCAGCGCCCTTCGAAAGTGGCCTATGATCGCGAGTTCAGCGCCATCGCTCTCGCCCAGCCGGGGGATATCGACTGGGAGCTCGCACTTGCCGACGCCGGCTGGTTCCACGTGACCGGCATTACGCCCGCCATCAGCGGCTCGGCAGCCGACCTGGCTCTGGAGGCGGTGAAGAGGGCCCGGCAAAAGGGAATCACGGTGTCATGCGATTTGAACTATCGCAAGAATCTGTGGAAGTGGGGCAAGCCTGCCGCCGAAGTAATGCGCGAGCTGGTGAAGAATATAGACATCGCCATCGCCAATGAAGAAGACGTGCAGATGGCGCTCGGCATCGCGGCCGAAGTGGACGTCCACTCCGGCAAGCTCGATCGCGGGCAATACGAAAAGCTGACGGCGAAGGTGCTGGCCGAGTATCCGAATCTAAAGGCAATTGCCATCACCCTTCGGGAATCGAAGAGTGCGTCGCACAACGGCTGGTCGGCCTGTCTGAATGACCGCCAGGGATTCAGCGTTAGCCGCTCCTATGAAATTACTCATATCGTAGATCGGGTGGGCTCGGGCGACTCGTTTGCGGCTGGCCTGATCTACGGTTTTCAGATGCTGCCCTCGCATCGGGAAGCCCTCGAATTCGCGGTTGCGACCGGCTGCCTGAAGCATTCCCAGCAAGGTGATTTCAGCCGGTCCACGGTGGACGAGGTGAACGCACTCCTCAAAGGCGATGGATCGGGACGAGTGCAGCGGTGAACAATCCTTTAGCGGAGGTCGGAATGATGCGCAAAATTCGATTGATTGTGGTTGTTCTCCTGCTCTCAGTTCTGCCCGGGCTGTGCCAGGCACCGCAGGCATCATCGGCGGACACTGAAGCCCGCGTCGACTCGCTGCTTAAACAGCTTTCACTGGAGGAAAAGGTAGACCTGATCGGCGGCGTCGACAGTTTCTACATTCGGGAAATCCCGCACATCCATTTGCCCCGGCTGAAGATGGCGGATGGCCCGATTGGAGTCCGCAACTATGGACCGTCCACCGCGTTTGGAGGCGTGGGGATGGCCGCCGCCTGGGACCCGGAGCTGGCGCGCCGCATGGGAACCGTTGTCGGCCAGGACGCCCGCTCGCGCGGAGTGCATTTCATGCTTGGACCGGGAGTGAACATTTATCGCTCGCCGCTGAACGGCAGGAATTCCGAATACTTCGGAGAAGACCCGTTTCTGGCCGCCCGCACTACCGTCGGTTACATAGAAGGAATGCAAAGCGAGGGCGTCAGCTCGACGGTCAAGCATTTCGTGGGAAACAATTCGGAGTTTGACCGGCACAATGTGGATTCGATCATCGACGAACGCACCATGCGCGAAATCTATCTCCCCTCCTTCGAGGCGGCGGTCAAGGAGGCGCACGTGGGGGCCGTCATGGATTCCTACAATCTCACCAACGGCGTTCATCTTACCCAGGATCCGTATCTCAATAAGGAGGTCGCTAAAAAGGAGTGGGGCTTCAAGGGAATCATGATGTCCGACTGGGATGCCACCTACGATGCCGTGGCGGCAGCGAACGGCGGTCTCGATCTGGAGATGCCGTCGGGAAAGTTTATGAATCGCAAGTTGCTGCTGCCGGCAATCCGAGCCGGCAAGGTCAGCGAAGCCACCATCGACGACAAGGTGCGCCGCATTCTCAGAACTGCGGTGGAATTTGGCTGGATGGATCGCGATCAAACCGATACCTCCATCTCGCGCTTTAATGCCGAGGGACGGCAGGTGGGGCTCGAAGGCGCGCGGTCAGGCATGGTCCTGTTGAAAAACGACGGCGACCTGTTGCCCCTCGATAAAGGAAAGCTCAGATCAATCGCCGTGATCGGGCCCGATGCCTACCCGGCCCAGCCGGTGGGTGGCGGAAGCGGTGCCGTGCAGCCCTTCGTGGCCGTGAGTTTCCTGGAAGGCATTGCCAACTATCTCGGCACAGGAGCCAAGGTCTATTACGCGGCCGGACTGCCGACGCTGGATGAAATGGCGGAGCGAACAAAATTCACCACCGCGGCCAGCGGCGGCAAGCCTGGTCTGAATACGGAGTTCTTTGACAATGCGAACCTCTCCGGCAAGCCGGGAATTGAACGAGTAGAGAAAAGAGCGAGCTACGATCCCGGAGAGACAGGCGGCGTGGCCGCGAATGACCAGTCCATCCGGTGGACGGGATACTTCACTCCCAGTTCTCCCGGGGATTATCTGGCATTCGTTCAGGGACCAGGCGAGAACGGCGGTTACCGGCTGTACCTCGACAAGAAGTTGATAATCGACGACTGGACGCAGGCCTACGCGTTTCTGAGTCAGGTCAAGATCTCATTGCAGTCCGGCCCGCACCAGATTGAGCTGGATTACTTCGTGCGGCGAGGCTGGGGCAAGACCAAACTGAACTTCGGCGTCGTCAGACCGGAAGAAATGGTCAGCGCGGAGGCTAAGGCGGTTGCCGCGCAAGCCGATGTGGTTGTGCTGGCAGTGGGCTTTGACCAGTCCACGGAAGGCGAAAGCGCCGACCGGATGTTCGTGCTGCCTCCGGGACAGGATGAGCTCATCAACCAGATCGCAGCCATCAACAAGAAAACGGTCGTGGTGGTCACCTCCGGCGGCGGCGTAGACATGAATGCCTGGGTCGGTCATGTGCCCGCATTGTTTGAAGCCTGGTTCCCGGGGCAGGAAGGTGGCGGGGCGTTCGCGCAATTACTGTTCGGGGAGGTCAGCCCGTCCGGCAAGTTGCCGATGACTTTCGACCGGCGTTGGGAAGATAATCCCGCGCATGACAACTATTACCCCAAGACCGGCGATCAGAGCAAGAAGGTTGTCTACGCCGAGGGCGTGTTCGTCGGCTACCGCGGTTATGACAAGTCGGGCCTGAAGCCGCTGTTTCCGTTCGGGTACGGCCTTTCCTACACTACGTTCGATTACAAGAACCTCACTATTTCTCCGGCGTCCGCAGGCCAACCGGTCGAGGTGCATTTTGAGGTCACGAATACAGGAACTCGCGCCGGTGCAGAGGTCGCGGAGGTCTATGTTGGCGATCAACATGCGAGCGTTCCTCGTCCCAGAAAAGAGTTGAAAGGATTCGCCAAGCTCAGTCTCGCTCCGGGCGAGACCCGTCAGGTCACAGTCAAGCTCGATCGCCGGGCATTTGCCTTTTACGACGTCAAAGGACATGACTGGAAGGTTGAGCCTGGGGATTTCGATGTGTACGTGGGGAAATCGGAGGCGCAGATTGAACTGACCGGGAAAGTGGCAGTTCCCTAGGTGCTGTGCTCGGTCATGCACAGCCGCGAAGCGGCGAGAGAGTTCAGCCCAGGGCGTAAGCCCTGGGTCCCCGGGGTCAGGCGAGTCCGAGCCCCAACGGGGCGACAGAAGCTACGGGTGGCGCGGCATCCGACGTCTGTGTCGAACGTGTTTCTTTGATCCTTTCGGGGCTCTGTCAAACCCTAACCCAGGGCTTGCGCCCTGGGCTTCATTCTTGCGCCGCTCCGCGGCGCAGCAGCGCTCGATCCTCCTGCATATTATTCTTGCACCTTATCACTGCATCTTCACCCAGGCGCGCGACGCGGATGAGCGTTCCACCGCGTCCAATACCCGCTGTACCGCGACCGCGTCATCGAAATCCGGAAAGCGTGTCTCTTTCCGCGCCATCGCTTCCAGGAAATCTCCCAGCACGGCGATAAATGTGTGCTCATAACCGATGATGTGGCCCGGCTTCCAGAAATTCTCGGAATAAGGATGGTCCGGGCCGGTCACCATGATGTTGCGCATGCCTTGCTGATTGGGCGTTTCGCATGCGTCGTAAAATTCGAGCTGGTTCATTTGCTCCAGATTGAATCGCAACATGCCCTTCGAACCGTTGATCTCGAAGGCGTGGCGGTTGCGGCAGCCAACGCCGTAACGAGTGGCTTCGAAGGTGCCCACACTACCATTGGCATAGCGGGCCAGGAAAAATGTGGCGTCATCGACGTCGCGGCCGGGCGCAAAGGTGTGCATCATCGCCGTCAGCTCTGTAATCGGTCCGTTGAGGTAGAGCGCTGAGTCAATCGAGTGGGAGAGCAAATCTCCAGCCGCTCCCAGCCCAGCTTCGGACCGCTTGTAGCGCCAGGTTGTGGCTTTACTGGGATCGTTTCCCGACTGGTTCAGGTACAGGGCCCGGTAGTGAAAGGTTTGGCCGAGGCGTCCTTCGTCGATCAGCCTCTTCGCGAAGGCCACGGCGGGAATTCTTCGGTAGTTGAACCACACCAGGTTGGGAAGCTGGCGCACGGCTTGGGCCATGTTCTCCGCCTCCTGCAATGATGTGGCGAGGGGCTTCTCGCACCAGACCATCTTTCCGGCTTTGGCTGCCGCTATGGCGATCGGCGCGTGCAGGAGGTTGGGGACGGCAATATCGACGATATCAATGTCGGGGCGCGTAACAACGGCCTGCCAGTCGGTCGAGATTTCTTCCCATCCCCACTGCGCCGCTGCGGATTCGAGCTTGCCCTGATTGCGTCCACAGACAACTTTCAAATTGAGTTCGTAAGGGACACGGAAAAAATGAGTCACCTGGCGAAAGGCGTTGGAGTGCGCCTTGCCCATCGAACCCGTGCCGATCATCGCCACATTGAGTCTCTGCCTGGGCATGGTCAGGTATGTGAGTCTGGTGCCTGCGAGCAATCGGGTTCAGGTGCAATCGATAGCAGGGTTGCGGTGGCAGTCTATCATCGCCTGCAAAAATAAAATGCCTCATCTGTCGCGGACTGCGCGAACAGATGAGGCACCTTCGGCCGTTAAAGTCTATTTCGTGCTGGCGCCTGAAATCAGTTGTTCCAGACGATTTCGGCTTTCTTCGCGGTCAGGTGTTCTTTTCTGAGCATACGGGCCGAGTCTCCGAGAGGAACCACGCTCGCAGCGCTCGCGAACTCCCATAGGGGCCTCACGCCATGAGCTTGCACGTTGGTGAACTTCCCCATAATGTCTTGCGGCCGCCCCATGTCCGCTTGAGCGGCATGCTCCGTATGACTCTGGAATTCGTACACCACCGGCTGGGCGCTTAACCCGACTCCTCCGACGCTGCCCTGTCCGAAGGCCGCTCCGGCGAAACAAAGAAAGCCCACCACACACAATGTAATTTTCATTGAAATTGTTGCCTCCGCCTTTTGGGAGAATTCAGGATTCGAGATGCGGGGAAGATGCCTCGACTCCTGCCTGTTCTGACTCCACCAGGTCAGTACGCAAGCCGGATACCAAACCCTCTGGAAGGGATATCTAGGCTTCCGCGTGGGAGTTGAGGAACACGGTGAAATTGTTTGCACAATCGTGGAGGGTCCATAACCGGAATGCCTTGCCTGGAGCGTGATCCAGCGGATTCACGCGGCGCTGCCAGCATGATCGGTCCCGCAGGAAGCGTGTTCTTCTGCGGCCTGCCGCCAGCGGCTTCTTTGCTAACTTCGAGGCCTTCCCTCGCGCCCTTTGCGGTAAAGGCCTAATTGTTTCCGAAGTCAAATCAAATCCCGAACCGCCAAACCACGGCACAGGGCGTCGTCGATGTCTAACCTGAAGAAGTCCATTCACTTAACGGCATCTTCGAGAAGTGACTAAGGTAACGGCTGGGTAGCACCAGTGGGCCATTTCTTAAGCAGGGCTGTCCGCTTAGCATCGCATCACTCCGGATGGGAGAATCAAATGGATACTATATCGATCCGGGATGGACTGCTGGCCGCGTTAACCGAGTGTTACGAAGCAGATCCTGCCCATTTCGTCAGCTTGCCGAAACAGATTGTCGATTTGTCATCAGCCCGAGCGGTTATTGCCGACCTGCGCAATGAGGGCCACGTCGAGGAACAGAAGCGGGGCGTGATCCGGTTCACAATACGCGGCTACATGTCGCGCAGGGACCGCGGCGCCTCGGCCTCGGAAGAATCGGCAGTCCTGATGGCAGTGTAGTGGCTGCCCTGCAAGCGGACTAGCCGAAGCGCCAAACCAATCTACGGCAGTAATGCCGCAACTCCAGATTTCATCCAGAAGAGACCCTGCCCGCATGGCGTTCGGGGCCGGTACCTGAGTCTTGATCGTCCCTCTAAATTGTCAAACCAGGCGCGTAGACGAGATCAACTGGGATGAAGCGCTCCCATCTCATAGTCTGAAGTAATCTGTGACCATGGACGACAATGTCGTCAGTTACCAGGTCTCGCAAAATCGGCGAGACCTGGGGCACCCGCGCGGAGGCCCACTGAAAGGAAACCTTCAAACGAAATGAATGGTGGAGGCGGCGGGAGTCGAACCCGCGTCCGAAAATGTTACTGGTCAAGAGACTACATGCTTATTCGCGTTCATGCCCCGGGCATTAGGCGTTTCCACCCTACCCAAGACGTTCGCGGCCTCCGCTCAGAACGGACAAGAAACGGGTGCCGCTAGCCTGAAATCTTAGCCTCTCTCCCCAGACGTAGAAGAGAAGAGCAGCCCTCTGTGTGACGCTCGCTCACCGCCCAAGGGCGAAGCGGTGGAGAGCGGCTGCCTAACTAATTAGGCTGCGTATGCCATTTCTTGATTGGCAATTATCATTTTCCACGCGATTACGGGTGTGTGGACCCCGGCATGCCTCTTGGCCGCAAGCATCTCCGTCGAAGCCGTGACGCCCCCACTGGTGG
>JBOGLC010000003.1:0-3310 GCA_050746005.1 Terriglobales bacterium
CTATTGCTTCCAGGAGGCTCTTTTTATCCTTCAACTTGATTGCGTGGCCTTCATCGGAACCCTTCCGCCCCGCCTACCCTCGGGGATCACCCAAAACCGGCCAATGAGGATCAGCTGAAAACCGGCCAACGGAGTTGACGCAGGACATTTGACTGACGGGAGGGTTTACCCTCCTTCGAGTGAATGTCTTGAGCGAAGAAAAGAAACTGCAGGTGATCGCGCTGGGGCGGCTTGGATGGTCGCTGCGGCGTATTCAAGGAGCTACGCAGATCCGCCGCGAGACTGCGGCGGGTTATCTCAAAACGGCCGGAATCCCAGTACGGCCGCCCGGCGGTTGGGGACGGCGCGAACCGGCAAAACCGGCCATCGAGGTGACCACCGACTTTGGCGCGGGGTCGGCCGGGGAAACGGCGGCAGCGCCGGCGCCATTCCCAGGTCGCAGCCCGTCCTCCAGCGCCTCCGAGCCATACCGCGAACTGATCGAGCTGGGGCTGTCGCGTGGCCGCAACGCGATGGCCATCTGGCAGGACCTGGTCGACGGACACGGCTTCACCGCTGGTTATCAGAGCGTCAAGCGCTACCTCCCCAAGCTGCGCGGATCGCCCACGCCGGAAGCCCGCGTGGTGATCGTCACCGCGCCCGGTGAAGAAGCACAGGTCGATTACGGCTCCGGACCCATGGTGCGCGATCCGCAGAGTGGCAAGCACCGGCGCACGCGGCTGTTTGTGCTGACCCTGGGCCACAGCCGAAAGTCGGTTCGCCTGCTGGTGTTCCGCTCCAGCACGCGGGTCTGGGCCGAACTGCACGAAAAAGCGTTTCGCCGTCTGGGTGGTGTGACTCGCGTGGTGGTGCTGGATAATCTGCGCGAGGGCGTGCTCACACCGGACATCTACGATCCTGCGCTCAATCCGCTGTACCGCGACGTGCTGCAGCATTACGGCGCGGTCGGGTTGCCCTGCCGTGTGCAAGACCCGGACCGGAAGGGCAAAGTGGAATCGGGCGTCGGTCATGCCCAGAAGACGCCGCTCAAAGGGCTGCGCTTCGAGAGCCTCGAAGACGCGCAAGGCTACCTGGATCACTGGGAGGAGCGCTGGGCCGATACGCGCATCCACGGCACCACCAAACGGCAAGTGGCGGCCATGTTCGCCGAAGAACGACCAGCTCTGCTGCCGCTGCCCGTCGAACCTTTTCGCTATTACCAATACAGCGAGCGCACCGTGCACCTGGACGGCTGCGTCGAAGTCGAGGCCGCCTACTATGGCGCACCTCCGGGCTGGATCGGCCGCCGGGTTCGGGTCCAATGGAATCCATCGCATGTCCGCCTGATCGATCCGCTCACCGGCCAACTGCTGCGGGAGCACTTACGGCAAGAACGCGGACGCCATCGCATTCAGGAGCAGGATCGCCCCAAGCGGACGCCCTCGACCACACAACAACTGCTCCACCGAGCCCAAACCGCCGGACCGCACATCGGCGCGCTGTGCCAGGCCATGCATCGGAACCAGGGAGAGATCGCGGTTCGCCGTATCCTGGGCGTGCTGAATCTGGCCAAGAAGTATGGGGTCGCTTCCACCGAGGACGCTTGCGCCATGGGGCTGGAAACCGGCGCGAGCCATTACCACTTCGTGCGCCGCTACCTGGAGCGCAATCCGCAACTGCCGCTGAGTTTGCGCCAGGTCGATCCGCTTATCCGCCAGCTCACGCTCTATCGCGACCTGATCGAAAGCCGTAGTGCCAACCAACCTTCAACTTCACCACAGGAGAATCCATGAACCTTATCGAACTCGACCGTGCACTGCGCCAACTCCGTCTCGGCGGCATGGCCGCAGTACTGGAAACCCGCCTGCTTCAGGCGCAAGCCGAAAAGATGGCTCCCCTCGACTTGCTCGCGAGTCTGGTTTCCGACGAACTCACGCTGCGCACCGACCGCCTGCTGGAAAGACGCCGGAAACAGGCCGGCTTTCGCGATATCGGCCGGACGCTGGACAACTTCGACTTCACTTTCAATCCGAAAATGAATCGCAGCCTGGTCTTCGACCTGGCCACCGGCGCGTTCATCGGCAAGCGTGAAGACGCGTTGTTCCTCGGCCCCGGCGGTACGGGAAAAAGTCACTTGGCGCAGGCTATCGGGCAGTGCGCGATCCAGCAGGGCTACAAAGTCCTGTATCGCGAAACTCACATCCTGCTCGATGAGCTGGCCGACGCTGTCGCCGACGGCACGCGCAAAGAATACATGGAATCGGTGGCCACCGTGCCACTCCTCATCATCGATGATTTCGGCATGCGTAAACTGCCGCACACCGCCGCCGAGGATCTACTGGAAATCATCATGCGCCGCTACGAGCGCTGCAGTACAGTTCTCACATCGAACCGTCCAGTCGACGACTGGGGCAAGCTGTTAGGCGACGTCGCCGCGGTCAGTGCCATGCTCGATCGCCTGCTGCATCACGGCCACATCCTCAAGTGCGGCCCGCGCAGTTGGCGCACCAAGACCGCCGCTGCATCGTAAGGAAAAAGACTCATTTCACTGCGAGGGCGCTGCCCTCGCGCACCCGGGATTTATCGCTTCCTGGCAAGCATGAATGCGAAGGGGCGGCCACCCGGCCGCCCCTCATGCCCGCACCTGAGTCGGCGCTCCGGTCGCATCCCTGCGTTGCCGTATCCTCCGCACAGGTCCTGCCAGTATAAACTCTTCCCGCTGAATCGCAAAAATAAAGTTTGCCGAAAGGACCTCCGGCAAGGTATAACTACTCTTGTTCTGCGTCCGCTCCGTTGGCCGGTTTTGAAGTGACCACGTATGGCCGGTTTTCAGGTGACCACCGAGGCTACAGGGATTGGTGCTCCTTGCCATTGCCACGATCCTTATCCTCAAGATCGCTCGGAGATGGGCAGCAACCAGATCAACCACGATTCCGGCTCTCCGAGGGACAGCTTCCTCCCGGAACGCGTTCTGCACCATTTGTGGGGCAGTTCAGCAAGATGGCGGGCAGTTTTGCGGAGGATGTGGTGCACGGCGGGGCGAGTAAGCTCACCCACGATGGCTTCACGAATCTTATTTTTCTGCAATCCAAAGGGCAGCCTGAATCCGGTATGGTGCGTCATCGAACGGGCACGATTAACTAGGGCATTTCTCGTCAAGTAATCAGCCGGCCTCGAACAAAGGATTCCTGAAACCCTCAACGCCTATTCGCATCGGAGTTCCCCTTTTGAAAGGGCCTCTTTGGATTGTTTCCGTGTAGTCGGCAAACCGTCGAAGTGACCGGCACTCAACCTCCAGCACCTTCATCCCTTCGAGCCCGATATAAGGCGC
>JBOGLC010000004.1:0-44304 GCA_050746005.1 Terriglobales bacterium
TGTGCCGTGAACCGATGGGCGAGGATCAGGCCTCTGCACTACAATGTTGGCATCGCGAGCCTGTGCGAAAAAAGGGACCCGTAGCTCCACTTGATAGAGCACTGCGCTTCGAACGCAGGGGTTGGGAGTTCAAGTCTCTCCGGGTCCACCATTCCCAGGCGGATAGGTTTCATTCCGCAAAGCACCCGCAACTCAAATCTGATTTGGCTCCGCCGGATCGGGCTCTCGCAGCGGCACATCCGGATTCGGAGATGGATGCGGCTCACCCACGGGTATATCGGGTTTATCGGGACTCGCTGGCGGTTCATCAATGGGTGCAGAGGACGGATCTGGAAACTGGCGTAAGTAAAATTGCATGCCCCTGGGATGCGAGAATGCCTCCGCGGGGCCACGCACGGGTGCGCCAGGCTCGACGTCGGCATCGCAGCGGCTATGGCAGCGGCTATAATGACCGGCTAACTGCAAGATCGATTTATCGTCTCAGAAAATATTCGCACCCGGAAAGTCCCTCATGCCACGCTTTGACGTCACCATCGCCGGAGAACTGAATCTCGACCTCATCCTCTACGGCCTGCCCGACGTGCTTCCGCCCGAGCGGGAACTATTGGCCGACCGTATGATGCTCACCCTGGGCAGTTCTTCCGCCATCGTTGCCCACAATCTGTCGGCGCAGGGAAGCCGCGTAGGCTTTCAATCTCTCATTGGCGAGGACTCGCTGGGCCAGATCGCGCTCGATCGCCTGGCCGAGGGCGGCGTCGACGTTTCACATGTGCGCCGGTCGCACGGTCCTGCGGCAACAGGCCTTACCGTCATGCTTCCCCGCGAGGGGTGGCGCAACATACTGACCTATGCCGGAACCATCGCTGAACTTTCTTTGAAGGATCTCGACTTCGATTACCTGTCGGACGCCCGTCACTTTCATCTGTCGTCGTTCTATTTGCAGCTCGCCTTGCAACCCGGCATCGGCGAACTGTTCCGCCGTCTGAAAGCAGCCGGACTCACCATCTCGGTCGATACCAATGACGATCCGCAAGACCTCTGGGGCGGAGGGTTGAAAGATTTATTGCAGTACGTCGATGTGCTGCTCCCCAACGAACGTGAAGCCACCAGGATCACTGGGACTGACGACCCGGAATCCGCCATCCAGCATCTGGCCGCGATGGTTCCGCTCGTGGTGGTAAAGCTGGGGCAGGAGGGAGCGCTGGCGCAGCGGGGAAAAGAACGCTTTACCAGTCCTCCACTAAAGGTCGCCGCAGTCGATACGGTCGGCGCCGGCGACAGCTTCGACGCCGGCTTCCTCCACGAATACGTCCGCGGCTCCGATCTCCAAACCTGCCTGGCCAGCGGCAACCGCGCCGGCGCGCTTTCCGTGACCCGGCCGGGAGGAACGGAAGCCTTCCGCGACAAGACCTACCGCGAAAGCTTCCTGCGCGAGCACTAAGTGTGGGGCGGGCGCCTTCGCCCGCCGCCTTTGATCTTCGCATGAAGACGAAGAATCGATGACCAAAGCGTGGAGTTCACAGTCTAAAGTGGCGGGCGAGGGCGCCCGCCCCCCACACGCGGGCTAACGGCTCACTTCCAGCAGCAGATGGTCCTTGAACGTTGTCTTTAGTTTGGGGGCCGTGCCCGCCGTGGCTTCTACCGTTCCCAGGTCCTTGCCGTCGGCATAGTCGGTGACGTGGTAGCTCCCCGGTTCCAGCCCACGCAACTCGATCTCACCCTTCCAGGCCGACGATGAGGGCGCGAAGAACGCGTAATACATCTTTTTATCTTTCTCGATCGCGTAACCCTCCGGCGTATCGTAACCGTACACGTAAAGATTGCGGAACGTTCCCTTGGACAGCATCTTCTGATTGTAGATATCGATCCACTTCTTCCAGTGCGCCTCTTTCTCCGGAGTCAGGGCAACGGCTTTGAATTTCGGACCGGGATCGGGCCACACGAACTTCGTGCCCACAACTCCTCCGGCGCCGATGGTCGAGGCGAAGTCGGCACCATGCTCGCGCCAGTTGTTGCCGATGCGATCCATGGCCGAAAGCTCCACGTGATCGCCGTAAACTGCGGACTCCGGCCCCAGCAGCGCTTTGTACATCTTGATGCGGCGCCGCACCTGCACCGCGCCCACCGGGTCGGCGGTTACCGCCTGGTCGATAAACGGCAGCCACGCCAGCGAAGGCGGCGTGCCGCAGGGACAGCTCTGCGTCACGCTCTCCGGCTTGAGGGCGCGGCTGGTCTGAAAAATCGTCTTGTAAACATCCGCCATCGCATTCACCGAGTCCTGCGGAGACTTGTGATGGTGAGCCGGGTTGTAGCACATGGGCACGCTATAAATATTGTCCAGCTTCGATCCGTCAAATCCCCAGTCGCCGATAAATTTCTCGGTCAATTTTTTGTAATAGGCCTGCACCTCGGGCACCGCCGGACACAGCGTTGCCAGGTCGCGCGTCATGCGCGCGGGCTTGCCGTCCTTGTCCAGAATCAGCCACTCCGGATGCTCCCGCGCCACCCTCGACATCCCATACTTATGCGACTCATACTTGCCTTTGCCGTCTTCCACGCCCAATGGCAGCCACCACAGCTGCACCAGGATTCCCTGCTTGTGAAAGTCGTCCGTCATCTTCCTGATGGAGTCGTCCGGAAAAGTGTCGGGGCGCGGGTCCCAGTCGCCATAAGTGTCGAACCAGCGATCGTCGAGCGTCGCCCACTTGATGCCAAATTCTTTCAGCTTCGGGATGGTGCCCAGCATCTGCGCCGGAGTGACATCGGCCTCATAGCCCCAGCCGCACCAGCTCACGTTATAGGCTTCCCCGGAAGGCTTGGGAATTTCCCATCCCTCCTTCTGCAGGACGCTTGACCATAAATGCAGCGGCTCATAAAAATCGCCCGCATACACGGAAACGAAGCTGCGCGGCGTAGAATATTCTTCACCGGGCTTGAGCGTAGTGTTGGCCGTGATTTCCACGCCGGCGTTGACCCCATCCGCATCCACCTTGACGGGCAGCGACAGCGTCAACGGCAACGTTTCCACATGACCTACCGCTTCCCCAACCGAGGCCGTCCAGAACGCGACCACCGGAATGCCGCCCCCGTAGCCGCCTTTCACCGTCGCGCCCATCTCATTGGGTTGGGCAAAGTTACGGCTCAGCTTTATGACATCGTCTTTACCCCAGTCGTAACTGGCGCCGTGGAAACTCCACATGTCATAGGGCTGAACCTTCTTGTCCGCCAGGCTGGCGCTGAATCTGTGCTGCTGCTCAATTGCGCGGTCGATGTGAAAGTCTTCGGTGCCGGTGTTTTTGTATTCCGTGCTGGAGAGCAAAATGTCCGGAAACCCGTCGTAAACTTCGACCTGCAGCGTCCCCTGGATATGGGAAGCCGCGGGATCGAGCGAGTGGGCGGGAATCTCCAGGCGCTTGCCCCGGCCCAACTTGCCCGTGCTGTCCTGAACCTTGGCCGCGCCAAAGTCCAGAGCAAACTGAACTGGTTTGCCGTCCCGCACCAGTCCGGCACTGCTGCCCGCACCCGGTTCGTCCAGGGTGAGCCGTTGACCGCCCTTGAGCAGCGTTGCCTCGATGTATCCCGAGGGCAATATCTGAAACTCCGCCGCGCTCGTGGTCAATACAATCGGGCCGCCCGTTTTCACTTCCAGTTTGATTTGCGAGGATTCTGGCCCGGCGGTTTCCGTTTTAGCCGGCGGACGGCTGCACCCCGCGCTCACTAAGAACACCGCCGTAAGGACCAGGGCCCCGGCACGAATGCGGGCCTGTTGAAGTGAAAGTTTTCCTGTGCAAGCAGCGTTCACTATTTCCCTCCCTTGGGCAGACCCTTGAACCGGCTGAACATTCTCTCCGCATTCAGGTGATAGATTTTTTCCAGAACCGGATCCGGCAGATCAAGTCCATAAATCTCCCAACGGCCCTGTCCCGGATGTCCCCAGTAATCAAACGATTCGTCTGCGGTTTCAAGCCAGCGGAAGTAATTGCGATACATCGCCTCATCCATCCCGTTGTCGGTGCCGAACATGACCCGGTCCTGATACTTCAGGAAGAGTTCACGAGTCTGCCGCGGCTGCCGCCCCAGTTCAGCCTCACGCGCCCCGAACTCCACCATCACATTAGGATGCTCATCCAGCATGCGCGACACCCATCCCAGATTTTCCGGCCAGCCCATATGCAGAGAAACGAACTGGGTCTCTGGATGCCGCGAGAAAATACGGTTGCGCGCCTCCAGAAGTTCCTGCAATTTGGGATACCGCGGACCGAAAAAACTCCAGTCGGGATGCTCGGTCAATTCCTCATAGCGTTCATTGCGCCCATCCGTGGGCAGGAAGAAGGCTTCGGGATCGCCGGTATGGATCGAAACCGGAATCCCCAAAACACCGCATTCGTGCCAGACCGGATCAAACCGGGGATCGTCGATCGCAATCAGCTTGCCCGCCTTGTCGCGCACGCCCAGCCCCAGGTCCTTCAGCAGCTTCAGCCCGCGAGCTCCGCGGGCGACGGCATCGTCCAACTGCCGCACCATCTCCTGGCTGAAATCGGGATCATCGATCCTGCTGTAATCCATCTGCGTGAAGACGATGAACCGCCCCGGATATGGCTTCACCATCTCATCGATCACGCGCTGCAATTTCTCGCCCCACATGCCCGTGAGTATGACCACGGTTTTCACGTTGCTGTTGTTCATGACCTCGACCACGCGTTGCGGCGCCATGTGCTCTTCAATGCCGGCGGCGTCGTTCACATGATTGTGTACGTCGATGACGTAAAACCTGGCTTTGAGAACCGGGTGCAACGGAAGGTGGAGCATCGAGACCGGATGAAAATCGCGCAACAGCAGAGTTTTCTTCTGCTCGGCATCAGCCGCCGCCTTGTACCCGATCTGGTCTGAGGCCGGCGCCGTCCCAGCTTTCGGTCCGGAGCGCTGCTGCCGGTTCGCGTCCGATGGGTTCGTCGCCGATTGGTTCGCGGCCGGGCTCGCGCTCTGAGCGCCGGCGCCCGGGAGACAAAAAAGCAGAAGCGCCAGCGCCCATTCGGCTTTCGCGGTCATTTCACATCCTCAAGTCTCGGCGACTTCAAGCCAGCGGAGCAGAACGAAAGTAAAAGCAAGTAATCGGAACTATACAATAGTGGAGGCGCGCCATCCCAAAAAAGAATCTGGCCCCGGTTCTTTGTGGCGCCTGTGCAAAAAAAGCCTGCCAACCAGCCTCCGGAGTCTGGCATCTTCATAACAGCGACTTTATTCCTAAATGAAGAGGTAAAAGACAATGAGATCACGCAAAGACAAAGTTCTTATGAATATTCTGCTCGGCACCGGCGTCTATTTACTGGATTCCTGGCGCAATCGTCTGGGCGGAAGGGTAGACGAATTCAGGTCGAGAGCCCAGGACACCTATGAGACGGCGGCCGACCGGGTCAGCCGGGCTACCGATGTCATCCGTGGCGAAGATGGCAGCAACCTTGCCGCCCCTGCGATCGCGGGCCTCCTGGGCCTGGGAATCGGTGTAGGGCTGGGGTTGCTGTTGGCCCCCGCCAGCGGAGAGGAAACCCGCGAAAACATCGCCAGCAAGGCCCGCGACATTCGCGACCGCGTCTCCTCGCGCGGGGCGGCAACCGGCACCTACGGAGTCTAGAGGCGGACGCAATTCGGACGTCGGAGTGTCAGCCGGAGGTTTGCGCGGTAGGCCCCAAGGCTGAGGCCTGCCCGCCCGGCGTCCGCTTTTTTACCTGCGCTGGTAGTGAATTGGCCATACGACGGTCCAGGTCTTGCCGCCGTCTTTCGATCCTTCCCAACTCCAGTCGAACTGGTCGCGGCTGATGTTCTTGAAAACCATTCGCTGCTGGCCCCTGGTGCCGTCGGGACGAGTGGCTTCGCGCCCCAGGATCATCTGACCATCCTTGAATTCGCCCACAAAATCCAGATATCCGCCCTCGTTGTCCACCCAGGTCTGCTTCCACTTGCCGGCGCGCACGTCGAAAACGGAAACGCTCCGCCCCCGCAGATGCATGGTGGCGGCGCCGGAGAAATTTTCCTCGACGACGCAACCGTCCAGAATTCGCCGGACGCTGTTCGTCCCGTGATCCGTCTCGCCCGCTTTATTCCCCGGCCAGGTCAAGTCCCATTCGCCCACCCAAAACTCGAACTGCTTCTGCTCCGGCTCTGAACAGGGTTTTCGCGGTGCCGCATTACTTTGCCGCGCGCCGGCCGAGCTGACAAAAGCCATCAAGATCAATGCCAGCCCGCAGATATTCCATCTCGTCTTCAAGGCTCCTCCGCGATTGTTCTGGCGGTCAGACGGCGCGAAAAAGAAAACGATAGCAATCGCGGAGGTGACGGTGTCCCGCGCGTCTGACCAACGCCGCGGTGCGACGGGCGGGACGCCCGTCCTCCATTATTGAACTGTGATAAACCTTTACCCTTGACTCTCGAGCACGCCAGTTTTCTTTTCGTGGCCGGCATTCTCGGCGGGGCCTTGAACTCGGTCGCGGGCGGAGGAAGTTTTTTGACCTTTCCCGCGCTGCTGTTCGTCGGCGTGCCTCCGATTCCAGCCAATGCCACGAACTGCCTCGCGCTCTGGACGGGCGCAACCGCCAGTGGCGGCGCCTATCGCAACCGGCTCAATGTGCCCATGCGCATGCTGTTTCCGCTTTTGGCCAGCGGCGTCGCCGGCGGAATCTTCGGAGCGTTTCTGCTGCTCCGGACTCCGGCGCATACTTTCATGCGCGTGCTGCCCTGGCTGATGCTGGGAGCGACTTTGCTCTTTATTTTCGGCCGGCAACTGGCCCGCGGCCGTTCTCCAGTGGTTCAACGCGACGTCCCCACAACAACCATTGTGGCGGCAGCTATTCTTGAATTGGCCATCGCGGTGTACGGCGGTTATTTTGGAGGCGGAGTCGGCATCGTCAACCTGGCCATGATGGCGGCCATCGGCATGATCGACATCCACGCCATGAACGCCCTCAAAAGCGTTCTCGGAGTCGCCATCAATGGGGTTGCGACCGTGGTATTCATTGTGAAAGGCGCCATTTACTGGCCGCAAGGCATGGTCGTAATCGCGGGCGCGCTGGCGGGAGGTTATTTCGGAGCGCACTATGCGCAGAAGCTGCCCCAGGCGTGGGTACGCGGATTTGTGATCCTGGTGGGAATGGCAATGACCGCCTACTTCTTCGCGAAAGCCTACTCCTGAGGACGGCTGGACGGGGGATTGCGCCCCGTCCCCGGGGTCGTTGACAACTACTGCAAAGGCTCAGACATGTGTTCGTGCACGATCAGCCATTTGCCGCCCTGCTTTTCGAAGATCAGCGTCCAACGCAGAGTAGCCAATTCGCGCTTGCCGGTGGTGGTGACTGCATCTTCCTTAACTGTGCTTGTGGCCCAGGTCAGATTGCCATCGGTGTGGATCTGGGCATCGTCATTCAAAGTCAACTTCAGGCTCTTGTAACCCTTCAGTAGTTCGGTCACGCCTTTCTGGTATTCGGCCCAATTGCTGTACTTCAGTGGAGCGATGTCGAAAAAATTGTACTGGCCCTGGTCGTAGTACTGGGCCATGTCGGCCACGTTGCCGGCGCTCCAGCCATCCAGGATTTTTTGCAGATAGGCTTTGTCTGGAGCTCCTGGCGCCATTGTCTTCTTGGACTTGGGCGCGGCAAGACTGGAGACGCTCAGGGCGAGCACTAACCACAGGGAGATCAGAAAGCGCTTATGCATTGGACTGCCTCCGATTCGGCGAGGAATTGTCGCACAACAACGAAGAAAGCTCAAAGCCCGCAAAGCACCAGCCTGGTGCAGTTTGAAGTTCCGCCCGCCATGGAAGGCGCCATCCTGAACGGCCTTTAGGCCATGGTTCCGACCCATCATGAAGGCGTCATCCTGAACGGCCTTGAGGCCATGGTTCCGGCCCATCATGAAGGCGTCATCCTGACCGGCCTTTAGGCCGTGAAGGATCTGGCGTGAAGCGGATACGCACTTCACGCCAGATCCTTCGGGACTGAAGTCCCTCAGGATGACGCCAACAATGCACACCGGCAAAGTTTGACGCTTTTCCACAGCACACGCTAAAATGGTTGAGTTTGCCTGTACTCACGGTTCCGTTCTGGAGCCGCCCCGCATTCGTTGCCCAAAGCGCCGACGCGGAACGCAAGCACAGGAAATTCAGCAGTCCCGCAATCGCGCCAGCCGCGACGGGCACAAGATTGGACGGAGGCATAAGTATGTACGCGGTCATCCGCGCCGGTGGTAAACAGTACCGGGTGGCGCCCGGCGACGTGATTCGGCTCGAGAATCAGGGCAACGGCACCGACGGGAAGATTGAGTTCAACGACGTGCTGGCTGTTTCCGGCGAGGCCGGGCAGATCGGCCGCCCCCAGTCCCCCGCGCTCGTGACCGGCGAAGTGGTTGAGCAGGGTCGAGCCGCCAAGATTCTCGTCTTCCACTACAAACGCAAAAAACAATACAAGAAGCTGCGCGGACATCGCCAGGGATATACCGCGGTGCGCATCACCGAGATCGCCTTTGACGGGCAGAAATTCACCGCCCCCGATGCCCCGAAGAAAGAAGCAAAACCAAAGAAAGCCAAGCCGGTCGAGGTAGCAGAAGCACCTAAAGCCGAGGCCAAAGCAAAATCGTCAGCCAGGAAGACCGCAGCCAAGAAACCAGCAGCCAAGAAAGCTGCCCCGAAAAAGAAAAAGTAGTGTCAACCAAATTAGAAACTAAAAACCCGAAACTGGAAAAGGCATGGCACATAAAAAAGGTCTAGGCAGTTCACGAAACGGGCGCGACTCCAACGCGCAACGGTTAGGCTTCAAGGCTTTCGGCGGACAAATCGTGCCGGGCGGCACCATCATCGTCCGCCAGCGCGGCACTCGGGTCAAACCAGGCCTCAACGTCGGTCGCGGCAAGGACGACACTCTGTTCGCCAAAATCAGCGGCCGCATCAAGTTCCTCGACAAGGGCTCGATGGGCAAGTTCGTCATGGTCGAACCGCTGCAGGCGAAGTAGCCGTCAAAAGATCAACCAGGGTCGCATGTAGCGGCCCCAAGCCTCGGCGCGGGCCGGGGCATTTTTGTTTGAGGCCCAGCTCTCAGCTGTCAGCTTACGACCACAATAAGTCTGAAAGAATTAGCTGAGGGCTGAAAGCTGAGAGCTGACAGCGGTTTTTTCATGTTCATCGACGAGGCCAAAATCCGGGTTAAAGCGGGCGATGGCGGCAACGGCTGCATGGCCTTCCGCAGGGAGAAGTACGTGCCGCGCGGCGGCCCCTCGGGGGGAGACGGCGGCAAGGGCGGCGACGTCATCATGGAATCCAGCGAACGCCACAACACGCTGGTGCACTTCCGCTTCAATCCGGAATACAAGGCGCAACGCGGGCGTCACGGCGAAGGCTCAAATCGCACCGGCCGGGAGGGGGTGGACGTTCTGCTGAAAGTTCCTGTAGGCACGCTCGTCTATGACGACGAAACCGGAGAAAAAGTGCACGACTTCTCTCGCCCCGACGATCGCGTCATCATCGCCTGCGGAGGGCGCGGCGGAAGGGGAAACGCGCGCTTTGCCACGTCAACTCACCAGGCTCCCCGAGAACACGAACCGGGACGCCCGGGTGAAGAACGCGTGTTTCGTCTGGAGCTGAAGCTTCTCGCCGATGTCGGACTTGTGGGCTATCCCAACGTGGGCAAGTCCACGCTGATCTCGCGCATCTCGGCCGCCCGGCCGAAGATCGCGGATTATCCCTTCACCACGCTCCAGCCCAACCTGGGGGTGGCGGTGGTCGGCCAGCCGCCGGACGAAAAGAGTTTCGTCGTCGCCGACATCCCGGGGCTGATCGAAGGCGCACACACCGGCGCAGGATTGGGCACGCAGTTCCTGCGGCACATTGAACGCAACCGCCTGCTGGTTCACATGGTGGATGTCTCCGATGGCAGCGGACGGCCCGATCCGGTCAAAGATGTCGAAGTCATCGCAGAGGAACTGGCCAGCGTCGGCGCGCATCTGGAAGACAAGCCCGTGATCATGGTGGCTTCCAAGATTGACGTCGTGAACAAAGAGAAATTGGACAGGCTCAAACGCTACTGCAAGAAGAAAAAACTGGAATTGTTTCCCATCTCGGCCGTGACTGGCAAAGGAATAGACGAACTGAAGTATGCCATCGCCGAGAAAGTGGAAGAGCTTCGTTCGCAACCCGCCGAAGCCGCCAGCTAGTGGATCGCGCAGGGAACCGGCTACTGCCAACTGACATCTGCTTTTAAACAACCCTGACGATACAAATCCTCAGCCCTGGTATAAGTCCTCAACTGCCTTGTGCACCTTGTCGGAAAGCGCTTCCATGTTCCGCAGGGTATACTCCGCGGTCGAAATGGGCTGTCCCACGCGCATCTCCAGCGGCCGGCACTTTATATGATAAGTATTCATCGGCAGCAGTTGGTAGGTTCCCACCAGCGCCACGGGCACGATATCCACCTGTGCCTTGATTGCGAGGAATAAGGCTCCCGCCAAGAATGGCTTGATGTCGCCATCCGGCGTGCGGCCACCCTCCGGGAAGATGACCAGCGGCAGGCCGCTTTTCAGACTCTTCAGGGCGGCGCGAATACTGCCAATCGATCGCGACGGGTTCTGCTGATCCACGCATATTTGCCCCGAGCGTTTCAGGTGCCAGCCGACAATTGGGTATGACAACAATTCCTTCTTGAATGCAATGCGGAACTCGAAGGGCAGATAGGCATACAACACCGGAATGTCGAGCGCCGAGGCATGGTTGACCGCGTAGACGTAAGGCTTCGAAGTGTCAATCGCTTCCAGCCCAGTCACCTTGGTGGGCGAGGAAATCGTCTTCATGATCAATCTGGACCAGAAGCGCGCAAAGCCGTGCAGGATGGTCTCCCGGTTCCCGAACAGCGACACCGGGATAGAAAGAATTCCCAGAATGATGGTGTACATCCAGATAAGCGGGTCGAAGACGAAGTACGACCGCAGGCGGCTGAGCCATCCGTATTGCATGGGGACGTGCGGTGGGACAACCGCCTTTGCCGCAGGGGCCGGGGCCTCGGAGACTTCCGCCGCGCTGTCCATCTCAGTCGGTATTTTCACCGATGGCATCGTCCCTTAGATGCGCGCGCCGAGCCGGCGCATCGCCTCCCCTACAATGTATATCGATCCGGTAATAACCACTACAGTATCAGTCTGGACGGCGCTTTGAGCCAGTGTTATGGCGGAGGCTACGTCCGCGGCGTCTTCAATCGGGGTCGCGGTCCGGAATGCCAGCTGGCGAATCTCTTCCGGGCTGGCCGAACGAGGATTGTCCGCCCGAGTTGCAATCACCCGGTCCGCCAGGGGAAACAGGATTTCCGCCATTTCTCCAATGGCCTTGTCCCGCAGCGCGCCAAAAATAAATGTCAGTGGACGATCGGGATAGACAGCTGAAAGCGTGGAACGCAGCGCCCAGGCTCCGGCCGGATTATGCGCCACATCCAACACGTATTCGGGGGCGCCATGGCTCGCTGCGATCACCTGGAAGCGGCCCGGCCAGTCCGTATCCCGTACGCCCCGCTCAATCGCAGCCGCCGTAACCGGAAAACCCTGCCGCGCCAGTTCCTCGGCTGCCGCAATCGCCAGGGCGACATTTCTCAACTGATGGCGTCCGATCAACGGAGTTTCGATCTGAATTTGTTCCCCCATCACCTGCAGGGGATAGCGGGAGACCGGTGTCTTCCCTGCGCTGGCCACCAGGTATTCACCGCTCGCCGGACTTACCGGCGGCACGTACGGTACCGCATTCACAGCTCGCGCTCCCAACTGCAGGATCGCGCTGCCGATGACGTCGTTGGCCTGCGGCATTTGGGGCAGCGTGACCACCACTCCTCCTGCGCGCATGATCCCCGCTTTCTCGCCCGCGATTTCTGCCACGGTGTTGCCCAGAAACTTCTGATGGTCGAGCGAGATATCGGTAATGACACTGACGCGCGGCTCCGCCACGTTGGTCGCATCGAGCCGCCCGCCCATGCCGACTTCGAGCACCGCGATGTCGACTTTGCGGCGCGCGAAGTATTCAAACGCAATGGCGGTCAGCATCTCGAAAAAGCTGGGATGCCAGGGCAACTCTCCCTCGCTCACCAGGCGCTCGCCGGTACGGTCCACCAGTTCGTGCACCAGGACAAAATCCTCGTCTCTGATCTGACCGTCGGGCTGTGACCCATCCATGATCCGGATGCGCTCGTTGATTCGCACCAGGTGGGGGGATGTGTAAAGTCCGGCGCGCAACCCCGAAGCTTGCAGAATCGAAGCCAGGGTGGACGCGGTCGACCCCTTGCCGTTGGTCCCGGCAATCAGCACACTGGGAAATCGCCGCTCCGGATTGTCCAGCGCAGCCAATAACACGCGCATGTGCGCCAGATCAAACTTGTGCGAGGGCATCTGAGAGAGTTCATGGCCCAGGGCATACATGCGCGCGACGGCGGTATCGTAGGAAGACATCGGTTATTGGTCAACCCTAGGTTAACAGCTCAGACTTTCGGCCTTCGAGGTCACGCCGTTGAAATGCCGAACTGAAGGGCTAAACGGAGGAAGCGCGCTGCTCGACGGAGGAACTGGCAACTGAGAACCAGGATCTGACGACTGGTTTCTTACGCCGATGTCTGACGGCCGGCGACGGACGGCTGATCCATGAACTCAAGGGCCCGGGAAATATACCCCTTCAGTTGCCGGCGGTGCACCACGGCGTCCAGCATGCCATGCTCGAGCAGAAATTCGCTCCGCTGGAATCCCTGGGGAAGTTTCTGACGGATGGTCTGCTCAATCACGCGGGGGCCGGCGAACCCGATCAGGGCGCCAGGTTCGGCGATATTCAGATCGCCAAGCATGGCGAAAGAAGCGGTTACGCCTCCGGTCGTGGGGTCGGTCAGGATCGAAATGAACGGGACCTTGGCTTCATCCAGACGGGCCAGTGCGGCCGAGATTTTGGCCAACTGCATCAGGCTGATCACGCCTTCCATCATGCGCGCCCCGCCCGACGCGGAAACGATAACGATGGGCACCGCGGTCTCCGTCGCCTGCTCGATGGCCCGGGTAATGGCTTCGCCCACCACCGCTCCCATGCTTCCGCCAATGAAGGCGTACTCCATCGAGCTCACGATGATGGTGCGGCCATTCAGTTTTCCGCGCGCATTGATCACCGCATCCTTCAGCCCGGTGTCGGCCTGTGCCTGCTTCAGGCGAGCCGAGTAGGCCTTGAGGTCCACGAATTTCAGCGGGTCGGTGGAGGTCAGGTTGGAATCGGAAACCTCGTACTCATTATCATCCAGCAACTGGGCCAGACGGGTACGGGCGTCAATGCGGAAATGCCGGTCGCACTTGGGACAAACATTGAGATTCTCTTCCAGGTCCTTTTTCCAGATGATCTGCCGACAGGTTTCACACTTCACCCACAGCCCTTCGGTGCGAACCTTGCGCTCGCCCGAAGTATCCAGCTCACCGGCTTGTCGCTTGAACCAGGCCATAAGAAGAAATTGACGGATTGTCGAATTTTGGAATTGACCGATTGAAAGGCGCTTCGGAATTGCCTCTCAATTCGACAATCCGAAAATCCTACAATCCGAAAATCAGTATTCGATCCCTCTCTGCGCCATTACGCCTTTCTCATAGGCATGCTTCACCTGGCGCATCTCGGTCACCGTATCCGCGACCTCGACAATTGTCGGATGGGCGTTTCGCCCGGTCAAGATAATGTGCACCATTTCAGGTTTGTTCTTCAGAGTCTCCACCACTTTCGCCGGGTCGAGCATCCCGTAACTGATGGCGTAGTTGATCTCATCAAGGATGACCAGGTCCCAGGTTCCCGAATGAATTGCCTGCGCGCCTTCCGCCCAGGCTTCTTCCACCATCCGGACATCCTCGGGATCCGGTTTCTCGGCCCCCACCTTTACGAAGCCGCGGCCCATCTGCTTCATGACGAACTTGTCGCCAAAAGCCTGCACCGCGTCCAACTCGCCGTAATGCCATGAGCCCTTAAGAAACTGCAGCATCAGGACACGCATCCCTTGTCCCACGGCCCGCAGGGCGGTGCCAATGGCAGCGGTGGTTTTGCCCTTGCCTGGGCCGGTATTCACGATGATCAGGCCACGGCGGATGTCCGGCATACCGGCGAATCATTTATTGTACCTGTTCCGACAGATGTCGGCGCGGGTGCGGACCCTGCCGATTGACCCATGCTCTCTCCGCCGCAGCAAATCCTGGAGCACGGGACCGGGTTATCCCAAGCGGGAATCTACTCCATCGACGTGTCGCCGGCTCAAGCAGGCCGCTCAGGAATTGGCGCTCGAAACGCCTGCCTTAAGGTGGGAAACCTTCCACAGGGCGGTCAGGGCTTTTGCGGCATGAGCCACGGCCTGCGTTCTCAGTTGTTCTTCAGTTCCTGCCCGGTGGAACAGCGGGTGATTACGGGCAATGACCTGATCGGGGGTCTTGGGGGCACGACTATCGCTATCTAACGCATCGACAGAAGCTTCAAAAAATTGCTTCAAATCAAGCCCAACGCTTTGAGCATTTTGCTTTTTCATCGGTGCCAACCTTCCGTTGTCGCACCAACGATTACACGGGCAAATCGATTCCTGGACAATACATGGAAATACCGAGGAGAGAGATCGGAAATTACTGGGAAGAATCGTCCGTCACTCGAATTTATGTCGGCGGCATACAGGCAGAACCCGAGATTCAGTCGAGCGCCGACTGTTTCTGGCTCCGCGGCCGGACTGGCCTGGTGTGCGCTTTTGGTAGAAGTTGCAGCAGGAACGAACGCAGGGTGATTTCGCCTCGGAGATCGGAAACTGAAAAGATCAATGCGATCTATGCTTCAAGCAGCTTTGGGCGTCAGGCAGCTTTGGAGCCGTCGCACAGACGCTGATAATACTCGCGCCCGCGCTCGTAACCTCGGGTGAAAGGCTCAGCCACCGCGGCTTTGGGAAATCGACTCTGCAGGTCCTCGAGTCTGGCCGTCATCTCGCCCATCGCCTGATCGTATTCCATACACCGCGTCCGAGCGTGAAGCGCTGATTCAAATCCGAGGCGATAAAATTTTTCGTCATCGCTGAAGGTCTTGCCCAGCTTTGAATAATGTTCGACCTCAGCACCGCGCAAACCGATCCACCATTGTTCGCGGGCGGCGTCGACCGCTTCGGCTCCTTCAATCGCGAGCACTTCGCGCAAACGGGAGGCGGTGCCTTCATCTTTCACCAGAGCGATCAATACGCTGCAACCTTTGCGGAGCGCGTCTTCGTACACAAACAGTTCATCTTCAGGTATGCCCTCGGTCATGGCATTTTCGAGCTTTCCGCCGGCCACCGCGCCCACGCCTGCGCCGGCTGCCGCCAGCACCGCTCCGCCTAACAATCCCATGGCCGCAATCGGTCCGACGCCGGGAATAAAGGCGGCAACCAGCGGAGCGCCCGACAGCCCGGCCGAAGCGCCCAGAACGGCGCCAATGGCCTTACCCATCCCTGGTTGTTCGACGGCGACAGTAGGCACTGACCGCAAATCCGTGGCGCCCTGCGGGGTCAGCAGGGTAATGCAATTCTCTGCCACGCCGAGCGCATTCATCTCCGCAAGCGCATGCTCTGCATCGGTTTGCGATCGGAATATTCCAGTCACAGCTCTCATGTTTTTGACCCTAGCATGTGTGGCGGGTAAGAAGCCATCCGGTAAAGACTGTAACTTATTCCTCATTTTCTCATGTCGATTTTAGCGAATTCCCATTGCGAGGAGGGATTCCTGTTCTATATCCAGCTCTATGTCCGGCGTCATGCTGAGCTTGCAAAGCATCTGGCGTGAAGCGTCTGGTGCGCCAGGGTCACGATTGAACGGATGTGCGTCAGATCCTTTCGGGCCGGCAGTCACCGCGTGCATCTTCGGGCGGTTGACCATGAGAAACGAGAGGAGTAGGTTGGTTAAAGAAACAAATACAAAAATAACCTTCGGAATTGCGCTCCGCTCGGCGATATTCCGTCCCATCCATCAAACAGCGAAAGGAGGAGCAGAAATGGCTTCAAAGAATATGGAAACGGTTCGGAACGCCCACGAGAACTGGAACAAGCGAGACTTCGCAGCCGCTCTTGAAAACACGGCGGACAACGTGGTCTACAAAGACAACGGTCGCAACCTCACTGTGAACGGTCGCGACAAATTCAGGGCGTGGATGGAAGGCTGGGCCAAAGCCTTCCCCAACGGACGCATCAGCAATCCCCAATACATCGACGCCGGCGACGTGGTGATCGCTCAATTCACCGCCGAAGGCACCAATGACGGACCCTTTGGTTCTCTCAAGCCCACCGGCCGCCGAATCTCCATGCCGTTCTGCGAAATCATGCATTTCGACAAGCAGGGACATGTCGTATCTGGCAGCTGTTACTACGACCAGTACTCCCTGTTGACCCAGCTGGGGTACGCACAACCTCTTCCGGTTGCAGCCTAGAAGCGCCGGACAACAACTGACTGATCGATCAAATAGGCGGCGCGCCCAGGGGCGCGCCGTTTTGCGAACATCAATTCCCCTCACTCGTCGGCGGCTCGATCTCCCAGATAAAAGTACACCGTCGCACCCTTATCCACCTCGCCTTCGGCCCATACTTCGCCGCCATGCCGGCGGATTATCCTCTGTACGGTTGCCAGTCCAATGCCATTGCCAGGAAATTCGGCGGTCGAGTGCAGGCGTTGGAAAGGTTGAAACAATCGTTCGGCCGAACCAGCATCAAATCCAGCCCCGTCGTCGCGAACAAAGTAGACCGACTTGCCATCCTGCTCGCATGAACCGAACTCGATGGTTGCTTTCGGATGGCGCGAAGTGTACTTCCACGAATTTCTCAACAGATTGTCCAGAACCAGCCGCAGAAGACGGGGATCTCCCTTCACCTCGCCTGCGTCGGCGATGACAAAGCGCACCTCCCGATCAGGCTCGCTGCGTCTTAAGTCATCGGCAACCAGGCGCGCAATGGCGCTCAGGTCTACCGGTTCGCTGCGAATTGCGCTACGGCTTACGCGGGAAAGATTGAGCAAATCGTCGATCAGCTGCACCATGCGCTTTCCGGAATTCCTGATGTGCTCAATGAGTTCCTGGGCCTTTTCGTCCAGCCTGGAGCCGTAGGTTTTGACCAGCACGTAGGTGAAACCGTTAAGCGCATCCAGAGGACCGCGTAAATCGTGCGACACCGAGTAAGAGAATGCTTCAAGCTCACGGTTGGCCGCCAGCAATTCACGGGTCCGTTCCGCGACCCGCTGCTCCAACTGATCGTGGGCCTGCTGCAAGGCGCTGTCCCGCACTTGAATTTGCGCCAGCATGTCATTGAAGGCATCCACCAGCATGGCTACTTCGTCATGTTCGCTGCTGGGGATGGCGCGGACTGAATAGTTTTTCTCCTGGGAAACACCGCGTGCCAGATTTGCCAGCTTGACGATAGGCAGCGCAACCGACTTCCTGAACAAAGATGAAATCAGCATGGCGGCCATCAGGCTCAAGAGCCAAACTCCCAGAGCAATGGCCGCATAACGTTTCAGGCGCTGGTCGATTTCGCCGAGGTCCGACCGGATGTAAACCAGACCGACCGCTTTATCCTGAAAGATGATGGCATGCAGCAAAACCAGATGCCCGTTCCTGAACCAGTAGGCTTCAGTGCGATCATCGGAAAGAACCGGCACATCAACGATGTCCTGGTGGGCACCGCGCAGATATTCTGCGAAGGTCTGCCGGTCGAGTGTAAGAATGGCAGCCGCCGCGATGTTGGGCAGACCCTTCATGGCAGACAAGGTGATCGTAGCGGACTGGGGATCGTTAAACAGCAGGGCAGAAACACTGTTCGAGCCGACGATCTGGGCCTGAGCGGACAGGGAGCGGACCAGGCTCTGCCGAAAGGTCAACTGGTCGTAAGCGAAGAATGCGCCACAGGCAAGCAGCAGCGCCGCGCCGCTGACCAGCATGTTCATCCACGTCAGCTTTGTCGAAATCGATTTACTGGGCGCAGCGATCATCTGTCAATCTTTCACTTCAGGCACATTGATCACTTTGGTGGCTACCTTCAAAAGTTCGGAGCTGACGGTCAAACCGGCCTCGCTCATGGGAGCCATATTCACCGCAAACCGGATTCTGTCCTGCTGGCTTACAAACTCGATCATGCCGCCGCGTTGAGAGAAAGCAGGGATATCGCTAACGGTCAAAGTATGGAGGTGCCGGATCACCGACAGGATGGAACTGAGACGGCCTTCCTCGGATGAACTGATGAACAGGATTCTGCAATGGCCCGCGTCTTCTATGCTGGGAAGATTCCTCGCGATAATCGTCTTGCCGTCGATAGACTCGCCCTCTACCGTTGCCTGCAGCACGGCGCCAAAAGGATTTTTGCCCAGCACGCAAATTTCGAACGCATCCCCGCCGGCCAGAGGATTCACCGGCCAGCGCACGAACTTGCCGAAATTGAAGAGATACGCAGCCTTGACCTGCGATCCGGTGGGATGCCCGGTTTGCGAATGACCGGTTTGCGAATGCAAGGCTTGCGGATGACCGGTTTGCGCCTGCGAGCAGAGCGGAGCGAGACCCATGCAGAGAACCAGCGCCCTCAGCCAGAGCGTGCCGAAATTAATCCCTCGGATGGGCCGCCTGCGCTGCATGGGAAGGATAAGAAGTCTCCGCATGTGTTTATGACGATTGCGGGCGCATCATTTCTGCCAGGTAACCTGCGCGTATGCGCTGCGCTTGATTTGTACCAGAGGGCCCGGATCGGTGCCGAACTCGGCATGGTGAGGTTGCAGCAGGTTTTGTCCGACCACCGACAATCGGAGATTTTCGCTCATCCGCCATGCCAGCGAGGCATCGGCGCTGGAGTATGCCCGTACCCCTTGGCCGGGCAAGGCGCTGACGAACCGGTATATCAGATCCAGGGTAAAAGCCTTCGGGAGATCGAAAGCGGACTGGACAAATACCTGATGCTGAGGGCTGGAACCTTCAATGCCCGGTGCGCTGCCGACGTCCTGGGACCCGGGAGCCTTCTTGATATGCATCTCGACGAATGAGTACGAACCCCGCAGCCGCCAGAAGCTGGTCACGCTCCATTCCGGGGCAATCTCCGCCCCCGTGGTCGTTCCCAGCAGGCCATTTCCAAACTCGGCGGGAAGAAGAAGGTGCGTGGGGGCGGGGTTGTCTTCGACAAAAAATCCCCCGGTGATATCTTCGCTGAAAAGGCTGCTGTAATGATTGTAGAAAGCGGAAACGTCCACATAAAGCCGTGGACCGAGCAGGCGACGGTAACCCGCCTCGTAGCCGTTCAACTGTTCCGGACGAAAGTCCCGATTGGCGTTAAAGCGGGCAAAGGCCGGCAGACCGTTCGCGGCGATACCGATGAACCCGGACAGATAGAAGTCTCGTTCCGCATCGGCCGGGGTGCGC
Source organism: Terriglobales bacterium (assembly GCA_050746005.1). Classification (GTDB taxonomy): domain Bacteria; phylum Acidobacteriota; class Terriglobia; order Terriglobales; family Acidobacteriaceae; genus JAIQFF01. The sequence goes on from JBOGLC010000004.1 coordinate 19,412, forward strand.
ACGGCATGAGTAAATGCCGCCCACAGGGTCTGCGTGCTGGTGGGAGTGTACAAAAGACGGACGCTCGGCTCCAATTCCAGACCTGAGAAGTTGGTGCCCAGCAGTTTCGTGCCCAGCGACAGCGCCAGACGGTGATCGACCAGCGCAATTTCATCCTGAACGAAAGCGGTGAGCAGGCGGTCGGTTCTTTCGTTGGGCTGGAAGGTAAGGCCGGAAACCACTTCGAGATTCCGGCCGCGGCTGAAACGCGCTCCCAGGCCCCAGGAAATCTGCTGCCGCGCGGGAAGATGCAAGCGCTGCAGGAAGTCCACATCGAACGTGTCGCGAACATCTCCAAAGTTGGGCTCGTAGCGATTGGTCCGATCGTAGTAGGCCTGTAACTGGATGTTCTCGTCTTCTCCGGTCGTTCTTTTCCAGCGGCCCAGAATATTGCCTCCGGAAAGAACCGCATCCCGGTCGAGAACTTGCGAGTACGGCTGGGTGTAGCTGGTCGCCACTACACTTTCGCCGGCGCGTTCATCATAGAGGTCCCCCTGGAGGGTGAAGCCATCACGGGAACTCCGGGCCCAGTCCAATCTAAAACCGCCCTGGACGGCGCGCCAGTCGTCGAAATTCCGATCATCCGAGTGATACTGTGCGGCACGATTGAAGCCTTTTGCATAAATTCGGTAATTAAGATTTTGTCCGTTGGTGCCGCCGTAGCGCGAATTGAAAAAACCCTGCTCGACGTTTCCTGCGCCCGCGGAAAGCAGGGTGCCCTGCGTCTGCGCCGCGTTCTTGGTGATGATGTTGATGACCCCGTTCACGGCGTTAGGTCCCCAAATCGTGCCGCCGGGGCCGCGAATGACCTCGATTCGATCGATGTCTTCAAGGACCGTATCCTGCACTTCCCAATACGTGCCCGCCAGCAGCGTGGTGTACACCGTACGACCGTCGATCAGGACCAGGACGGAGCGGCATAACCGGCTGCCGAAACCGCGAATGCCGATCGACCATTTGTCGCTGTCGATTCTGGCCACCTCGACTCCGGGCGCCAGACGCAAAGCCTCCGGAATGCTGGTCGCTCCGGACCGTATGATCGCGTCGTGGGTAATGACGTAAATCGCGGCAGGAGTTTGCCAGACCGCCTCGGGTTCCTTGGAAGCAGTCGTGACCTCGATGCTTCCCAGTTGTTCCAGGCTCAATTCCTTCAGCGGATTGGTCTGATCCTGATCAAGCGAGGGATGGGCGAAACCTTGGGGTTCTAACGAAACCAGAAGAACGGCTGAAAGAAAGGCCACACCGATGGTTGAACATGCCGATCGAGCGGAGGTTTTCATTCTTGGGGTGGCGCCCGCCTGAACTTCGTAAACCGCTCCTCCGTCAGACGGAGGGATGACGATCCGTTCTCTGCTCAACCACCTTTTCAAGCTCCCGTAAAAGCAACTCGACATCTCTCTTCTGCAACCACGCATCCACCAGACCGACCGTCTCCCCGGGAAGCGAAGCGAAGCCCGAAAGAACGATGACGGGAACATCCGGACGGAGACGCTTCATTTCGGCCGCGATCGACAACCCATTTCTCCCCGGCATGTAGTAGTCCACCACCGCCGCGTCCACCGGGGCCGTACGAAAAATGTCCAGAGCCTCAGCCCCGTTGTGGGCGAGCAGAACCTTAACCCCCGCCGTTTCGAGCATCATTCTGCGGGCCGTCAGTTGGCTGGTATCGTCGTCGGCGCACAGCACGGTTTTGCCCGCCAGCCGTCCGGGCTGCGTCATCGTCGTTGTGGATGCGAGCGTTTTCGAAATAGCCGTCAAAAGCGCCTCCACGTCTTGCCCTTTTCGGACATAATCGTCCACCGTCTCCAGCATTTTCTCCGGAAGTTGGACCGCGGACATGGCGATCACCGGCAAGGTTGGGAATTCCGCCTTGATGTCTTCCGCAACCCGGTCTCCATTCATTCCTGGCATGAGGTAATCGAGCACCACCAGGTCAACTCGAGCTCCGCCGGACAGCATCCGCAAGCCGTCGGCCCCACCCTGCGCCGTCAACACCTTGTAGCCGGAGCTCTCCAGCACCCGCTGGCGGAGTTCGAGCGTCTCCCGATCGTCATCAATGCAGAGGATGGTCGTCACTTTGTTCGGATTGTGAACCAGCGATTCTCGCAAATGCGCCGGGATACCGAAGATAAAGTCCCGGTTAACGGATGAGTAATTTGCTGAATCCAGGATGCCTCCGGAATGCAGTGGCTCCCCCCATCCGGTGGCAGCAGCCTGACCTGAGCGTTATATCGCGGGCGATGATTGGACGGTAATCGGGTATTCCATGTATTGACTTATCGAATACCCGCGAACTCTAATTTTTCCTGAGGTCAGAACTGCTGTGGAGCCTTTGCCCAGGCAGTAACAAGTTCCCCGTATTTTTTAGCGGCCGAGTCAATCGTGACGAGAAAGTCCAAAGCCGCCCTTCCTGAGTGGGCCCGCACCATCGCGGCCCTGCGCCGCCGTTTGAATCTGAGCCAGTCAGAACTGGGCAGAATGTTGGACACATCTGCGATGGCCATCTCGCGATGGGAACGCGGCCGCTCCCAACCGCCGGCGAACGCCTACATCCGGCTGGGTAAGGTGGCGGGCGATCCTCTGTGCTGGTTCTTCTGGGGGCGCGCAGGCCTCAGCACCGCAGATGTGATTCGGGTGCTGCCCAGAGCCCGCATCCGTTTGCGTGCCGCCAGGATGGCACGGGTTCACGTGGTGCACGCGGGCGCAAAGAAACAATGGCGATCCTTGAAAAAGGCTTTGGTTGCGGTGCCGTTGCTGCCGGTCTGGGCTGCCACCTCGGGATCGGAAGGCACCAAAGTTGACGATCTCGAACAACTCAAACCGGAGGCGCTCCTGGCAGTTCCCGCGGAATGGTGCCCTCATCCCGGATCCACCGTTTCTCTTCGGGTAAAAGGCAACTCGATGTCCCCATTAATTCTCGATGGTTATCTCATTGGGGTCGACACATCTGAGACCTCTCATAAGAAATTGTGGGGCCATATCGTGGTGGCCTGGAACCGCGAGAAAGGCTTGCTGGTATCGCGATTGATTCGATTTGATCATACCGACGTCCTGGTGTCGGATCAGCGCGAGTATGACTCGGTTTCGCTCGCCACAGAATCGCATTGGCGGGTCATCGGCAGGGTCCTGTGGTGGACGGGGAGAGCGCGATAGAACCGCCCAACCCTGTCATCCCGAGCGCAGTCGAGGGACCTTGCGTTTTCTTGGCGGCGATGGCGCTGCAGGCAAACAGCAGATCCTTCGATTCCGAGAACGAACTCGCAAGCGAATACGCTCTCTACGCTCAAGATGACAGCGTAGGGGAAGCTGCCCGGAGAGAATCAGGAAGCTGTTGAGCGTGCAGCCGGACTGAGACCTCCACCCGCATTATTTATCTGGTTCACTCTTTCAAAATCACTTCGCTGGTATCGCATCCTTACTGTTGGCAGGCCGCGGACTGCGCCCGGCAGCCCTGAGGCTGGAAATGGCGGAGCGCACTCCTGGCCAGCCCGATCTACTTAGTACCGATCTTGAATTCATGGTTTTTAATGTAGTACTCTTTTAGCCCTAACGAACGCGATAGTCGCAGGCGTTAGCATACCTGGTACCTCAGTGCGTGGAATCAACGGAATTGCACGCCGCTATCTGGTCGCCTTACTGGCGGCCTTCGCCGCGCTGGCAGCCCGCCAACTGCTCCATCCTCTTCTGGGAGAGTACACACCTTATCTGACCATGTGGTGGGCCGTCGCCTTTTCAGCCTGGTACTGCGGCTGAGGCCCTTCCCTGGCAGCGGTCGGGGCCATGGCTTTAGTGAGTTTCTACTATTTCCTGCCGCCCTACCGGTCTTTTGCGTTCAACGAGCAAACCGAAGTCGTTGGCATGGCCGGTTTCGTGCTTTTCTCACTGGTCATTGTGGCCTTGGGGGAATCAGCTCGCCGCTCGACCGCGAAACATAAACAAGCCGAAGAAGAACTGCGTAAGGCGCAACGGGAGTTGGAGCTTCGAGTCGCCGAGCGGACCGCGCAACTGGAGCACCGGGGCGCGGAACTGGCCGAAAAGGCCATGCTGCTCGACTTGGCCAATGACGCTATTTTTGTCCGCAGCGCGGACGGTAAAATCTCTTACTGGAGCGCCGGCGCCGAGCGACTCTACGGCTGGCCGGCCGACGAGGCTCTGGGAAAATCGCCACAGGAACTGTTTCGTACTGAGTATCCAATCCCTTTACCCAAAATTCTGGAGACCGAGCGCTGGGAAGGAGAGCTTCGTCACACCAAGCGCGATGGCAGCCGAATCGTGGTCGCCAGCCGCTGGACCACGTTGCGCAACCAGGAGGGAAAACCAACCGGCTGGCTGGAAATCAATACCGATGTCACCGCCCGCAAGCAGGCTGAAGACGCAGCCCGGGCCCTCAGCGGTCGAATTCTTACCTTGCAGGACGATGAGCGCCGCCGCATTGCCAGAGAATTGCACGACAGTCTGGGCCAATATCTGACTGCTCTGAAAATGAGTCTTCACGCCATAAACACCGCGGACGGTGAGATAGCGAAACTGGTATCGCAGTGCTCCAGCATCGTGGATCAGGCCCTGGTTGAGACCCGTACTATTTCTTACCTGCTTCATCCTCCTTTGTTGGACGAAGCCGGAGTGGCCTCGGCGGTCCGCTGGTACGCAGATGGTTTCGCCCAGCGCAGCCATATCAAGGTCAATCTCGATGTTTCCCCGGAGTTCGGCCGGCTGCATAGTGACGTGGAAATCGCCTTGTTTCGCGCCGTGCAGGAGTGTCTCACCAACGTGCACAGACACTCCGGCAGCTCCGCGGTCGACATCCAGTGCCACCTGGACGGGGAGCAGGTCCGTTTTGAGGTGAAGGACGACGGACGAGGGATACCGCGGGAGCGCCTCAAGCGTCTTGATGCCTATGGTGGAGTGGGCGTCGGCCTGGCCGGCATAAGGGAGCGGATCCGCCAGCTGGGTGGGTCGCTGGACATTCAATCCGGCGAAACCGGCACCCGAGTGATCGTCACGATTCCCCTGCGCGACTCGCGCAACCTCAATCCCCCGCCGGGGAAAGAGCCGGGCAAGGGCATTTCCGCCGCCTAGCGCCGGCGATTGGTTTCACCAAGCCCCGAGTCCACGAAGGCCCGGGTTCACGTCTCCCACGCGGTTACCGCGGCAAGAGCTTGCCCCGATCAATTCCCTTCGGAGATCAGGACGAGGCTTTGCTCCTGTGTGCGGTCCCGTTGCGCTTCTTCCGTTCGTAGGCCTCTCGGACGGTTTCAAATTTCTTGCGCAGGGCTTCCAGTTCGACATCGGAAAGATTCTCGATGTCGATCATGTCATTGTGTGCCAGCTCAATCGAATTGATGATCTCATCGAGTTTGAGATGGATGGCTCGAGCATCGCGGTTTTGGGTATTTTGGATCAGGAACACCATCAGGAACGTGATGATGGTCGTTGCCGTGTTAATGACCAGTTGCCAGGTATCGGAATAGTGGAAATAAGGTCCTACAAACGCCCAGGCGAGGATGCTCAGAGCGGCCGCAAGGAATGCCCATCTCGACCCCACCACAAAGGCTGTCTTCGCGGCAAAACTCTGGAATTTGCCCCCGTTAGTTGTTTTTCGTTTTTCGTTCATTTTGGCTCTCACTCGGACGCGCACACCCAATGGCCCTTATTGGGGCCCGCTAAGGGTTATCCCGTGGCGGCCGCTGCGCGGTCAATAGGGTCGATTCTGTAGGAGCAGAAGATCTTGTAGGCATGGGGTGAAGAGAAGGCCAAATTCCAGTTGGGGCGTGGACTGCCGGCCTCCGGCGAAGCCGTTTGGACTGGCGGGGCGAGGCATTCCTTTGCCCGCTTGGCCTTTCACGATTTGCCTTTCACGATTTGCCTTTCACGACTTGCAGGGTCGGGACCGGGGAACACGCAAGGTCCCTCCACTGCGCTTGCTGCGCTGCGCTCCGGTCGGGATGACAGAGTTTTGGAACGCTCAGCGGACTCTTCTCTTAATTAGACGAAAAACACCGGGGTGTTCGGTGTGGGAATGCTGGTCTTTCAGGCGATCGAAGGGCGGGGAAACACAGCAAGAGGCTATAGAGCGGCAGAGGGCCGCGACTAACTCACCAGCTTTTCTCGTTGCCACGCGACTAGATCCTGGCGCAAAACCTTCAGACCGTTCGTCGCATTTATGATCGCCTGGTTTTCTTCAGGGGTGCCGCCATGTTGCAGGGAAAGTTCTCGCAATCTTTCTGACAAGCTACACTCGGCAGAACCAATAAGGTCTCCCATCCTGGACCAGTCGGTTTCGAGCAACGCACTCTTGTACAGTTCTTGCCATTCTACTTTGCTCATGTGGAACTCCTTGCTGCTACCAGTCAGCAAGAATCAAGTCGTTACCATGAACGATTACGAGCCAGTGCTGTCTGATCAGTCAGCCCAGCCCTGACGTTATCCATTTCTTGAGGGCTACCAGATGCTTCAGGGCTACCAGAGAATCGTACGACGGAGCGCAGGGGCTGTCGGTACGATAGCGCAACTAATCGGACTCGACCGGCGGTGTCGCGCAGTCCGGCGATCGGGGCAATCCAGCGAAACCACCGTTGGGTGCCAGACCGCCCTCTTGACCTCGACCACGGGCCCCGCTATTCCGACTTGCGCTGCATTCCAGCCGGGGAGGATCTTTTTCAAATCAGGAATCTGACATGGCCTTCGGTGCGGTCCAATCTTCTATTTTCTTCCCACCGTTTTCCGCATTGCTTAGCTTGGTTTAAGAAAGCATTCGGCCCGTCGAGTCTCGCATTTGTGCGAAATTCTGGAAGATCGGCAAATCCATGCCTCCGCAGTCCGGCCCGTCCACGAAACCCGCAGCGGGAACGGCCAGTGCCGCGGCTGCTCCAGCGCGCGCACCGGAGATTCAGTCGGTTGCCGCCGTCGGCCATGAATCTTCGCCCCCGCCATTCCGCAGCGACCTCTCACCGTCGCCGCAAATCCGCGGTTGCCGTTTTTTCGTGCAGGCGATCAGCCTGCTCGCGATTTCAGTTGGCCTGATGGTGCTGCTGGGGTGGATGCTGGGAAGCACTTTGCTCACCGGCGTGTTTCACGGTTTCGCCACCATGAAGCCCGCCACGGCAGCCTGCTTTATTCTCGCGGGCCTGGCTCTCTGGCTGCTGCATGATGCCAACCAGCCACTCGGGCCCCGCCGGCGATGGGGCCGCTTCGCGGGCGCAGCGATCGTGGTTGTCGGAGTGCTCACGGCGACCGAGTACGGGTTTGCGGTGAACCTCGGAATTGATGAATTGTTATTTCGCCAAACCCTGCTGGCCACGGGAGTGGCAAATCCCGGCCGCATGTCTCTGGCCGCCGCTTTGGGTTTCGCTTTGTTGGGATGGAGCTTGTTGCTGCTCGAATCTGATCGCAACTGGCCACGCCTGCGCCAGGCGACGGCATTGCTCAGCGCTTTCGATGGTCTGGTGGCTTTTGTCGGCTATCTCTACGGCGCGAAGACCCTGTACCACGTCGTTTCTTATTCTTCCATGGCCGCGCATACCGCGGTGCTGCTGGTGCTTTTGGGGGCGGCCTCGCTGGCCGCCCGTCCCTCCGCCGGCATCATGGCCATCGTCACCAGCGAATTTCTTGGCGGCCTGATGGCTCGGCGCGTCCTCCCTTTCGCACTGACGATGCCCATGCTTTTCGGATGGATCCGCTGGCAGGGAGAACTTGCCGGATTCTAGGGCACCGCCTTCGGCTTGGCCATTTTTACCCTGAGCAATATAGTCATGCTGACCACGCTGCTGGTGCTGAGCGCAGGCTGGATGAACCGCACCGACGAGCGGCGACGCCGGGCCGAGCAGGCCGACCTGCGACTGGCGGCCATCGTCGAGTCTTCGACCGACGCCATCATCGGCAAAGACCTGAACGGAATGGTCACCAGTTGGAACAGAGGCGCGCAGACTCTGTTCGGCTATGCGGCCGAGCAAATCGTGGGCCGCTCCATCACTCTGCTGATTCCTCCCGACCGCCAGCCCGAAGAAAGGGACATTCTCGAGCGCGTCCGGCGCGGCGAACGGGTGGAGTTCTTTGAGACCGTCCGCATTCGTAAGGATGGTCGCCCGATTGAAATCTCCGCCAACATCTCTCCGGTCAAAGACCAGGCAGGGAGGGTAATTGGCGCTTCCAAGATCGCGCGCGACATCACCGCTCGCCGGCAGGAAGATGCCAGACTGCAACGCGGCCTGGCCATCGCCGAACAGGTCCTCAAAGACCTGGCCGACCAGAAGTTCGCACTCGATCAGCACGCCATCGTCGCCATCACCGACGTGCAGGGCACCATCACCTATGTGAACGACAAGTTCTGCGCCATCAGCCAGTATTCGCGCGACGAGCTGATGGGCAATAACCACCGCATCCTGAATTCCGGCTTCCATCCCCAGGAGTTCTTTCAGGAGATGTATCGCACCATCGCCGGAGGGAAAGTGTGGCATGCCGAGATCAAGAATCGGGCCAAAGACGGATCGTTTTACTGGGTCGATACCACCATCGTGCCCACCTTGAACGCGGCCGGCAAGCCGCAGCAATACGTCGCCATTCGCGCCGACATCACCCAGAAAAAGGAGGCGGAGCAAGCCCTTCGGCAACAAGCGGAAGTCCTGGACCAGGCCCAGGTGCTGGTGCGCGACCTGCAAGGCCAAATCGTTTTGTGGACGCGGGGCGCGGAAAGGTTATACGGATTCAGCCGCTCCGAGGCTTTGGGCCGCGTGTCCCACGAACTCTTGCGCACCGAATTTCCCGAACCGGTGGGGCAGATTCAAGACAAGCTGGCCGCCAGCAGGATATGGGAAGGGGAACTGGTTCACTACCACCGCAATGGCGCTCGCCTGCAGGTGGCCAGCATCTGGCTGCTGCAACAGGATGGCAGCGGCCGCCAACGCGTCATCGAAACCAACAATGACATCAGCGAAGTAAAGCGCGCGGAAGCGGCACTGAAAACTCAAAGCGACGACCTCGCCCGCTCCAACGGCGACCTGGAGCAGTTTGCCTATGCCGCCTCGCACGATCTCCAGGAACCGCTGCGCGCGGTCGCCGGCTGCATGCAGCTGTTGAAGGCGCGCTACGAAGGCAAGATCGACGCCCGGGCCGACGAATTCATCACCCACGCGGTGGACGGTTCGACCCGCATGCAGCACCTGATCGACGATCTGCTGGCCTTCTCCCGGGTGGGCACGCGCGGAGTGGAGCTGCAGCCGGTCTCCTCCCAGCAAGCGCTGGAAAACGCCCTTAAGAACCTGAGCGTGGCCACCGCCACCTCGCAGGCGCAGATCGAATCCGACGCCTTGCCGATGGTGAGGGGAGACCTGGGACAGCTGGCCCTGCTGTTCCAGAACCTGATCGGCAACGCGCTGAAATTTCATGGCACCGAGCCGCCGCGTATTTTGATCGGCGCCAAACGCCAGAACGGGGAATGGCTCATTTCGGTCGCTGATAACGGCATTGGCATTGAGCCCCAGTATTTTGAACGGATTTTTGTCATCTTTCAGCGCCTGCACACGCGCCGGGAATATCCCGGCACCGGCATGGGGCTGGCGCTGTGCAAGAAAATCGTGGAGCGCCACGGCGGAACAATCTGGCTCGACTCCAAAGTGGGAAGCGGTACCACCTTTCGTTTCACTCTGGCCGCTTCAAATCCAGAGGCCGGGGGTAACTTATGAGTACAGTGAATTTGTCGGAGATAAGAATTGCCGAGAATCAAGAGACTTGCTTGGTAGAAATTCTTTTGGTCGAGGACAGTCCGAGCGACGCCCTGATGACCCGGGAGGCGCTGCAAAGCTCGAAGGTGCTCAACAACTTGCACATTGTGGACGACGGTATTGAAGCCCTGGCGTTTCTGCGCCGCCAAGGCAAGTATGCCGACGCTCCGCGGCCGGGATTGGTGCTGCTGGACCTCAACCTGCCCCGAAAGAGCGGGCTGGAAGTGTTGAACGAGGTCAAGAACGATCCCGATCTGAAATTGATTCCGGTGGTGGTGCTGACCACCTCCAAAGCGGAGAACGATATCGCCCAATCGTATGGCGCCCACGCCAACTGTTACGTGACCAAGCCGGTGGAGTTTTGCAAGCTGGCGGAGGCGGTGCGCGGGATCCGGGACTTCTGGCTTTGCCTGGTGACCCTGCCGCCGGAGAGCGAATGACGGAACCTCTTGACGTCAGTGTATTGCTGGTCGAGGACAACCCGACCGACGTGCTGACCATGAAGGAGTATCTCAGCAACCTGCCGGTGGGGCCTGTTCACCCCACCACATTTTCGCTCCTGGGGGAACTTCGGTCACCGCGCCCCATATCTCGACCACCGACTCCATCATTCTTTTGCGCTACGTCGAAAGCTGTGGCGAGATGCGGCGTGGCATAACCGTGCTTTAGATGCGCGGTCCATGCACAACAAGGACATCTGCGAGTACGCCATCGACAGCCAGGGCATGCACATCCAGAAGCCGTTCCGCAATGTCACCGGCATCCTGAGCGGCAATCCCCATCAGGTGCCGGCCGAGGAAATTACCCGCATGAACGCGATGTTCAAGGCCCCGGGGAAAGTAAACGGAGAATCCAGAGCTGCACAGGGAGCGGCGTTCTGATGACGCAAATGAAGAATCTCAGTGGCCCGATTCACCGTCCGCTCGAGATCCTCCAGTTCGAGGATAGTGAGTCGGATTCCGTCCTGGTCCAGTCTCACCTTGAAGGTGTGCCCTCCATACGAGCCCGGTTTACCACCGTAGACCGCCTGGAGGCTGGGCTGAAACTGCTGGAACAGGGCCGGTTTGACGTTGCGCTTCTGGACCTGAACTTGCCGGATAGCCGCGGCTTGGAGTCCTTGGACACACTGCGGAGGGCGGAGCCCAAGCTGCCGATTGTGGTGATCAGTGGGCAGATGGATGACGCTTTAGCCCTGGAGCTACTGGGCCGTGGAGCGCAAGACTGTCTGGAAAAGGGCGCGGCGCTGAAAGGAAGGATTGCCAATGCCATCCGTTTCGCCATCCGCCGCCGCCAGACCGAGGAGCGAGCCCGCGCGATTCTTGACGCCAGCATTGACGCGACCGTGGTGCTGGACCATCACGGCGTCGTCCGCTATGCCAATCCCGCGGCTGAGGGGATGTTCGGTCGCCAAGCCAGCGAGTTGAAGACACAGCCCTTTGGATTGCCCCTGACCACAGATCGCACCACCGAGATTGACATTATCCGCAGCAATGGAGAAAGCGGAGTCGCAGAGATGCGCGTCACAGAAATCAACTGGGAGGAGGGGGATGCGTACCTGGCCTCCATGCGCGACATCACGGAGCGCAAGCAGATGGAAGAAGCGTTGCTGCGCTCGGAGAAGATGAAGGCCTTGGGCACCCTGGCCGGCGGCATCGCGCATGACTTCAACAACATCCTTCTGGCCGTGTCGGGAAACGCCGACCTGGCGTTGGCCGATTTGCCGGAAGATCATCCCGCCCGCGCCAGCGTTCTGGAGATTGCCAAAGCAGGCAGTCGCGCTGTCGCGCTCACCCGGAAGATACTCAGCTTTAGCCGGCAACAGGTGGTCAACCGGCAAGCGATTCAGCTTCAGCCCGTGGCGCAAGAGGCGCTCTCGATGTTGCGGGCAACTTTGCCGGCGCAAATCGAAATCCGCTGGGATTTTCCCGCGGACCTTCCGCCCGTTTCCGCAGACTCTTCCCAAGTGCATCAAATCCTCGTGAACCTGGCCACCAACGCGTCGCATGCCATCGGAGACCGTCCCGGCACACTGGACCTTCAGGCTCGTTGTATCCACGTCAACGGCGAAAGAAGCGGCCCTTCCTCGGCCCTGGTGCCCGGCGACTATGTGAGGCTTTCTGTCGAAGACAACGGCCCCGGCATGGACAAGAAAACCATGGCCCGAGTGTTCGAGCCTTTCTTCACTACCAAGGCGCAGGGCCGGGGCACCGGCCTGGGGCTGGCAATCGTATACGGCATCATGAAAGAACATCTTGGCGAAGTCACGGTTCACAGTGAAGTGGGTAAGGGAACCGTGTTCAATCTCTACTTCCCGGTGGCCGAAGGCGCTCTCCCCGAAGTGCAGCCCGCGACCGAAACGCCAACCCAGGGGCGGGGCCAGCGCATCCTGTACGTGGATGACGAAGAGCCTCTGGTGCTGCTCGTCCCCCGCATCCTGAAGCGTCTGGGATATGAAGTCAGCGGCTTCACGGATCCCCTGGAAGCGCTGCGTGCCCTGCGCAAGGACCCTGCCGACTTTCATGCTGTGGTTACCGACCTTTCCATGCCCAGCATGTCCGGCACCGACCTAGCTCTTGAGGTCTTGCAAATTTGTCCCAACCTGCCGGTGATCCTGACCACCGGCTACGTCCGCCCCGAAGACCAGGAGTTTGCGCGCCGTGCCGGCGTACGTGAAGTGATCCTCAAGCCGGACACCATCGAACAGTTGGGAAGCGTCTTGCATCGCTTGCTGTGCGAAGCAGAGGAAAAGCCGAAGCCTGCGACCGCCGAAGCCCTCAAGGCGCAGATGCGCGTTCCCGGCGAGACGCAACGTCATAACCCGCTATCTGAATCGCCGACCAATAAATTCAGAGCCACCGTCCCCTCGGGAGCGCGCTCGAACGATCAAAAATCGCCCGTCTGACATTCGCTATAACGATGTCGGGAGTGTCGACCCGTTCTGCCCGCCGAACTAAGCCTTGGGGGTCTCAGAGATGGGAAAGAGAGCGGTAGCACTTCGCCGCCTGCTCGATCAGACACTGGGCTAAGATAAAAGATGCTGGCGGAGAGGGAGGGATTCGAACCCCCGATACCCGTTAAGGTATGCCGGTTTTCAAGACCGGTGCCATCAACCGCTCGGCCACCTCTCCACTGCTACAGTTTTACTACACTTCAAGATTTTCACGACCGGTTTCACCCTGGAGGCGCCCAATCTTCTTACTCGAATGAGCTTCAGGAACTGCCGATTTCGGCACTCGCGTGAAGAGCTCCTACGGGCGCGGCGGAGGCGGAGAACTTGACATTTTGGAGGCTATGTCCTCATCGGCTTTCTGGTGTAGTTGGCGAAGCTTGGCGAACTCTTTTTGCGCCGCGGCCGGGTTTCCCGTGGCCTGATACAAGCGTCCCAGCCGAAGATGCGCATCGGGCTGGGCGGGATCCAGTTTCTCGGCCTGGAGGAAAGCGGCGATAGCCTCCGGATGCTGGTTCTGCTGGGCCAGAATAACGCCCATATCGAGATATGCGATGCGAATGTCGTTTCTCAGCCGCAGCGCCTTCCGGAGCAGGACCAATGCGTTCTCGGGGTTATTCCTCTTCATCTCGATGTCGCCGAGATAGGCCAGCGCTTGAGCCTGGTTGGGGTCGCTGGCCAACTCGCGCTCGAGCTCAACTTTGGCTTCGTCGTATTGGCGCATTTTCCAGTGCAGATAGCCGAGGCCAAAATGCACGTTGGGCTCGTCGGGAGCGGCCCTGGCCGCTGCTTCGAACTCGGCAATCGCCTGAGGGGTCCGCTGCAGGCCGTCGAGCGCCTGGCCCAGCAGCATGTGGGCCGCCGCCGAGTCTGGATTCTGCTGCAATAGCTGCCGGAATTGTTCCTGGGCACAGGGATACATCCTGGCCAGCAGGCAGCTTTGGGCCAGCACCTGGTGCAGTTCTGCGTTGGCGGGATCCGCTTTTGCCGCCGGCGCCAGGTATTTCACCGCCTCCGGAAATCGTTTGGCGCCATAACAGCTCAGGCCCAGCAAAGTGCGCGCCTGCATGTTCTGCGGAGCCTGCATTAACGCGGCCCGCAGAGCAGGAATGGCGGCCTGGAACTGTCCCCGCTTGTATTCGGCGAGGCCCAGATTCAGCTGAATGCCGGGCAGCCTTGGATTCAAGGCGATCGCTCTGCGGTAGGCCGCGGCGGCCTCTTCATACTTCGTTTCCCGGGCCAGAACTACGCCCAGGCTGGCGAAGGCAGCGGCGTCCCGCGGATTGTGCACCGTTACCGCTTGCCACGCCTCAGCCGCTTCTGCAAGCTTGCCCTGCTGCTCGAGCGCCATGGCCTCAGCCGGACTGGCCGTCTGCGGACGCGCAAGTGCAGGCCACAGCAAGCAGGCAACTACCACTAGAAACTGGCAGGTTTTCATGACTGAGTTTCAGTACCGGAACTTGCTCCGGCATCAACATTTCAGAATAGACACTCCGGCTTAACGAAGCAACGCTGCTACCGCCGGCGGACGGGTTGGTTTTTAATCAATCTTCCCGGCAGACGGAGGCGGGGTTGAAATGTCCACAAACCGTGTCTTTGACGCACAAAAAAAGCCCCGCTCGTACAGCCTGAGCGGGGCCAGAACCAGTTCCAGTACCGTTTTAGAAGATCACCTTGACGCCCAGCTGAATTTCTCTCGGGTCATGAGCGGTAGTCACTGCCCCGAAGTTGCTGGACGCGAAAGTGGTGCTGACATCCTTGAACTGCGTGTGGTTGAAGGTATTGAAGGTCTCCGCACGTAGTTCGAGACGGCTGCCACGCGACTCACTGAACACAAAGCTCTTGAAGAAGGCTATGTTCCAGTTCTGGCGGCCCGGACCGTATACCGAGTTGCGCGGCATATCGCCAAATGCGCCGACTGCCGGATCCGAAAAGGCGGACGTGCCGAACCAACTGTCCACCGTGTGTGGTGTGCTGACGCTGCTGCTTACGTCTGGCCGGTTAGTGGAATTCGGCAGGGTGCTGGTAATGTTGCCGCTAGCACCACCCAGGGTGATATTCAGCGGGTTGCCGGATACCAGGCTGACGACTCCCGATATTTGCCATCCGCCGACTGTCGATTTAAGCAGGTGGTTGTCGCTGTTCCTCAAGAACGGGAGGTCGTAAATGAAATTGACGAAGGCAATGTGCCTGCGATCCAAATTCGACGGCCCGTTATCGTAAGTGTAGCTGTAGGGATTCGAAACTGCGTTCAGGTCCTGCACGTTATTTGAGCCGGTGGCTGGGTCGTAGGCTTTGGAGTACGTGTAGGCGGCCTGCAGCGAGAGGTCTCGGGTCATCTGCGACCGAAACTCTGTCTGTAATGAGTTGTAGTGCCCGTTTTGCACGGTTTCCGATTGCTTGATGGAGTGGAAACCAAGGTACGGGACTAAGGTGTTGTAGCTGGGTGCGGTACCCGCTGCAATGCTCGGGAGGAGACTCTGATCGGGGAGGTTGGTTTCCCGATAGTCGTTCTGATGCCGAGCCTGGTTCCCGACATACGAAACCGACAGCACTGACTTGGCTCCGAAGCCCTGCTGCACGCCAATGCTGTACTGGTAGCTTACCGGCAGTTTGTACTGCGTACTGTTGAGGCCGGTAATGTCGGCGACCGTAATGGGCGCGGTCAGAGTGTTTCCGGTTTGCACGCTGGTGCTGGGATTCGACAACAGAACGCCGTTGTTGAACGTGACTGACGAACTGAACGGAATATTCGGACCGGCGTTGTACATGTCGTTGCCCTGAATGCGCTCGTACATGGTGCCGAATCCGCCGCGAACGACGGTCTTGCCCTGACCTGTCACGTCATAGGCAAAGCCTACACGCGGACCGAAGGCAGCCCAGTGGTTGTTCACCAGACCTTTAGGAACTCCCGGCGTCGTTCCGGGGATGCCGATGCCGTTCAGATAGAACTGATAGCCGGCCAGGATGGGGTTGGGACTGGTACCCAAGCCCGGGCTGGCGGGGCTGATCGAACCGTCCGGAAGAATGATGGCCGCGTCGGCCTGGTTATACAGGTTGGGATAGAAGTTCCCCATCCGGTTATTGGCCTCATAGGTATGCGGCACCCCGTCCCACCGCAAGCCAAGATTCAGAGTGAGCCGCTTGGTGGCGCGCCAATTATCCTGGAGATAGGCCGCCCAGGAAACGTTGTTCCAGTAACCGTGATCCTGCACCGCCAGTTCGTTGTACTGCTGCGCGTAACCCAGGAGGAAATCGGCAAAGTCAACCCCGGTGTAAGTGTTGTTGAAGGTAAACCCACCCTGGGTCTGGCCGAACAAGTCCTGGATTTTCTTGTAGATTGCCCAGCTGGCGCCAATCTTAAGCTGGTGCGAGCCCTTGGTCCAGGAGATGTCGTCGCGAATCTGGTAATCATCCGCTTTGTTGTTCCAGGGCCAGCTCGAAGTTGTGTAGTCCGCGCCGGTTACGCCACCGAGATGGATCTCCGGAATGCGGTTCAGGTTGTTCGGTCCCGAAAACAATCTCGGGGTGGTGAAGCCCGCGGGACGATCGATCACGCCCTGAGGAATGATGGCGATCCGGTTACCGTTGTAGTTGAAGGCGACCTCGTTAAGCAACCGTGGGCTGATCACGTAGGTCGTGTGGATGACCCCGCTGTACGAGGGGTTACCGAAGGTGTTGTGCGCCGTCGGGAGGTTGTCACCGCTCCACATTGCCGTCCCAAAGTTCTGACTGATCTGCTCGGCCACAAAGTGTCCGAAGATCGAGAACTTGTCGCTGAACTGGTGATCCACCCGGACAATTTCTTCCCGCACATTCGTGGGGACGTTATTGCCACCGATGAATTGGGTACCGCTGGTCGGCGCCGGGAAAATACCCGCAGCCAGCAAAGCCTGCGCGTTGGGATCCAGCAGGTCAGCCGGAATGGTGTTGTTGGGGAACGGTTGTCCCGGTGTGAGCCCATCGGCTGCGTATTGTGCCAGGATCGCGGGCGAAACCTGGGAGGCACTCGGAACTGTGATCAGAGTGCTGCCGAAGTTGCCGCCGTAGGCGCTGGTCAGCGGCACCGTCTGATTGAGGGTCTGCCCCTGAATCAGGCTGCGCCACTCCATATTGTAGAAGAAGAAAGTCGGATGGCTCTTCCAGAGCGGCACCTGGCCGCCGACATTGAAGCCATACGTGTTAAAGCGCAACTCGGCCACCTTCGCGGGGGCACGGTTGAAGTAGTTGCGTGCATCAAAAGCATCGTTGCGCAGGAATTCCCACGCCGAAGCATGGAACTGTTTCTGACCGGAGCGGATGACGGCCGTCATGGTTGCGGCCGAAGACAGCCCATATTCGGCACTGTAGTTCGAAGTGAGCATGCGGAACTCGGCCAGCGAGTCCAGGGAAGGCATAACATCGGAACCGCCGCCACCTCCACGATCGCTACTTTCGCTGCCGTCGAGCATGTAAAGGTTGTGACTCATGCGCTGGCCGTTATAGCTGATGGCCGCGTCTCCACCCACCGGTGTGGGCGTCTGAAAATCACCCTGGCCGCTGGACGCTCCAGGCGTCAGGTTGGCCAGAGAGTACATGCTGCGTCCGTTGGTGGCGAGCTGCTGAAGCTGCTGGCCGGTAATCATGGAACTGACTTCGCCCTGCTCGGTTTGTACCCGCACGGCATCGGCTTCAACCGTGATGGTCTCGGTAGCTGCGCCCATCTTCAGGCTAAAGTCAATGCGCGCGCGATCGGCCACATTGAGCACGATGTCATTTTGCTGGGCGACGCCAAATCCGGAAGCCTGGGCCTTGATGTTGTAGTGCCCAATGGGAAGGTCGGCAAACAGATACTGGCCGGCATCGTTGGCCTTGGTCGTGCGGACCTGCCCGGTTTCGACGTGGGTTGCCGTAACGGTCACGTTAGGAACCACGGATCCGGAGGGATCGGTGATGGTTCCTACCACAGTGGCGTTTTGAGCAAACGCCGAGAAACTAAACCCGACCATCAACAAGCAGAGAATCAACAGGGAACGTACACGCCCGTTTTTCGCTGCCATAACAAGACTTCCGGCGCATGTAGCCGATAAAGAACGCATAGTTTCAACCCCTTCGCAGTGACAAGCTGGATTCTCGTGCTAACGTGGCACTTCCGGTAACGTTAACGATGCAGACAGGCTTGTACCTGTAATCGAAGTTGGTTGTCAAGAAAATTTTGCGTAGGCGGTATCGTTTTCCTGAATCCGGACAGGCTCGGAACCCCGCTGTTCGTCAGGGTTTAAGTCATTTGAGGCAGTTGCCCGCACGCCTATTCGACGGGCATGGCGCGGCAAACAATAGGCTTCCACCTCGGTCACCGCGTAACGGGTGTCGTCGAACGAACTGACAAACCATCGTGTCCAGCAACCCAGTGAAGGGCGTGATTCCGCAGGTACCTGTTTATGCGCTGTGTGACTCCGGCTTTATGTCCGTAGCTTCGCAGACCAGACAGAATTCCTCAGTTTATTTACTATTGCTGACGGACAGAAATTTCAAAGCATGGTAGTGGGTCAGTTTGAACCTGCCCCCCCGCTCATGAAGGCGTCATGCTGAGCTTGCGAAGCATCTGGCGTGCGGCGGATATGCAGCCGCGTCAGCAATTGGCATGGCGCGCGCCAGATCCTTCGGGACTGAAGCCCCTCAGGATGACGCCAGCGAGATGGGCGTTTTAAACTGGCCCACTACCCAGAGCATGATGGGATTGACTCTGACCGCCGGGGCAGTTGAGTGACATCGCGAAGTGCACGGCCGCGCAACAAGAATTGTCATGCCGCCCTGTTCAGTGCGGCCACCCGGATGGTGTTTTTAGTGGCGGCCCTGTTCTTCGCCTGCGCCGTCCCGGCTCAGGAGCCCGCCCCCCAGGAACATAGCCAACCGAATCAGTCCGCTCCGGGCATGGGAGTATCAACCGGGGCCGCGCATCCCGCGGTCAAGGATTCCAAGTCTCGCCCCATCACCGCCGGCGGATTTGTAGACAACGCTCCCATCGTATTCGAGGACATAACCCGGAAAGCCGGCCTCGAAATATTTCACCATCGCTCCGGAACTCCGGAAAAGACTTCGATCATCGAGACGCCGGGCTCAGGCGTGGCCCTGCTTGACTACGATAATGACGGCTGGCTCGACATCTATCTGGTGAATGGTTCCACGCTTGCGGCCTTCAAAGGGAAAGAGCCGCCGCCTCGCGCCATGCTCTTTCACAACAATCACGATGGAACATTTACCGATGTCACAGAGAAAGCCGGCGTGGCCAACGAGCGCTGGGGCTTTGGTGTGGCCGTGGGCGACTACGACAACGACGGATGGCCCGACATCTACGTGGCGAACTATGGCAAAAACCGCCTCTATCACAACAATCACGACGGGACATTTACCGACGTGGCGGAAAAGGCCGGAGTAACTCTCGGGGGCTGGTCCACGGGACCTACCTGGGGCGATTACGATCACGACGGACGGCTCGATCTTTTTGTCCCGGGATATGTGAAGTTTGATGCCGACCATCCTCCGATCGCCGGGCAGGGCGCGATTCCAGCCAATTTTTGCCAGTTTCGCGGCGTCGCCGTAATGTGCGGGCCCCGCGGCCTGCCCGGGGAGCATGACCATCTGTTCCACAACAACGGCGATGGCACGTTTACCGATGTCAGCGTCAAAGCAGGCGTGGCTGACCCCGACGGTTACTACGGCCTGTCCTCGGCTTTTGTGGATGTAGATGACGATGGATGGGTCGACCTGCTGGTGGCCAACGATTCCACGCCGAACTTTCTCTATCGCAATCGGCGGGACGGCACGTTCGAAGACGTGAGTTATGCCTCGGGGTTCGCCCTGAGCGAAGATGGGCGCGAGCAGGCGTCGATGGGAATCGGCATCGGCGATTACAACCGTGACGGAAAAGTCGATCTCTTCACCACAACTTTTTCGGACGATTACAAGACTCTCTACCGGAATGATGGCGGCGGGAGTTTTACCGATGTTACTTATCAGGCGGGACTGGGCGATGCGACTGTCCCGTTTCTGGCGTGGGGCACCGGGTTCCTGGACTTCGACAATGACGGACTTCTCGACATTTTCATCGTCAATGGACACGTCTATCCGGAAGTCGATCGCCAGGATTGGGGCACGACCTGGGCGGAGCGCCCGCAACTCTTCCGCAATCTCAATGGTTCCAGATTCCAGGAGGTCCCGCCGGCAAGCGGCAGCGGCTTAGCCGATGTAATTACCGGCCGTGGTGCGGCGTTTGGCGACCTCTTCAATGATGGGCACATCGATGTGGTTATCAATAACATCGACGCCACGCCGGCCTTGCTGCGCAACGTGGTCAAAAACGGCAATCACTGGCTGACGCTCAAGCTGGTGGGCGGTCCTGGGAGTCCGCGCGACGCCGTGGGAGCGAAAGTCTTTCTTACCGCGGCGGGAGTGCGGCAACGGGCGGACGTGGTCAGTGGCGGAAGTTATGGCTCGAGTTCCGACCAGCGCGTCCACTTTGGGCTCGGCCCCGCCACCAGGGTGGACAAAATCGAGATTCACTGGCCCAGCGGCATGAAGCAGCAGATCGTGGCGCAACCCATCGGCATAGACCGCATTATCACCGTGGAAGAAGGAAAGCCGGTGCGCGAGGCCAAGTGAGCGGCTGCCAGCCTCTTCCCTAGGTTTGAGCAGGCGCGGACTGGTGATGTATAAGACAAATTCTATGAAAACACTGCATCCGTGGGTTGCTCTGGCCATTGTCATCGGAGGCATTTCCAGTGGCGTCGCTGCCCAGACCGCGGCCAGGCCGGCTGACGCAGCTTCCAGTCTGGCTGCACGTACTGCCGGATTGGAAAGACACGACGGCTTCTTCCCCTACTACTGGGATGAAAAAAAGGGCGACATTCTGTTTGAACTATCGCCCGCGGCGCTCCGGGGAGAATTTCTTTACTTCAACGGGCTGGGCAGCGGGATCGGTTCGATCGAGACTTTTGCCGACCGGAGTTCTTTTGGCAAAGAATCGGTTTGCCGCTTCCAGCGGGTCGGAATGCGCGTGCTGGTGATCGAGGAGAACACCAGCTTTCGGGCTCCGAATGGCGGGGCCGCCCTTCAGCATTCGGTGGAATCGAGTTTTCCAACTTCCGTGCTGGCTTCTCTCCCGGTCGAAGCGGAGCGCGATGGCATGGTGCTGGTGGATGCCGATCCTCTGCTGCTACGGGACGCGTTTGATCTGTTATCGCAACTGCGGCGTCCCACCCGCGCCGTGGGCGGCGTGATGGTGCGGGAGCAGTCGTCGAAGGCTGCGGACTGGCGCCTGGACAAAGATCGCAGCGTCATCGATCTCGAGCACACCGGGAGCTTTCCGCTCAACACCGAAGTGGAAGCGCTGCTGACCTTCGCCACCGATTCCGAGAGCGATCTGAACCAGCCCGATGCGCATTCCCTGAGCGTCCGCGAACATCATTCGTTCGTGGCCCTGCCGGCACCCGGATACGAAGCGCTGGAGCAGGATCCCCGGGTCGGATTTATTACGGCCAGCTTTCGCGATTTCTCCCAGCCCTACGATCAGCCGCTCATGCGATATCTGGTGCAACGCTGGCGGCTGCAAAAGAAAGATCCGAATGCGGCGCTGAGCGATCCCGTGAAGCCGATCGTGTTCTATCTCGACCGCGCTATTCCCGAGCCCATGCGTTCCGCGGCGCGAACCGGGGCGCTGTGGTGGAATGCGGCCTTTGAACAGGCGGGATTCAGGAATGCGCTGCGCATCGAGGACTTGCCCGAGGGCGCGGACCCCATGGACATTCGCTATCCCACAATTCAATGGACCAACCGCTCGGGGAGAGGATGGTCGGTGGGGCAAAGTCACGTCGATCCCCGCACCGGCGAGATCATTCATGCGGTGGTGCAACTGGATTCGCACCGTATGCGCACCGCGAACAATTACTGGGAATCCATGATGCCCTCAGGCCGCGACCATGACGAACCGGCTCTCGATACGTTCGCTGCGCTGGATAACCTTGATCCCCGCACCAGCGACGAACAGGTCATGCTCAAGCGGCTGGCCCTGCTTACCTGCCACGAGATGGGCCATGTGCTTGGCCTCGAACATAACTTCGTGGCCAGCACCTACGGACGCGGTTCGGTGATGGACTACTTCGCGCCGCGAGTGCAGATTCGCGCCGACGGCACCGCCGATCTTTCCGATGCATACATGCAGGGCGTGGGCAGCTACGACCGTTTTGCCATCGAATGGGGATACAGCCAGGGCAAAGCGGAGAGCAAAGCTCCGGAGGAACAAGCTCGTCGCGATGCCATCGTGCGCGCAGCGATCGCGAAAGGAATTGTCTGGGGAAACACCGACGATCCCCGCTGGAATTCGTACGACGACGGGCCTGATCCGGTCACCTGGCTGAAACAGGTTCTGCCCGTGCGCAATGCGCTGCTGGCGCACTACAGCCCGCGCATGCTGCGGCCCGGCGAGCCTAATTCGATGTTCACGTCGCGGCTGCCGCTGGTCTACCTGTTTCATCGTTACGCGCTGGCCGCCGCCGTCAATGTGGTGGGCAGCGCCGAGGTTCCGCTCTCTCTGGCCGGCGACGGACAGCAGCCCATCATGATCTGGCCGGCCGCGAGTCAGAAAGATGCGCTGCAACTGTTGCTCTCGGCCTTGCAGCCTTCGCAGCTGAATGTTCCGGCAGAAATCTGGAAGGCGCTGGCGCCGGTGGAGAATCGGGACGCCGATCCCGAGCAGTTTGCCTCCTCCGCGGGATATCTTTTCAGCCCGCAGGATGGCGCCCGTGCCATCGCCGGAATTGTGGTGGGTGGATTGCTCGAGCCCGAACGCATGCAGCGGCTGGCGGTAATCTCGGAGCAGGACAGCCAAACCCCTTCCCCGAAGAGTGTGATTGGCGCAATGTTGACAGCCGCATTTGCAGACAATGCAAAGACGCCGGCGGAGAGAGACCTGGCCGGGGTAGTGCAGACCGAAGTGGCGGAGAGGTTGATGATTCTGGCCGTGAACTCCGCCGCCACGCCCGAAGTGCGGGCTGCGGCGCTGGCGGGAGTGCGCGAAGTGCAAAGCGCCGCAAAGAAAAATACGGCAGCAGGGCCCGCGATCGAACAGCTCGATCACGAGATCACTTTGTTCCTGCAGAATCCGGCACAGAACACGCCCAAGCTGAAGTCGTCCGGCGCCCCGCCAGGACCGCCCGTGTAAGTCTGGGGATGTCCCCTGCGGGCAGGGCTTAAACCCATAAGCACTAACCTTAAGGTGCTTGGGTCGAAACAGGCGCATCTTTCGGAACGGCGTCGCTCGCACCAATTCACAGACGGCTTTCACGGGTTTGTTGATGGCAACCGCACGATCACGTTATGTAATCGAACGCCAATCGCTTCATGGAAAAGCGGATTGACTGCTTTTCTGTGATCTACGCCGGCGATCTCAAGACCTGCGGGATTCTTCCTCGGTGCCAATGACCTCGCGTTGTTCGCCGAGCACACCCATGCACCGGTTTCCGACCCCAAAGCGACCGCAATCGGAGCGACTCCCACGGGAGATATATCGCCCCGACCCCTGCGAAGGCTACCTCTCAACATGGGCGATATGCACTCTTTCCAGAGGAATCCGCACTATGCATGTAACTAAGCTGACGCCGCCATTTGGCGGCCAGAAGCGTTGACTGGCATCTTCCGCACTCCTAATATTGCACCCAAGGGTTCCCTTCGTGATCGGCCAGACCATCTCGCATTACCGCATCATCGAAAAATTGGGTGGCGGAGGGATGGGTGTTGTCTACAAAGCCGAAGACACGTTATTGCACCGCTTCGCCGCTCTGAAATTCCTGCCGGATGACCTTGCCAGCGACCCTCAAGCTCTGGCGCGTTTCGAGCGCGAGGCGCAAGCTGCGTCTGCCCTGAACCATCCCAACATCTGCACGATCTATGAAATCGGCAAGCAAGACGGGAAGGCATTCATCGCCATGGAGTTTCTCGATGGCGTGACGCTCAGGCACCTCATCGCGGCCAAGCCGTTGGAGATTGAGACAGTTTTCTCGTTGGGTATTGAGATCGCCGATGGGCTCGACGCGGCTCACGCCGAAGGCATCGTTCATCGGGATATTAAGCCCGCAAACATCTTTGTAACCAAGCGTGGACATGCCAAGATTCTCGACTTCGGCCTGGCAAAAGTGACTCCCGGCAAAGGCAAGGTGATAGCAACGGAGGAAGCAGCCAACCAGGAGACCGACCTCAGCGTGGACTACCTCACGAGTCCCGGCACCACCCTCGGCACCGTGGCCTACATGTCGCCGGAACAGGCGCGAGCCAGGGAATTGGACACACGCACAGATTTGTTCTCGTTTGGAACAATTCTCTATGAGATGGCCACCGGCCAGTTGCCGTTCCGCGGCGATAGCACAGCAATAATCTTCGATGCGATCCTGAATCGGCCGCCAGTAGCGCCTGTGCGTTTGAATCCCGAAGTCCCGGACGGACTGGAACGCCTCATCAATCGTGCGCTGGAGAAAGACCGCAATCTCCGCTATCAAAGCGCTTCTGATATGAAGGCCGGACTGCGCCGACTCAAGCGCGGCGACACGATGCAAGGCGATTTCCGGCTCGGACCCTGGCGCGTCTGCCCAAAGCGCAACACCGTTCAAGGCGCCGGCCCCGCCATTCGGCTCGAACCCAAGTTCATGCAGGTTCTGGTTTGCCTGGCGAACCGACCCGGCGAGGTTGTCTCCAAAGAAGAGTTGATGGGGACTGTATGGGTAGACACATTTGTGACTGACTCTCTGAGTTGCGCCGGGCATTGGGAGATGACGCCAAGCAGCCGCACATAATTGAGACCGTTGCCAGCAGTGGTTACCGCATGATTGCGCCGGTCGAGCGAAGTCTGGAAAGCCGATTGCCAGACAAGTTGCAGAGTCCAGCCGGCTTCCCTGCCGGACGGCGGAGAACCCTACTGGCCATTGGAGTGGCAGTGGTCATGGTCGCGATCATCCTTGCCATTGCATTCCGTCGAGGAGCGGTCGAAGTGCAGCCGAATGTACCCCGGCCGATTGCAGTCCTGCCGCTGCAAAACACAAGCACAGCGAAGGACCTCGATTTCCTTCGACTCGGGTTGGCAGACGATATTGCTACTACGTTAAGCTATTACCCCGCGCTTTCGATCCGCCCCTTCGCCACTACCAGCAAATATGCCGGTC
>JBOGLC010000005.1:0-24953 GCA_050746005.1 Terriglobales bacterium
AATTGGCGTAAGTTGGCAGGGGTGGCGACGGCGAAGCGACCGAAACAGGAAGGTTCGTCTCTCGCCACCCGGCCTTCGATGTTTGCTACTTACTCACAGGAAAGAAACTTTGGTTATCGGCCCTTGAAAGCCCGTCTGGCAATCTTGGGCTCGGGTCTTGTGATCGTCTCCGGCCTTTTCGTCTTTTCGCTCCATGCGCAGCAAAAAGGGCAGGAGGCTCCGCAATCAAAAACCGCGAACGACTCCGCGGGTCACCCTTCCAAGGGCGAGGTCATAGGTTTACGCCTCGCGGTACGAAATTCTCCGAAGTCACTTTCCGCGCATCTGAATTTGGCGCTCGCGCTCAGCGAAGCTGGAGACTGGAAGGAAGCTCGATCTGAGTTCCAGAGCGCGCTCAAATTAGCACCCAACAACGCCCTTGTGCTTTACAACCTTGGACTGAACGACATAAAGGCAGCCCAGAGCATCGGCGTCGTCGGAGCCGCGGCCTACTATGAACAGCTGGAGTCTGCTCAAACCGCTTTGCTGCGGGCAGTCGCGCTAGACCCCCATCTCCCGAAGATCCACCAGCACTTGGGATGGCTCTATCACCAAGTCGGGGACCAGAGCGCCGCGGTGGAGGAATTCAGGAACGGGATCGCCGCCGAACCGGACTCTCCGGAAGCCTACAACAATTTAGGCACCGCCTTGGCTGAAACCCAGCAGTACGATCAAGCCATTGCGGCTTACGAAAAGGCCTTTGCCCTGGCGCCAGAGTCGGTATCGACAACCATAAATCTGGATGGTGCTGTTCGGCGCGGCGGGAAAAAAGTGGAGGCTCTCCATCGATATGAGGCCCTGGTGGCTTCAGAGCCCGGCTCCGCGCCTGATCACCTGCTGTATGGGATAGCGCTCTATTGGAACGATCTCCGAGAGCGCTCCCTCTCCGAGCTTCGCACCGCGGTGGAGAAGATGCCCAGCCTGGCGGTTGCCCATTTCTATGTTGCGAAGATCTTGCATGAACAGAATCGAAACCAGGAGGCGGAAGCGGAATGCCGACAAGCTCTGGTGGCGGCACCCGGCCGGTCTGAATTCCTGGAACTGTTGGCAGTTCTTCTTTTCGAGCAGGGAAAGACAAAGGAAGCGGAAGCAGCCCTGCGGAAGGGCCTGGCTTTGGCGCCCGAGGAATCAACTCTTCATTATCAGTTGGGGAGGGTCCTCCAGCGACAAGGCCAACTTCGGGAAGCATCGCGTGAATTTGCCGAGGCTTCCCGGCTGAAGGAACAGGAAAGCATGCGAGGCCGGCTGGCCATGGAATTAAGCCAAGGCATTCTCCAGTTAAGGACGGGGAATATTCCAGCGGCGGTTGAGACTTTGCAATCGGCGCATGCTCTCGATCCCGATTACCCGGAGGCGAACTACTATTTGGGCATCGCTCTTTCGCAGGCCGGCGATCTCGAGGGCTCGACGAAGGCCTTCGAACAGGCTTTGCGGCGACGCCCCACCAGCGCCGAGATTCGCTACAATTTCGGCATTTCTCTGTGGCAGCACGGCCAGTCTGTCCGGGCGATTACTGAGCTGCGAGGGGCCACGGTCCTCAGCCCCGACTATGGACTGGCTCATTGCGCCCTGGGGTTGGCTCTGTTACGCACAGGACACGCCGAAGAAGGACACGCTGAAATCGCCCGCAGCCGCGTACTCGGCGCCTGCCTGGAAAAAAACAGTTCGGTGCCCGATTGAGTGTCGATGTCTGCGCCGGATCGGGTTGGCGGAAATCACGGCCCGGGACGCATCTGTGGTTTCGATGTCAACGCGAAGAGGCGTGGGAAGCTCCTTTCCGCCTTGCTAAACCGTTAAACCAATGGCCTGCATGCTAAAATGACCGCCATGCTGAGGCGGAAACAGACGGCGGAGACTGATGTCCGTGGGAATGGCACGATTACTCTTCAGCACATCGCCGACAAGCTTGGTTTGTCGCGTACGACGATCTCGTTAGCTCTTCGCAACCATCCCCGAATTTCGGCGGCCACTCGCACGAAAGTCGCGAATAGCGCCAAGCGGCTGGGATATGAGCCCGATCAGGTCGCCCGTGCCCTGGCTACCGGCCGATCCAATCTTATCGGCGTGGTGGTCCCGAATACCGCGGACCACGTTTATGCGGAGGTATTCCGCGGGATCGAAGAGGCGGCCCAAAGCGAGGGATACCATGTTCTCCTCAGTAACGGAAGCTATGATGCCGACCAAACTGCCAGCAGAATTCGCGAGATGATGCGTCTGAAGATAGCCGGCATCATAGCGGCACCGCCTTTCATGCTGACGTCGGTCTCACTGCCCACGTTCTGGAAGGACATCAAGAGAAATGCCTTCCCCTTCGTTCTGCTTAATCGGGAACTCAATCCGCCGCAATTCCACCAGGTAACGATCGACAATAAAGGTGGGATCCGGCTGGCCATGGAAGCCTTGTCGACTCTCGGGCACCGGCGAGTGGCGTATATTACCGGGTCCGTGGATATAACGCCCATTCGCCAAAGATATGAGGCATTCCGGGAACTTTGCTCGCAGTATGGTTTCGATACGGACCCACAATTAATCGAGCGTTGCGAGTTAAGCGCCCAAGGCGGCTTTGAGGGCTGCGCCAAGCTTTGGGCGCGAGTGAAGAAGAAGCCGACGGCCATTATGGTCTTTAGCGACACTCCGTCGCTCGGGGTGATGCGGTTCCTCGGTGAAAATCAGATCAGGATTCCACAAGATGTTTCCGTGCTTGGTTTCGATGGAACCGACAGTTCCGAATTTTCTCAGATCAGTCTCTCAACGGTCGCCACACCCATGTTCGAAATGGGGAAGCAGGCGTTCCGGCTGCTGGATGAGGAAATGAAGAGGCATCAACCCAGACCCAAAAGCATCGTGTTGCCGGTGCAACTGATGATCCGGGAATCGGTAACGCATGCTGCCGGTCCGAACTCAGTTTCCCGATCGTCCCGCTAGCTATTTTCGTTTTTGCAGTGGGCCTCGATAAGAACCGCAACTCCACGCTATTGCCGGCCCAGGCCACAACCCCAGTGGCGCACTTCAAGCAGGGAATTCAGCGGAGAAAGGTTAGCGCCAGACCGCCCTCTCTAGACCACCTCTCCAACCGCTGACAGTACTGCCGATCTTCAAAGGTCCGGGTCGCTACCAGTCCCTTTCTGGGAAAGTCTTTGCGGTTGCATGCTTGTGCACAATCTGGGGCACAAAAGTGATTAACGCTGTCCTGTAAGTGCCGCCCGGAGCTTATGGGGTGCGATGTTGGCGCAATAACCAATCCTTTTTGTGCAAATCTATTCACACCGTGTCTGGCGGGGAGGGCGGTCTCTATGATTCCATGCCCTTCCAGGTTTGGAAGGTGGCGTGCAATTCCAACTGGTATCTAAGGCTCATTTCCTCCCCTCGAGCTCGAAATTACTGATTCCATTGAGGAACTTTTTGAAAGACTTCAGCAAGAGCATAGTTCGCCGACATCATGCCCGGCACGGACGAAAGCGGGCCAGGACCAGGTTCCTGGTGACGCTCCTATTTGCGGCGACAGCAGCGATTACCTGGCAGTTTGCCCGTCAACAGCCGGTTACGAGCTTATCTTATTCAGCTTCAGCTTCAGCTCCGAAACTCAGCCCTGTGGGCTTGGACGAAACCGTGCCCCCGGAGTTCCCGAATCAGGAATATCCCGCCTTCACGGGGACGCAGCCGAGCCGCCCCACCTACTTGTATTCGGTAATTCCGGGCGGGATCGCAAACCAGAAAGAACTTCGGCGGGCCATGGAGCGCGATCCGGTGGTGGCGCGGGAATTCGCGGGATTCAATTTTCAAACCGCTCACCTGGTGCAAGTTTCCGGGAAGAAACTGATGCATGTCGCTTACCGCATGGGGGACAAAGTTTACTGGACCCGGAAAAAAGTCGAGCTGCATCCCGGCGAAATGCTTATCAGCGATGGGAAAATTGTGGCCCGTACGCGTTGCGGAAATCGGGTGGCCATGGCTGCGCTTGGTCCACCGGCGTTTGTGGAACCTTTGGAGGCGGACTTCAATCAACCGCTTTTTTCCAACGACATGGTGACTCAGGAAGTCGATCCGAAGCCTGAGGCTTATGCCGCCGTTCTACCGGACGCCGCCGAGACCCTGCAGCCCGCGAAGCGCAAGAGAATCGCTCCATTTTTCATTCTGCCGGTTTTCGGTTTGCCCGGCGGCTCCTCCCACACGCCGCTGGCAGTGGCTCCTGAACCCGGAACCATGCTGCTGCTCTCTTCGGGACTGGCGGGAGTGTTCTGGAAGGTGCGAAAGTCGAGGCGCAAGCGCTAAGTGCGAACTCGCATCCCGGCCATGTTTCGTTTCACCGAACCCAGTCTTCCAAAATCGAGGGCCCTGGTTTACGGTCAAGCCTTGCTTCTTCTTCTGCTGGCGGCGTGGCTCTATGCCCCGCTGGCGCTGGGGCTGGCGAAGGAGTGGTGGCGAGACCCGAACGATGCGCACGGTTTCTTTGTGCCCGTGTTTTCCCTGTTTTTGCTGTGGGAGAGACGCGCCAAACTGTCGTCGCTGCGGATCCAGCCAGCCTGGGCAGGCCTGGTAGTCGTCCTGGCAGCAATGCTGGCGATGGTTTTGGGTACGATCACTTCAGGGTTCTTTCTCTACCGCATTTCGTTTCTGCTCTTTGTTACAGGTCTGGTGGTCTTTCTTGCCGGATGGAAACACCTGGCGGCGGTTTCGCTTCCTCTGGCATTCCTGGTGTTGATGGCCCCTTCATCGACGGTGTCGGCAGAAATCACAATTCCGCTTCAGATCTTCTCTTCCAAGGTCGCGAATTTTCTGCTGATGCTGGTGGGAGTGCCGGCGGTACGCGAAGGCAACATTATTCTTCTGCCCACCGTGCGGCTCGAGGTAGCGGAGGCTTGCAGCGGGATCCGTTCGCTGTTCTCACTGATTACATTAACCATCATCTACGGTTACCTGGCGGAGACCAGAATTAGAGTGCGGGTGCTGCTGGTATTGAGCGCAATCCCCATTTCGATTATGGCGAACGCGCTGCGAATCGCTTTGACCGGCGTGGTCGTAGATTACCGCGGAATCGAGGCGGCGCAAGGGACGCTGCACCTGCTTTCGGGATGGCTTATCTTTGCTGGCTCGCTGGGGTTCGTCTTCCTGCTCCACCGCCTGTCCCAGGGATTGTTTATGGGTAAGAACGAACCGGGAGCGCGGGAGGAATTCGCATGATTTCCTGGAACGCGAGGGTCGCAACCGTTGCTGTGCTGCTGGCCGGGACCGCTCTATTCCTGCAACTCCGCGCGCGCAATAAATTTGCTTTGCCCTCGACTGCGCTGGCGTCGTTTCCCGTTGAATTGAAAAACTGGACCGGGACAGACGTCCCCATTCCCGATGAAATTCTGAAGACTCTGCGCCCGGGGCAATTTCTGCAGCGGACGTACACGGACCGATCCGGCAGCGGAGCTTATGTCGATTTATACGTGGCCTACCTTTTGAACCAGCACGCGCTGTTCCGTCATTTGCCGGAAGACTGCCTGATGGGTTCCGGCTGGAATGCGGTGGAGTCGGACACAACCACCCTCGCTCTTCCCGGCGGTGCGCCGTTTCGCGCTAATCGGTACCTGATTGCCAGGGGGGATGACCGCCAGCTTGTTCTTTTCTGGTATTCGGCCCACGGCCGGCGTGTGGCCAGCGAAGATTGGATGAATGCGTATCTGGCGTTCGATTCACTGCGTTTGAACCGGAGCGACAATGCACTGATTCGAATGAACACAGAGTTGCAGCCCGGGGAAAAACCGGAGGAAGCCGAACGCAGGCTGCTTGCGTTCGCCGGGCTGGTAAATCCGCTGCTTAAGAGCTACATTCCGCTCTGACCCTGAAGAGCGGCTTTCTGTCATTCTTTCTTTTCCAGTGTATAGTGTGTGACCGGTCTTACTCGACGGATCAAATCTATGTCTACTACGTCAATGGCGCTTCAGCGGATCGCAAGGCCACGGTTGAAGTACTTGCTGTTCGGGTTCATTGGACTGATGGTTCTGTACGTTCTGCGCCATAACGAGAGCTTTCTCGTAAATGGGGCGGACCCGGCATGGCAGCACTATCAACCTTTCAAGTGGTGGTTGTTGCCCCACGGTCTGGCGGGAGCTTGCGCGCTTCTGCTCGGCCCCATGCAGTTCTCCGATCGTCTTCGCCGACGTTATGCAAAACTTCATCGCGTGGTGGGACGATTTTATATCGCGGGCGTTTTCATCGCGGCTCCGCTCGGTTTCTATATACAGTATTTTCAGGAGCGAACGGGGGCCACGCCGCGTTCGTTCAGTCTCGCCGCTGCGCTTGATGCCGTCCTGTGGATGCTCACCACCGGCATTGCATTTGCGTTCATTCTCAAGGGAAAAGTCCAGCAGCACCGCCAGTGGATGACCCGTAGCCTGGCCGTTGCTTTGGTCTTTCTTGAAGTGCGAGTGATCCTCGGGGTTACCGGCTGGGAAAGGCTCGGAGAGTCTGCCAGTGAAACGGTGGTGTGGGTTTGCGTGGGCTTCTCGATCCTGCTCGCCGACATAGTTCTTCAGGTGCAGGAGCTTCACCGCACCAAGGCAATTCCGGCGAAAGTCCAAATGGCTTCAGATTGAATCTGCCGCGGGCTATGTCGCCTTGGGCTTGACAGCGATTCCGCTGCCTTCACGGATGGTGAGTATCTGGTTGGCCTTCACCTGCGTGAAGCGTTCGATCTTCTGCGTGGTAGGCCACTTCACCTCGATAACGTCTACCGTGGAGGCCTTCCCCAGGCCGAAGTGCAGGCGCAGGTCGCACTGCGACATTACGCTGGAACCGCTGTGAACTTCATCCATCTGAGTGTGGTTGCCGGTGATTACGCGCGCCCGCGCGCCGATGGCGGTGCGATTGCATTTGGTGCCGATCAGCTTGAGCTTGATCCAGTTCTGCCGGTTGCCACCATCGTTGCGCAGAAGCGAAGGTAAATCGTTCATGTTCAGGATGACTGCGTCGATGTCGCCATCGTTGTCGTAGTCTCCAAAGGCGGCGCCGCGGCTGGAGAAGAGTTCTGTGATACCGGCCCCGGACTCAGAGGAGACGTCTTTGAATCTGCCGTTCCCGAGATTCTTGTAGAGCAGGCGCGGGTTCTTGAAAGTCTGGCCGATATCGTGGCCTTCGATCTCCGGGTAGACGTGTCCGTTGACCTGCATGAGATCGGGCCAGCCATCGTTGTCGTAATCGAGGAAGCCGCAGCCCCAGGCCACGTAGCGGTTGTTGATTCCGATGCCGGACGAAAACGTAACGTCGGTGAAGGTCCCGTCTCCATTGTTGTGATAGAGGTTGCAGGTGTCGTCGGCAAAATTGGTTTTGAAGATATCGAACCAGCCGTCGCAGTCATAATCGCCGACCGCGACTCCCATGCCGGCCTGCTCGTGTCCGTTGTCGCTGTAGGCGCATCCGGCCAGGACGGCGATGTCGCTGAAGGTGCCGTCGTGGTTGTTGCGGAACAGAATGCTGGGCTGCGAGTCTACCGCCACATAAATATCCGGCCAGCCGTCGTTGTCGAAATCATACGAGACAGCGGTAATGGAATAGCGGGGTCCAGGCTTCAGGATGCCCGATTTCTCCGAAACGTCGGTAAAAGTTCCATCGCCATTATTGTGGTAGAGCGCATTGGTGTCGCCGGGGAGGCCGCGCGGGCCGCACATGACCGGGATACCCTTCCACTGGCACAGCGGATCGTCGGCGGAAGGCACTTTTGCCGGATCGAGTCTGATGTAGTTGCATACGAAGAGATCGAGATGGCCATCGCGATCGTAATCGAGCCAGGTGCAGCCGGCCCCCCAGCGGAATTGTTCGTCGTAGACCCCGGCCTTGCGGGCGACGTCGGTGAAAGTGCCGTCGCCGTTGTTATGGAACAGGACGTTGTGGCCCCAGAAGCAGCAGAAAAGGTCGTCCCAGCCGTCGTTGTCGTAGTCGCCGACGCAGATGCCGGTCTGCCAGCCGGTGCGGCCCAGGCCGGATTTTTCTGTGACATCGGTGAAGGTGCCGTCACGGTTGTTTTTGTAGAGATGCGAGGTTGGAGCCTGGCCAGGCGGCCATTTGGCGTCGAGGCGCGTGCCGTTGGTCAAGTAAATGTCCAGCCACCCGTCATTGTCATAATCGAAGAAGGCCAGTCCGCTGCCTTTGGCTTCGATGATGTAGCGCTTGTGATCGACCGCGCCCCAGACGTTGGGAGCATTCAGGCCGGCTTCGCGTGCCACGTCGACAAACGTGACCGGGGAAGTTGCCGCCGGAGTGGTGGCCACTGTTTGCAGGACGGCTGAACTTTTCCATTTCCACAGCGGAGTAGTGAGCGCGTCCATCAGCGTGCTGCCGAGGACGATGAGGGAGGAGCCCAGAAAATTGCGGCGCGGAAGATTCATGAATGATCAGTTGCCCGTTTTCGGTTGTCAGTTCTCAGCAAGCCCTCATTACTTGGCCGGCACCTTGGGAAATTTGTGGGGCACGATTCCTGTGCCCTCTTTCACTGCGATGATCTGATCGATGGGAACGTTGGTCAGGCGGTCGACCTGTCCGCTGGGCCAGGTGATTTCGAGAGAATCGATTTTGGTGCGCTTCCCCAGACCGAACAGGATCCGCGGGTCGCTGGCCGACATGTAACTCATCCCGCCTTTTTCCTGTTCGACATGGACGAATCCCTGGGACGTCAGCTTTAGCGAAGCGCCAATGCCGTCGCGGTTGGAACGGGTTCCGATTAACAGGACCTCAAGCCAGTGGTTGGCGTTCCCGCCATCGTTACGCAACAGGGACGGGAAGTCGCCGCGGTTGTTGATGGCGATATCGATGTCGCCGTCGTTGTCGAAATCCGCGGTGGCGAGACCACGTCCGGCAATCGGACGCATGAAGTCCGGCCCCAGCGATTCCGACGCTTTTTCGAATTGGCCTTTGCCCAGGTTGCGGAACATCAGCAGCGGTTCCTTATAGGACACCTCGCCGTGGTAGAGCTGGATGTTGTCCAGCATGGCGCCATTTAATTGCAGGATATCGGTCCAACCGTCGTTGTCGTAATCCAGAAATTTCATGGCCACGCCGCTCAACAGCACCGCCTTGTTCCCGATGCCGGAGCGGAAGGTCTCGTCCACGAAGGTTCCATCGCGGTTGTTGTGGTAGAGGCGATTCAATTCGAAATCGAGGTGGGTAATGTAGACGTCCTGCCAGCCGTCGCCGTCAACGTCCGCGGCATCGATGCCCATTCCCGCCTCATAGCGTCCATCCTCGCTCGCTGCCAGTCCGGAGATGAATGACACGTCTTCAAAAGTTCCGTTGTGCTTGTTGATGAACAGGAAATTAGGCCAGCTGTCGTTGGCGATTGCGATGTCGGTCCATCCGTCGTTGTTGAAGTCGGCCAGGACCACGCCCATGCCCTTGGATTCGGGCTTTCCTACCCCGGACTTGTCGCTCACATCGGTGAAAGTGCCGTCATGGTTGTTGTGATAGAGCTTGGTCTTCTGTCCTTTGTAGTTGCCGGGATGGCAGTAGGAACGATAGCCGGGGCGGCGTTCCCCGCACCACAGATTGTTCTTCGGCGACCAGTCGATGTAGTTGGTGACCAGCAGGTCGAGCCATCCGTCCTTGTCGTAATCAAACCATCCCGCGCTGGTCGACCATCCGCCTTCGTCTGCCACTCCGGCTTTGGCGGTGACATCGGTAAAGGTTCCGTCGCCATTGTTGTGATAGAGAATGGCTCTGCCGTAGCCAGTCACATAGAGATCGGGATAGCCATCGTTGTCGAAATCTCCGACGGCAACCCCCTGGCCGTAGTGTCCGGCGCCTCCGACACCGGCCTTCTCGGTGACGTCAGTAAAAGTTCCGTCACCGTTGTTGTGGTAAAGCGCGCTGCGCAAAGGTTGGGGAGGCTTGTAAATATCGGTGGCCGCCGACTGAACAAAATAGAGGTCCATGAGACCGTCCTGATCGTAGTCGAGCCAGGCGACGCCGGTTCCCATGGTTTCCAGGTAATACTTTTCGTCGGTGGCAGTGGAGTCCTGGCGAAAAGTGATTCCGGCGGCTTTTCGAACGTCGGTGTAATGGACGGGCACGCCCTGGTCGCCTGTTTTCGGTGCCTCCGCGAAGGCCATGATGAGGACGGCCAATCCTATTACCATTCCCAGGGTCAGGATCGTGCTGCCACGACCTTCGACGCCCGCTCTTTTACCCGTTTTGGATTGCTTCGGCATTCTGGTCTTGCTTCCTGTTAACAGTCTCAGAGGGTTCGGTCAGCCAGAGATAGCGCCAGTTGAAGCAACTGCTGCCGGGCAGCCATCGACATGGGTTCCTGAGCAGAAGAAGACTTTGCCGGGGTCCGGGACAGGACTTCTTCAATTCGATTCACGTCCAGACCGCCGGCACTGCTGCCCTTGAAACGGTCCAGCACCTCGCGGGCTTTGGCGATCTGTCCAGTCTGGTAATAAAAAACGCCGAGTGTGGAGTAGCTTCCGGGCCACTCGGGCAGAAGGTCGACCGCTCGCTCCAGGCGTTCGGCGGCTTGCGCGGTGTTGCCTTCGAGCACCGAGACTATCCCCATGCCCCAGAGGATTTTTCCGGAGCCCGGAATTCGAGCCAGCCCTTTCTGAAGTGTGGCTTTCGCGCCGGCGACATTCTTTTCGCGAAGCTGGACCATGGTCAGCGAGAGGTAGTACTGGTCGTTGTCGGGATTTCTGGCAATGGCATCGCGGAAGATTTCGGCAGCCCGGGCGGTCTCACCGAGATGCGCCTGAATGTCTCCAAGCAAAGCCAGAAAAGCTGCATCCTGCTGGCCGGTGGCGGAAACCTGCTGGGCTGCTTCGAGCGCCTGGCTGTAGGCTCGCTTACGGAAATAGGCATCGGCCAGGTCGAATTTTATGTCGTCGGAGTCGGGACTGGCGCGCAACGCTGTCTCGAAGTGCTCGATGGCGTCGTCGTAAAGGCGGAAGCGCGCGAGCAGCACGCCCACTCCAGTCTGAGTGCGATAGTCGCCCGAACTCATCTGGTCAAGCTGCGTGATGGCCTTTCGGGCGTCTTCAATCCTCCCCAGTTTCAAATATGCCTCTGCCAGCAGGTAGAGATCTTGCGGCCGGTCGGGATGCTTCTGGATCTGCGCCGTCAGTTCGGTCAAATCCAGTTGAGTTCTCTCCTGCGGCGCAAGATTGGAGCGGTTATCCAGATAATCGAAAAGATGCTGATAAGGGTACGGACCGGGCGACGAGTCTTTGGACAGAGTTTGAAATACACTCAAGTCGCGCTGCGCAGCCTCCATCTGATGGAGGCTCCTTTCGACCATGGCAAGCTTGTAGTATCCGGATGCAGGGTTGCGGCTCGACTTGACATATTTTCGGAGCAGGATCGCAGCCTCCTCAAATTTCTTATTGGCGACACGCAGGTTGGCCAATTCCAGCAACGCATCGGAAAGATCGGGATTCGAGCGCAACGCAGCCTGGAAGAGTCGTTCCGCGCCTGCCTGATTTCCCTGCCGTCCCTCGATGTAGCCCAGGTTGAACAGGCAGGAAGCATCATGCGGATCCAGTTTCAGACCCTCCTGAAAATATTTTTTGGCCTCATCGAATCGCCCCAGGTGCCGGTACGAGAGACCCATAAAGACGTAAGAGCGCGCTGACGGATCCAGCGCAATCAGGTCCTTGAACTCCGCGATGGCCTTTTCAGCTTTTCCGGACATGAAGTAGCTCTCGCCCAAAGCCGCATGGAGATCGGCCCGCTTCGGGGCGATCTTCAAACCCGATTCGAGCAGCGGGATCGCATCCTCAAAATAATTCTGCGACATGCTGACCCGGGCCAGAAGGAAGATGATGTCCGTGTTTTCCGGGGCGAGCTTGTGGGCCCGCACCAGCAGATCGAGCGCGTCCACCACCCTGGTCTGGTCGGAATAGACGCGCGCCATAAGGTAGAGAGTCTCAGGTGAATCCGGTTTCAGTTTGAGCGCCCGGTTCAAAACCACCTCGGCCTTTTTGTATTCCGCGCCCTGAAGGTAGACCTGTCCCAGGTTGTAGAGGATCTCGAAAGTTTCGGGTTGCAGGGCGCTGGCTCTCTCCAGTTCAAGTTGTGCAGCCGCGTACTGGTGCTCCGCCGCCAGCAACCCACCCAGAGTGAAGTGCAACTGGACATCATCTTTCTTCTGGGCGGAAAGTTCGCGCGCCAGTTTCAGGCCTTCGGCAGTCCGTCCGGCTTGAAGATAGGCGCGGGTCAGGTTGAATCGAGTCCCCAGGTCGGGGGGGCGCACCCGCAGCAAGTGAGGAATGGCCTGAGCCGGCAAACGCCTGGCCATCAGGACCAGTCCAAGATTGTAGTTCGCCTCGCGGTTGGCGGGATCGAGGCGCAAGACCTTGCCAAACTCTTGTTCTGCCGGTTCAAATTTTTCCTCAGCGACGTAGACGTTTCCCAGGTTGTTATGAGTTCGCGTGGAGTCGGGATCGAGTTTCAGCGCATGCTGAAAGGCCTCCATCGCGTTGTCATAGTCTTTTTCGGCGCTGTACACGATCCCCAGCAAGTTGTAGCCCTCTACGCTGGTAGGATTCAGTTTGAGTTGTTCCTCTATTTTTTGTTTGGCTTCGGCGATCGACCCCTGGCGCAGGAGGGTCTGGGCTTCCAAAAAAGGCGACGGGACATTCGCCGCTTGGCGAGGCTGGCTCCCAGTTGGGGCCGATTGCTGCGCTGCGGATCGGCCTGCAAGAATGAAAACGACTGCAAGCGCTAGAACCCAGACCAGTCCGGGCCTGGCGTTCCTGAATTGAAGTGGGGTGCCGACTGCCATTTCCCGGTGTATCTCCGCGGGCGCTCTGGTTACAGAAGCCAAAGGGTCAATGTAGCATTTCCAGCGCCTGCTGGGCCATCTTGTGCTGTGGCTGCTGTCGCAGCAGCGCCTGCAATACGGCTCTAGCCTTTTCCTTGTCATTCAAAATCGCATAAAGCCGGGCCAGATTCAGATAGGCCTGGTCGAAATTCGGAGCCGCCTGGATGCAAGTCTTCAATTTTTGCTCCGCTTCCGGATAACGTTGTTCGTGGACCAGGAGGACGCCCAGATTATTGAGCGCATCGGGATAGTCCGGACGCAGGGCGACTGCCCTTTCGAGATACTCCAGGGCGTTCTGGGATTGATCTTGATGGGCATAGAGCATTCCGAGGTTGTAGTTGACCTCGGGATTGTCAGGCTCAATGTCGCGAGCGCGGCTCAGAAACGTTTCGGCTTGCGCAAAGTTTCCCTGCCGCCGGTAAAGGTTGCCGAGATTCAGGAGCGCGATGGTGTAGCTCGGACGCTGCTGCAACGAGCGCTGAAAGTAGCGAACGGCCTCGTCGGCCTGGTTTCCACGGGCCGCCACCATGCCGAGATTGTTCCAGGCCTCCGGATAGTCGGGACGCAGCTTTACCGCCTGCTGCAGATATTCGCCCGCCTCCTGAAAAGCATTTCTGCGAAGGTACAGCGTCCCCAGGTTATAAAACGCTTCGGGACTATCAGGCTTGGCGGCGATGACCTGCTTGAACGACGCTTCGGCCTGCTCCAGATAGCCGTGCTGGAAGAATGCGACGCCGTAGGTAAAATCATTTCGCTGGAATGCGCCCCGGAAGAGAGTGCCTCTAAAGGGAAGGGCTCTGAGCACCCTATCCGCCGGAACGCTCGCAACCGATTTCATATCCTCCACGAATCGTTCCGGATGCACGGGCCCCTGGTACACCTTGACAATCATGCCCTCCTTATTAAGGAGGAACGATGTGGGCAAGGTCAGGTCGCGGCGGCGGTCGTATAAATAGCGATAAACAATGTTGTAGACGCCGGCTACGTCCGGTGTAGCCATCAAGGTGGGAAAGGGGGAACCTTCCCGGGCAACGAGTCGTTCCACCGTTTGCGCATCGCGGGGATCGTCCACGTTGATACCAATCACGCACAGGCCGCTCGAAGCAACAGACGATCGGCCCACCCGGAGCAGCCGCATCTGTTCTCTGCAGGACGGTGACGCCGACGACCAAAAATTGAGCAGGACAAAGCTGCCGCGGAATGAACGAAGCTCCCAGGTCTTGCCGGTGAGGTCCGGCAACGAAAAGTCGGGAGCGTTCAAGGGTTCGATAAGCCAGGTCTCGACCGATGAGGGCAGGGGATCGATCTTCGGAGGATCGCCGGCCCGGACATAAGAAGGAGGCGGCACCGCAAAGGGCTTTGCCAGAAAATCATTCGAACCCTCCCGAATTTCGATGCAGCGGTTTATCGGCAGGCCTTCGAATCTCTGGGTAAGGCCGCTGGGCCAGCGCACGGTGGCTCGGACCGACTCGGCATTTCCGAGTCCAAAGAAAAGTTCTTTAGTGTGCTGGGACAAAAACCCGGAACCGGCCTGCAGGTATTTTGTCTGGCGATGCTCTCCAGCTTCTACCGTGATCGCAGTGCCGATCGCATCGCGATTGCTTTTTTGTCCGCGCAGACGGAAAGCAATTGACGCGCCGATATCTTTCATCGCGTTGCGCAAGATTCGCAGTTGCGGCGCGCTCCGGTTTTTCAGGATGACTTCGAGTCGTCCGTCGTGGTCGAGATCGGCCAGGACAAACGAGCGGCTGTCGTCCGGGAAATCCAATCCAACCGCGCCCGAAACCTCGGAGAAAGTGCCGTCGCGATTGTTGGCGTAGAAAACGTTCCTCTCCGCTCCGGCCCAGGAAGAGTCTGAGCGAATCAGTTCGTTAATGGCATTCCACCCCTGCTCATAAGTGGACGACGGGTTCGAATTCTGCGGCGATTTGCCCACCACCTGGCGCCAGAAAAAGCTGGAAAGATCGCGCGAATCCGGACCGGAAATATACCCGTTGGCGACGTACAGGTCCGGGTAGCCATCATGGTCGAAATCCCAGGCGTCGGAGGACCAGGCCCAGCCTCCCACTTCGGCTCCCGCCTCGCGGCTTATGTTCTGAAACTTCCCGTCGCCCTGGTTGCGATAGAGGGAATTGCCGCGGGCGTGTCTGCGGTAAAGGGCGCGGATGTTCTCGGGATCGTTTTCGTGGAAGATCTTCTGTTCTGAAACCCGCTGTCCCGCCGCGGACCACATGTTGGCCACGTAGATGTCCTGGTTCCCGTCGTTGTCGTAATCAAGCCAGCATGCGCTCATGCCGGCGCCCGCGTCTTCGACCCCCGCCGCCGATGAAACAGCCGTAAAGGTCCCGTTGCCCTGGTTGCGATAGAGATTGCTACGCCCGAAGTCGTTCGCCACATAAAGGTCGGGCGTTCCGTCGGAGTTAAGGTCTCCCCAGGCGCAGGCGAAGCTGTAGCGATCGTTATCCGCGTTCAGTCCAGCGGCCTCAGTCCGATCGGTGAAAGTGGCATTGCCGTTGTTGTGCAGCAGGAAGTTCGGCGGTCCATTGCGCGCGTCGAAGTAAGGGACGGGGTAGTGATACTGCTCCAGGCCCGCGTAGTAACTGTAGAGACAGAAATAAATGTCGAGAAGTCCGTCGCCATCGTAGTCAGCGATGGCAGCGTGGGTGAACGTTCCCTGGGGTGGTCGGGCAAACTTGAAGGCATCGGGCTTGAGCGAGAACGTGCCGTTTCCCTGGTTCAGAAAAAGCAGAGGACCGCCGCCGCAAACTACCAGAAGGTCCTGCACGCCTTTGTTTTCAAAGTCGGCGAACAGGGCGCACGCCGTGTCGTCGAGCACTGCGACTCCGGATTGTTCGGTCACGTCCTCGAAGCTTCCGTCGCCGCGATTGCGATACAGGCGGTTGGGGAGTCCCGCAGGCTGGCAAACGTAGAGGTCATCGAACCCGTCGTTGTCGAAATCTCCCACGGCCAGACCATTGTTGCCATAGACGTCGATCCCGGATGCGCCGTCGACGATGGTGCGCCAGTGGTCGACTCCATGAAGCATCTGATTTTTGTACGACGCCGTCTGCCCGAGAGCCGCGGCAGTGATGTCAATGAAGATTGGCTGGGGGGAGCGGGCAAGCGTTTCTTCAGTCGCCTGCCAGCGTAAGGCGCGCCAGCCCAGGGCTTCATCGCGCGACCACCGGGTCAACCAATGTCCCGTGCGCTGCTCGCGTCCCATGTCTTTTCGCGGGCCGACCAGATCATAACGAATGTCGACATCGAACGACGGCGAGTTCCCCGCAGTTTCCTGGATACCGACGATTTCGAATTGAGCGGTCTGCAATTTCGACATCGGAGCCAGATAGTTTTCCATTTCGCGGAGAAAACGCTCGCGGCCGGGGAGCACATCCCGGGCAAACCGCCGGTGAAAGACCTCGAATCCGCCGGCTGAACGGTGGACGACTTCTCGGGCCGGAAGCAGCGGAGCCGACTCCAGGGAAGGATGGAGAAATTTTGTCAGGGCGGCAAGGGCGGGTGGTTCCGTCTTGAGCCCCAGGCTCCACTGGTCAAGCAGCGACATGATTTCAAATGCGTATTTCTCAGTCAGGTACTCGTCCGCACCGGGAAGAACTTTCAGCAAAATCTCATCCAGAGGAGACTTCGCGGGATAGTGGGGCGTCAGACGAGAATCAGCCGACGGGAACGAGGGGATGTGACCGCTTGGGGTTTCGGAAAGCAGTAAACGGAAAGGCGCTATCTGAAAGGGCGCCGGGAGAAAGACTACTGGCGCCCAGCGGATTCCTCTCAAAAAGCTTCGACGTGAAAACAAGATGGTCTTGATCTTTGGATGCGGTCTTTGGGACCGTAATCCTGGATATTTGTCCCTGCCAGATTGGCCCAAAGAAGCGCATGTTAGCACCCGGATCGCGGTAAATCCAAACCACGCGGCCGCCGGTTTCGGAGTTCGAGCTTCGGAGGGAAGGGCAATCCTGAGATTTGGGGAAGCGGAGAATCCGGAATTGAGCGATCCACGAAGGCTAATACAAAGGTACTAGTTTTATTCTTGACAAGATCTCCGGACCTGTTCTAACGTTGTCCCGCTTCGCCAATGTACACGTTTACATGTTTGCGTCTGCAAAAACTCGGTTCGCTGTGCCCCGGCCCTGTACGGTCACCAAACAACAGAATTAAAGAGTTGAAGAGGAGAACCTCGACCATGAGAGCCAATCGATATCCGCTGCGGTGGTTCAGTTTACTTAGCTGGGTTGCGCTTGCCGGCGTGTGCTTCTTGCTGGTTGCCGTCCAACCCGGATTGGCCCAGGTGGACCAGGGCGCCGTCACTGGTTTGATTACGGACCCCACCGGCGCGGTAGTCAACAACGCGCAGGTGACGCTGACCAATACGGACAACGGGTTGGTGCTGCAGACCACTACCGGCAATGGCGGCGAATACACTTTCTCGCCGGTCAGAGTTGGAAGCTACAGTATTTCCGTCACCGCCCCAGGTTTCGCCACCACCACCCAGAAAGATCTGCGCGTCAACGTGCAACAACGCCTGCAGTTGAACATGCAGCTGAAGCCGGGTTCGACCGCCGAAACGGTCGAAGTGACCGCTTCGACGCCGTTGATGCAGACTGAGGATGCGTCGGTTGGCCAGGTCGTGAACAGCCGCCAGATCGAAAATCAATCCCTGAACGGCCGAAATTTTACCTTTCTGGCGCAACTCGCCGCCGGTGTGAACTCCCCGCAGGCGGACACTCGCGGTAACGCGGCCAGCGGCGCTTTTGCGGCTAACGGCAACCGGCCGGCGCAGAACAACTACATGCTGGATGGGATTGACAACAATTCCGACACCGTGGACTTCCTGAACGGAACTAATTACGTAGTGCTTCCGCCGTTGGAAGCCATCCAGGAGTTCAAGGTACAGACCTCCGACTTCAGTGCCGAGTTCGGCCGGTCCGGCGCCGCCGTGCTCAACGCCACCATCAAGTCGGGCACCAACAGCTTCCACGGAGCGGCTTGGGAATATTTCCGTAACGACAAGCTCGATGCCGCAGACTGGTTTGAAAATTTCCATAACGTGCCCAAGGGGGAGCTGCGCCAGAATCAGTTCGGCGTCTCCGGCGGCGGACCGATTATCAAGAACAAGATCTTCATCTTCGGCGACTATGAAGGACTGCGCCGGCTTCAGGGCACCATTCTCAGCGGGTCTGTCCCCACCGTGCTGGAGCGAAACGGTATCAATGGCTTGGGCGCTGATCCCACGCTTGCAGATTTCTCGGACTTGATCACCGGTCAAAACGGTAGCCTCGAAACTGACGCGTT
Source organism: Terriglobales bacterium (assembly GCA_050746005.1). Taxonomy (GTDB): domain Bacteria; phylum Acidobacteriota; class Terriglobia; order Terriglobales; family Acidobacteriaceae; genus JAIQFF01. Next base: position 18,140 of record JBOGLC010000005.1, read on the forward strand.
AGGCCGGACCGTCCCCCTTGGAACGATTCTGGATCCTGCCACCACCCGGCCGGTCACGACCGGTGTGGTCGATCCCATTTCAGGCCGGGTCGCGACCAGCACAGGGTATGCCCGAGACCCCATCAACACCACTTGCGCCCCCAGCACCGCAGCTTATACTCTGGCTGCCTGCGGACTGAATCAAATACCGCTCAACCGGCTGGATCCAAATGCCATTGCGCTCTTTAATCTCTATCCCTTGCCGACCAACAACGGCACTCTGTTTTCAAATTACGGGAACTCTCCCAAGCTGAGTGAGCGCCGCAATTCGTTTGATACCCGGCTGGACCTCAACTTCAGCGAAAAGAACCAGTTGTTCTATCGCTTCAGCTATGTGGACGACCCCCAGTTTATTCCTGGCATTTTCGGTGGCGTGGCCGACGGCGGCGGTTTCCAGCAGGGCCAGCAGACGGCCCTGGCGCAACAGAGCGCTTTGGCCTACACCCACGTATTCTCCCCGACCATGGTGAACGTGGCGCGTGCCGGTCTGAACTATCTACACACCACCCGCGTTTCACCCTCGGCCAACGATCTCAGCAACATCCCAGCGCAGTTCGGCATCCAGGGTATTCCGCAACTGAGCGAGAACGGCGGCCTGCCCGCTTTTGGCATCAATGGCCTCTCCACTTTGGGCAGCAACGCGTTCCTGCCCTCCGACGAAGTCACTTCTACCTTCCAGGTGAGCGACGATTTCACCAAGATTTACGGCAAGCACACGTTCAAGATGGGGTTTGAGTGGCAACACGTGAAATTCTCGACCCTGCAGCCACCGTGGTCCCGCGGCGAATTCGACTACGGCAGCGTTTATACGGATGTTCCCAACGTGCGTAACGGCAATACCGGACGCGCGCAGTTCCTGCTTTCTCCCACTGCCACCACGGTAGCGGGTGGAATTGATGACGTTGGGGGCGCCTCGACCGGTGCAGGCAATAACAGTTTGTACGTCTCCAACATTTCTCTAACCGACAACGGCAAGAATTACTACGGCAGCTACTTCAACGATGATTGGAAGGTCACTCCCAAGCTGACCGTAAACCTCGGTCTGCGCTGGGACTTCTTCGGTCTGGTGTTTGAGCACCACGGGGCCCAGGCCAATTTCGTTCCGGGCGGGCCTCCGACTGGTGGCGCATTGTACTTGCTCCCGGCTGGTACTAACCCTGCGACGTTCTCCTCGGGTTGCCCGACGTGCTTCACCGACTTGCTGGCTCAGGACAACATAACGGCGGTAATCGGTGACAAGTACGGTAAGGGACTGGGGAAATCGCAAAAGTACAATTTCGCGCCCCGAGTTGGTTTTGCCTATCAAGTCAGCTCGAAACTGGTTGCTCGCGGCGGGTTTGGGCTCTTTTACAACGGATTTGAAAACCGTGGTTTTTCCCCGAACCTGGGAGAAAACTACCCCTTCCAGTTCAATTTCCAATACTCGGCGCCTGACGACGGTCACCCGATCTCATTCCCGGGATGCGCGCCCGCAGCAACGTTTGAAGTTGGCTTCTCGTGTACTCCGCTCGATCCAACTTTAGTCAATGCCAGCGGTTTGGCGCTGCGCGGCATCCAGTTCGACTACAAAACTCCCTACTCCATGAGCGGCAACTTCACGCTGCAATATCAAATAACGCCCACACTGACCTTCCAGGCGGGCTACGTGACCTCGCTGGCGCGGCACTTGGAGTCGTTCCCCGGCTCCAACCGCCCCACTCAGGTCCTGCCGGTGGACGCAAACCTAGCCACCCTTCCCGCTTCTCAGGGCGGCCTGCCCTTCCCGGATTTCGGGCAAAATGCGAGCTACGCCATTACCAGTGGAAACAGCTTCTATCATTCCCTTCAGACCAAAGCGGAAAAGCAATTCGCGGGTGGCCTGAGTTTCCTGGCCACCTATACCTGGTCGCAGGCGCGCACCGATGCCGGCGATCTGCTCAACGGCGGGAGCACGGCTGGTTTCCGGGCTCCGGATGTTCCCGGGGCCGGAATTGCATACGATTACGGCCTGGCTTCTTTCGATATTCGGAACGTCGTTCACCTGAGCGGCAGCTACGAGCTTCCCCTCGGCAGGGGCAAGCCCTATATGTCGAGCCCAGGTGGGGTCGCAAATGCCTTGCTGGGAGGCTGGACCGTGAGTTGGGGCGCCGTCTTGCAGGGCGGGCAGCCAATCACCCTCAGCTGTCCTTCGAACACCGGCAATGGTACGGGCTGCTACGATATCGTGGTTCCCGGCCAGGATGTTAAGAGAGGGATGCACATCGACTCCAACGGGCAGCCCAGCTTCCTGGGGAATCCGGCGGCATTCACCCAGCCTTGTGTGTGGCGGTCGACCGGACCCGACACAACGTCGGTTGCGGGATGTATTCCGATCGATGGTGGCCTGGGCCTGCTGGGTGGGTCTCCCACCCAGGTTGCCGGACCGCCCTTCAAGCGGCTAGATTTCTCCACTTTCAAGGACTTCAAACTCGGCGAACGCTTCTCCTTGCAGTTCCGCGCCGAATTCTTCAATATTCTCAACCACCCGAACTTCAACGCTCCGAATTTCGGCGGTAACGGAGTTGTCTCGGTCTCGGGTTCAGGAAATTTCACCAGCTCGAACTTTGGCGAAGTGGGTTCGACTCGCGATGCTCCCTACGATCCGAGGCAGATCCAGTTTGCCTTGAAATTGAAGTTCTAAGTCAGAGAGGTAATCACGGGCGGAAGGCACGGAGTAAAAACGCTTCCGCCCGTTTACACGATGCGTCAGGACTATCCCGCCCGCTCTGGGTGCGGTGTTAGCATGGTAAGACCGTGATCATCCGGCAACGGTCGCTGTGGTTCATTCCTCTCTTTTCCCTGCTCGGGCTCGTGTGTGTCCCGTGTGTCATCGCCGCCGACGCCCAGAAACCGGGCCTGGAGCGTGAGTTCCAGGCTGCCGTGGCGCAATATGACTCCGGCCATTTTCCTGAAGCCGCCCAACGTCTGGAAAGCCTGGTGCGCCAGGTTCCTGACAGCTTCGACGTCCATGAACTCCTGGGCCTGGTATATTCCGCGCAATCGCAGGACGCCAAAGCCAGCCCGCACCTTCAGAGTGCGGTACGCCTGAAGCCGGATTCCGCGTCGGCCAGGACCAACCTGGCGGCCAACCTGATGCGCCTGGGAAAGGTGGAAGCGGCCGGAGTGGAATTCAGGAAGGCGGCCCAGCTCGATCCGGGAAACTTCGACACCAACCACAACCTGGGTGAGTTTTACGTCCGCTCCGGAAAGGTCGCCGAGGCGGCGCCTTTTCTCGCGCAGGCCCAGAAGATCGATCCGTCTTCATACGACAACGGCTATGACTTGTCCCTGGCCTACGTTTTGACCGGGCGGCCCACGGATGCCCGGCAACTGGTGCAGGATCTGTTGAAAAAGAAGAACACGGCGGAGCTGCACAACCTGCTGGGCGAGATCGAAGAAAAAGACGGCAAGTTCGTGGCCGCCGCCAATGAATACGAAGCTGCGGCCCATATGGATCCCAGCGAGAGCAACCTGTTCGACTGGGGTAGCGAACTGCTGATTCATCGCACCCTGGCGCCGGCCATCGAAGTGTTCCAGCACGCCACCGAGCGCTATCCCAAATCGCCTCGGCTCCTGATTGGTCTGGGAATGGCCCTCTACTCGCGAGGGAATTATGACGATGCGGTCAAAGCCCTGCTGCAGGCGGCGGACCTGAATCCCTCCGATCCGGGCGGCTATCTTTTTCTTTCCAAGGCCTACGACAGTTCACCGAGCCAGGCGGATGAGGTTATCCAGCGCTTCCGACGGTTCGCAGAGCTTCAGCCGAGAAATCCACGCGCCGCTTACTACTATGCGATGAGTCTGTGGAAGGGGAAGCGGGCCCAGGATCCTGGGCTCGACCTGCAACAGATCGAATCGCTGCTGAAGACGGCGATTGCGCTCGATCCCAAATATCCGGAGGCGCACCTTCAACTGGGAAATCTTTACTCGGACCAGAATAAGTACGCTGATTCCATTCCCGAGTACGAGCGGGCCCTCGAGCTCAGCCCGGATCTCTCCGACGCTCATTACCGGCTGGGGCAGGCCTATGTTCGCACCGGCAAAAAAGAGCGTGCCCAGGAGCAGTTTAAGGTGTATCAACAGTTACGGGCGCAGCACCTGGCCGAAGTCGACAAGCAAAGAGCCGACATTCGACAATTCGTATACTCGGCCAAGGACGGACCGGCCGCGAAGTGACTTGTTTGCGGAATGCGGAATTGAACGTTGACGGGAACGGATAGAAGATCCAGGTCGAGATTTGCCATGACGTCTTACTTTTCATCGCAGAGCGCGCGGGGCCGGTCTGGCGTAGCGTCCTCTCCCCGAGAGCTCGCCCGGCAGCTGGCCTGCAACCGCCGCGACTTCCTGCGGGCCGCCTCAGGACTGGCATTGGGCAGCACGTTGCTGGGTCCGGCCGCGTGGGCGCGAGCCGTAGCACCCTCCAAAAAGCGAAAAGTCGTGGTGATTACTTTTGGGGGCGGAGCACGCGATCAGGAGACGTTTGCGCCGGAAGGCCAGGAAAACATTCCGCACCTGATGCGGGAACTCATTCCGCAGTCGGCTTTCTTCACCCAGGTCGTCAATCGGGGAATTCTGGGCCACTACGTGGCCACGGCCAGCCTGGTTACCGGAGTCTACGAGACGTTTAACAACTTTGCCGCGGTGCCTCCGGCCAATCCGACGGTGTTTGAATACTTCCGCAAAGACCTGAAGCGTCCCCGGTCGGATGCCTGGGTGGTGGCTCCCAGCAATGGGTTTAACCGCATTGGAGAGAGCAATCACCCCTCCTATGGCGAGGGCTCGGGAGCTACGGTGATCCTGCCCAAGCACCTGTTGTCCGCGGCCATGGCGGGTGCGGGCACCGGCTTTGAGCACTTGCTGCGGGACAACTATGAGACGCCGTTCTACGCCCCCGAACTTGGAGGACGCGAATTCGAATTGCAGCAACTCGAGATGCTGCTGAAGCTGTCAGTGGAGGACTTCAAGGCCCATGCGCGGACGTTATCCAGCCCGGATGAGCTCTCGGTCTATATCGCGCGCCAATTGATGCGCCAGGTGGCGCCGAGCCTGTTGTGGATCACCATGCACGATATCGATATCGCGCACGCCGGAGCTTATTCGCTCTACGTTGACGGCATCCGGCGCACCGATCGCCTGTGCGCGGAACTATGGCAGGCAATCCAGACCGAGCCCGAATACGCCGGCAACACGACGCTGTTTATCCTGCCGGACTTTGGACGGGATTCGGACGAGGATTCCGGCGGCAACGGATTTCAGCATCATCGCACCGGCGACGCGCTCTCCCGCACCACCTGGATGATGGCGCTGGGCGCGGGCGTGCGCCCCGGTGTGGTTTTCGACCGCGCCATGGAGTCGACTGACCTGGTGCCAACCATCGCGTCGATGCTGGACTTCTCCGCTGCCCTGGCGCAAGGCCGGCCGATACCGGAACTGTTGTAGCTTTTATGCTTCCACGCGATCTCAAGCCGGAGCTATTCAAGGACTATCCGCCTGAAGCCAGAAAGCTGGTGACGGAGTACATAGGGGCATTGCGCCCGCTGCCTTTGACTTACGTGCCCAGCTTGATGCGCGAGGTCATCGACTATGATTTCAAGTTCCCTCCTGAGCGCAAGGCCATCGAAAGGGAGCTGGAAAACCTGAAGTCTCTCTCCGACGAGCAGGTAAAAGAATGGTTTCAGGGATTCACCCAGATCACTCTGTCAGCGAAGCTCGAACGGTTCGACTGGGTAAACTCACCGGCACAGTTCGTGGAGCAGCTGTCGGCGCATCTCTGGAGCACCCACCAACTGGACGCGTTTCGCAAAGCGGCGATGGATTATGCGAACCGCCTGCAGGCGGTGGTGCCGCCCGAAACGCCGGCGGTTCCGCGGCTTGGAATTACAGTCATCGGGCAGGGCGCGGCCGGGCATGAGGAGCCGCTCTTTCGCAAACTGCGCGCGCATGGCGGGTACTTCAGTCGCGTCAATCCGGAAAATGGACTGGAGATGCTGCTGAATGCGGTCGCCGCCCGGGCGAAAGCGCATCCGGCTGCTTATGGCCACTGGTATATCGATGGCGGTCAGGAAGCGAGTCACGATTCTGCGCTTACCTGTGTCTCCTACAACGCCCTGGAGCCGGCGCGCACGATACTGCTACGCAAGATGCGCGGGGAAATCCAGACGCCTGGCATGGGACCCGAGTCATTGCGTACGCAGCTGGCGCAGATGCGTCCCCAGGACCTTGGCCTGGGCCAGGCGGGTTCGGGCAAAAACAGAGACGAGGTGCTGGATCGATTTCAGGTCAAGCTGCTGACCGAGGGTTCGGGAACCCAGATATTCAGCACCACCTTCGCGCAATGGGCAGCTCGTGAAACTCTGAGGCGGGCCCAGCCGCTCACTTTGCTGCTGCGCTTCGCTCCGCGCCAGCGGCAGAGGCCGATGAACGAGTTGCTGTCTGGAGTGCGATCGGATGCGGAACTGGATCCTGCCGGGTCCCTCGTGGACGCTGACATGGGTTCCTACTACACCTATCTGAACCAGCAGCGTCTGACCGGAGCGGAGAAATCTTCTTTCCTGGTGTGGTTCGAAGGCCATAATGAAGCTCTGGCTATCGGGCCGGGGCTGCCCCGCGGAACCGAATCGTCCAATCCAACTGATCTCAAGCAACTGCTCACCTGGGCCAGCTAGTGGCGTTGGGGCCGCCGTAGTGGCCTACTTTGGTGAGAGTAGCCCACAACCGGGGCCCATTCGCTTATAGGGGTCCTTCGACTACGCGGCGG
>JBOGLC010000006.1:0-50140 GCA_050746005.1 Terriglobales bacterium
GGGTAGGGGTCCTTCGACTGCGCGGCTGCTTCGCGAAGCGAAGCAGCCGCTCCGCTCAGGATGACATCGAAATGAGAAACTACGCGATGTACTCCCGGATGTACTCGTCCCGGCTGCGTGCCAGTTCGTCCAGATCTCCATCAAAGATAACTTTGCCGTCCCGCAGGATCAGAAAGGCCAAGGGCACTTCGCAGTGCACCCCTTTAGGTAATGGCACCATCCGGTTGGCCTTGCGATCGAAGTAGTGCGTCGCCATAACGAAAGCATCCTGCAAGCGGTGGCTCACCAGCAAAGCGCTGGTCTTATAGACGTCACGCTGCTTCACGATCAGTTCGATAATGGTGGTAGAGGTGACGGGATCGAGCCCGCCAGTGGGCGAATCGTAGAGCAGGATCTCGGGCTGGGTGATGATGGCGCGGGCAATTGCCACTCGTCGCCGCATTCCACCGGAGAGTTCTGCGGGGAACATGTCCACGGTTCTTTCCAGTTCGACGAAACTCAAGGCCTCGCGCACCCGCCGCTCGATCTCATCTTCGGGAACCGTGTCCTCCTCGATCAGACGAAAGGCGACGTTCTCCCGGACCGTGCGCGAATCAAAAAGAGCGCTTTCCTGAAACACCATGCCTACATGACGCCGCAAGTCGAACAAAGCGTTTTCATCCATCTGGGTTACATCTTCTCCCAGGACGTAGATGTGGCCCGAATCCGGCTTCATCAGGCCGAGGGCCAGTTTCAGAATGATGCTCTTGCCTGAGCCAGCGACGCCGAAAATGGCCTTGGTTTCCCCATGGGGGAGCCGGAACGAAATGTTGTCCAGCACCACTCTGTCGTCAAAGGCCAGCGTAACCTTCTCGAATCGGATGGCTTCATTGCCCGGCTCCCTGTGGGCAACGGAGGGCGTCTCAAGTGGCAGGGTGGGAGAAGACATGGTTCACCGGTATCCCAGCACGGTGATGAGCAGCTTGGTGACAAAGAAATCGACCACCAGAATCATGACCGAGGCGACGACCACAGCCTGGGTAGTGGAGCGTCCAACTCCTTGCGTGCCACCGCGGGTCGACATTCCGAAGTAGCAGCCCACGGTCGAGATGACGAATCCGAAAAGCACAGGCTTGATGAGGCCGGTGGTCACGTCGCGCCACACCAGGGACTGCCAGGCCGAAGTCCAGTACTGCCGCGAGTCCAGCCCTAAGAGGAAACTCGAAACCATGTTCCCGCCCACCAGCCCCAGCAAGTCGGAGATGATGGTCAGAAAAAAGAGCATGATCACAGTGGCCACTACTCGAGGCGTAACCAGCTTTTTCGTGGGATCGGTGCCCAGGGCGCGCATGGCATCGATCTGCTCAGTCACGGTCATGGAGCCCAGTTCGCTGGCCATTCCGGAAGAGTTGCGGCCGGCAACCATGAGGCCGGTGATGACCGGTCCCAGTTCAGTGACCATGCCCACCGAAACCAGTTGGGCGATCAGAGTGAGGGAGCCAAAACGCGAAAGCGTGCTGGCGCTGTTCAGGGCCAGCACCGCGCCGGTGAAGCCGCCGGTCAGGATCACGATCGGCAGGGAACCCACGCCAATCAGGTCTGCCTGCTGAATCATGTCGGTGATATACAAAGGGCGGCGGAAAAGATTCGCCAGCGACTGGCCCGTGAGCAGGGCGTAGTCCTGAAGCGCCTTCACCTTGTCCTTGGCGAATTCCGCGGGCGATATGAGAGGGACCTGGAAATCCCCAGCTGCCATGCCGTGTGGCCTCTATCTCTGGAAAACTATAACAGAGAAGCTTGCTCTCAGCTTACAGCCATCCCCTTTCAGCCATGAGCTCTGAGTGAAGATCAATGGTAAGGCGTTGACTGATAGCTGATAACTGTCAGCTCTCAGCTATTCTCTGACTTTCTTCTTGATCTCAATACTGAGGCGCTTGATTTTCTGGTTCAGGGTGGAGAGCGGCACGTGGAACCGTTCTGCGGCTTCGGTTTGGTTCCAGTTACACTTCTCCAGCATGTCAAGGATAATGTGGCGTTCGCAGTCTTCGACGATATCGAACAGGGAAGCGTCTCCGCGATGTTCCAGCAAGGGAACGGGAGTGCCGCGGCCCACGATCGCGTCGGGAAGAAGCTCAGGTCCAACCTCCTGAGAGGACGACAGCACCACGGCCCGCTCGATGACATTTTCCAGTTCGCGTACATTTCCCGGCCAGGAATAGGAGAGCAGGGGGCGCAATCCTTCCGGAGTCATTCTCCGCCGCGGCCGCTCATTTTCTTCCGAATATCTCGACAGGAAGAAATCCACCAGCAGTGGGATGTCTTCTCTGCGCTGTCTTAACGGCGGCAGGTCGACTGTAATCACGTTCAGGCGATAGAAGAGGTCGTCGCGGAACCTGCCTTCGCGTACCAGTTGTTTCAGGTCCACGTTGGTGGCCGCGATGATGCGCACGTCGGCTTGAATTTCATGGACGCCGCCCAAATGCATGAACTTGCGGTCCTGCAGCACCCGCAGAATCTTGCTTTGCGTGTCCATGCTCATGGTGCCGATTTCATCGAGGAACAGGGTTCCCCGGTCGGCGATTTCGAACAGGCCCTTTTTGGAGGCGATGGCGCTGGTGAAAGCTCCCTTAACGTGCCCGAACAGGGTTGACTCCAGCAGGTCTGGCGGCATCGAGCCGGTATTCACCGGAACGAACGCGCGGTCGCGCCGCGGCGAGTTCAAGTGGATGGCTTTCGCGATCAGTTCTTTGCCGGTCCCGCTCTCACCCTGCAAAAGAATAGTCGATCGGCTGGGGGCGACCTGCGCCACCAGATCGAAAATCTTTAACATGGGCTCGCTTTTGCCCACGATGTTTTCGAAGTTGTAGCGCTGCTTGAGGGCGCGCTTGAGCTGAACGTTTTCTTCTTCTGTCCGGTGGCGGGCCACGGCGGCGCGAATATCGGCCAACAGCTTCTCGTTGTCCCACGGCTTCTGGACGAAGTTGGTGGCTCCCGCCTGCATTGCCTTGACCGCATTTTCCACGGTTCCGTAGGCCGTGATCATGATGACGGCCAGCTGCGGATCGTGACTGTGAAGTTCAGCCAGCAGATCGATGCCGTTGCGGTCGGGCAGCGCCAGGTCGAGCAGGACAAGGTCATAAGGCCTGCTCCCGATCCGCGCCATACCCTCGTCGGCACTGGCCGCCGACTGCACGTCGTAGCCTTCCATCTCCAGCAAGGTTTCCAGTGACTCGCGGATGGCCGCTTCATCGTCAATGATCAGAACGGAGCCCGCAGACGACGCGCCTTCGCTCAAATTGTGTCGCGGGATGGTGGCCAGTTCAGACATTGACGGCCTTTCTGGTCAGGGGGAAATCCAGGTAGAAGGTCGTGCCTCGTCCGGGATAGCTCTCCACCCGAATCTTTCCGGCATGTTCCTGAATGATGCCGTAGGTTACCGAGAGGCCCAATCCCGTGCCTTTACCCTGCCCTTCACGCGGCGCCGCTTTGGTAGTAAAGAACGGGTCGTAAATGCGCTGGATGTGCTCCTGCGCGATTCCGCTGCCGGTGTCGGACACCACCACGCTGACCCCGTCGCCATTCGCGGTGGCTACACGGAGCGTTCCGCCATCGGGCATGGCGTCCCGCGCATTAAGGAACAGATTGAGAAAGACTTGCTGGAGGCGTCCAGGATTGCCGCTGATCAGCGGCAGATGGTCGGACAGTTCGTCTTCCACCCTGATCTTGGTGATTTTGAACTGGTGCTCCAGCAGCGCCATGGTGTCGGCGATGATCTTGTTGACGTTTACCTCGGTGAATTCCGTGCCGCTGGTGCGCGAGAAATTCAGCAGGTTGTTCACGATCTCCGAAGCACGGAACGTCTGCCGTGTGATCTTTTCGAGCAATCCACCCTTTTGCGGATCGCCCTGAAGCTGCTTCGAAAGCATCTGGGCGTAGGAAGAAATCACAGCCAGGGGGGTGTTGACTTCGTGGGCTACGCCGGCGGCGAGAAGCCCGATCGAGGACAGCTTGTCGGCCTGCGAAAGTTGCGATTCCAGGCCGACCCGTTCCGTGATGTCGTCCACGATAATCAGCCGGCCGATCACGTTGAACTTCCGGGTCACCAGCGGGGCGATGGCGACATTCACAATGCGGCTCTCCCCGGTCGGTGTGGCCAGCCGGAACTTGTACAGGTTGTTGATGCCGGGATTCTGCCGCACCCGGTAGAACTCTTCCACGAACTCCGCGGGGAAGACCTCGCTCAGGGGCCGGGTCAGCGCCTGCCAGCGGGGCAGGGCGTACATGACCTCCATCTGAGAGTTCCAGGATTCGATGCGGTCCGCGAGATCCACCGCCATCACGCCCACGTTGATCGACTCGACGATATTTTCGTTGAAGTCCTTCAGGCGCTCGTATTCGGCGACTTTCTGTTCCAGCGAGGCGTACAGGCGCGCATTCTGGATAGCGATCCCGATATAGCCGGCCAGGGTCTCCAGCAGCTCAACATCTTCGCTGGTGAGGAAGTCCCCCTCTACCGTCTTGCCCAGGCCAAGGAAGGCAATGGTTCTTTGCTGGGCCCGGCAGGGAATGTAGTAGTTCAGATCCAGCCGGGCGATCGCGTGCTGCGCGCTCGCGGTCTCGCGCGGGATGTGGTGCACGTTCTCCAGGAAAAGATGTCCCGCCTCGGTTTCCGGTCGCGGGGTGCTGAGGAAGTTAAAATCCAGTCCGCTGGTCTGGGCCATGCCGAACGACTTTGCCAGAAAGAATTGCGCCGGTTCGCCGGCGGCCAGGAATATGGCCATGCGATCCACCAGCAGGGTGCGCGAAAGCCGATCGACCACCGAACTCAACATCCGGTCCAGATCGGTTTCGGCGCTGAGTTCGCGGCCAAATTCAATCAGAGTCTTGCGGTAGTCGTAGCGGGTGCGATAGAAGAACTGATCAATCCGCTCCTGGATCCACTTGCGAACCGGATCGAAGAGCAGCGCCGTGACCACCATCGCCAAAACCAGGCCCACCGGTCCCGAGCTCGGAACCTGGGTGTGCACCAGTTCCGCGACCCCGGCCACCACCGCAAAGTAGACGCCCACAATCGCGGCCGCGGCTAGCGTGTACACCATGCCGCGCTTGAAGATGAGGTCTACGTCCATCAGACGGTAGCGGAAGATGGCATATCCGAACGTCAGGGGCAACAGGCCGAGCGACAGCACCGAGACTTTCATGGCCGCGGTAGGCAGCGCGCCCGTCAGGTAAGGAATCACGTAGAACACGGTGAAGGGCGCGACCGCGAGGATGGTGCCGCGCGTGACCCACTTCAGTTGCTGCCGCAGGATCGGAGTGCCGGCTCGCCGGTAGCTGTTCCACAACACTGCCGCCGCGATTACGAAGAACAGCGCCAGGTAACCCATCTGCACCCGGTCGAGGTTCCAGCGCACCCGCTCGCTGGCCTTCAAAACCCTGAGCGCGAGGATGTGAATTCCCAGCAGCAGCGCTCCGGGTACATAAATCGCCGGTATGATCCAGCGATGCTTGCGGACAAAGGCGCGCTTCTCCGGGAAAGTCAGGACGAAATGCAGGAACAATGCCGGCTGCAGCAGCCAGGCCGTAACGTTGCCCCAATAAATGGTCCAGTCAAACTGGTTCAGCTTTCCGGTGAACTTGAAGGCGTAAAAAATAAACGAGACCAGGCAGAAAACGTAGAAGTGGGTGGAACTCGGCGCCGTCCAGCGCCGCAGCAGAACATAGAGTCCGATGCCGAGGTAGATCAGCGCAATGAAGCGCAGCCAGAAGTTCAGCGAGCGCTCAGCTGGAACCAGGATCACTGTCGTATCCAGCGGGACATTCTGCCGTATCAGGGAATACGTCGCTTTCGACCAGGCGCCCGCGTGGTAGATCAGGCGCATCCGGGCGGTGGTGTCCTTTACCTCATGCTGGTTGATCGCGGTGAGCCGATCCCCTGGCCGAATGCCTGCCTTCTCGCCCGGGCCGTTCGGCTCCACTCGCTGGGCGACCACACCACCCGCGTTTCCCGCCTGTTCCATCCACCAAACGCCGTCGGAAGGAATCTGGAAATCGGCTTCTTTTCGAAAATTGATCCAGGCGAGAATGACCGCAGCCGTAGTCAGAAGGATCAGCAGCCCGGCGGTAAAGCGGATTTGGAAGTCCCGGTTCATCGACCGCAACGGCTCCTGGTTGAGGGTGGGGGAAAGACCCGAATAATGGTTCTGCACGTCGGGTGCCAAGGCAGGGCGCAAGGGGGAACCTCTAACTTGCTTCAAAGAAAAGACTTCATGGATTATAGAAGCCTTAAGCGAGTAAAGCTATGTTTTTTGGAATCCTTATGTGGCATTTGGTAACTCTATGCATACCAGAAGCTTAAGCGATGCCCGGATTGGCACCTCGGTGTCCCGAATCGGGCGATCTTTCGAGAGGTTTTCTCTGCGACCCTGGCGGAATTCTTTGCGCGCTTTGCGATTAGAGCTTTTGGGTTTGAACCTTTTGAGCGCAAACCGGAAAGAATCGACAGGGGTGGCTAAACAGTCCCATAGCGGAACCGACTCCGGCTAGAATTACTGGTTCATGACCCACACTGACGAAATTATTCAGCGCGAACTCACTTTTCTGTTGCCCACCTACAACCGGTATCCCATCGCCCTTGAGCGTGGCAAAGGAGTGTTGGTGTACGACTGCGAAGGAAATCGCTATCTGGATTTCGTGGCCGGCCTGGGAGTGAACGCTCTCGGTCACGCTCATCCCCGGGTAGTGAAGGCCATTCGGGAGCAAGCCGCCCGGGCGATTCACTTTTCTAATCTCTACTACAACGAATACCAGGGACGGCTGGCCGAGAAACTCTGCCGGCTCTCGGGCCTGGACCGCGCCTTTTTTTCCAATAGCGGTACCGAGGCTATTGAGGGCTCGATCAAGCTGGCGCGGCTGGCGGGGCACCGCGCGGGAGGCGAAGCCAAGAGTCAACTGGTGGCCCTCGAGGGCTCGTATCACGGACGAACTTTCGGCGCTATGTCGCTCACCGGGCAGGACAAGTATCGCAAGGGTTTCGAGCCGATGCTGGAAGAGGTCAAGTTTGTTCCCCGCAACGACCTCGAGGCGCTGCGGGCGGCCATCGATGAGCGCACGTGTGCGATTGTGCTGGAACCGATTTTTGGCGAGGGCGGAATCCACGAATGTTCGACCGAATTCCTCCAGGAGTGCCGCAGCCTGGCCGACCGTCATCGCGCCGCCCTGATTTTCGATGAGATCCAGTGTGGCCTGGGCCGCACCGGAACCATTTTTGCGTTTCAGACATTCGGGGTCCCCCCCGACATCGTCGCTATCGCCAAACCGATCGCGGCAGGCTTGCCGCTGGGGGCGTTCCTGGCCCGGGAAGAATTCGCCAGTGCGATTTCCCCGGGACAACATGGGACGACGTTCGGAGGAGGTCCCCTGGCTTGCCGGGTGGCGCTCGAATATCTCGCGATTTTAGAAGAAGAGAAGTTGCTGGAAAATGTGTTGCGTGTCGGCGCTTATCTGCAACAACAGTTGAAGATTCTTGGCGCTCGCCATGAAGCGGTGCAGGAGGTGCGCGGACGGGGATTCATTCAGGGATTGCAACTTGCGATTCCGGCCCGTCCTATCGTAGAGCAGGCCCTGGCCGAAGGCGTCCTTTTCAACAGCACCCAGGACACCGTGCTGCGTTTTCTGCCTCCTTTCCTGCTGCAGGAGAAGCACGTCGACAAAGGCATCAGGGTGCTCAAAAAACTGCTGCGGAAAAAACGTTCCGCCAAATAAAATTCGGCCAAATAAAAAGGGGGAGCCGGAGCTCCCCCAGAAAAACAGAAAAGGCGATAGAGGCGATATCAATTACATAGAGGCCGCTGGCCGCTTAGGAGTTGTCCGCGCCGCAAAGGAAAATCAGGATTGAAAGACGTATCCGGAAGCAAAACCCCACCAACGTCACCGGCCGTCGAGGAACGCTGGACTGTCCTCGATGGCTGTCGCATGCGCTATTTGTATAGCGGTTCCGGACCGCCGTTGCTCCTGTTGCATGGATTGCTGGGGTACTCTTTTTCCTGGCGATTCGCCCTGCCGGTTCTGGCCGAAAGGGCGACCGTATATGCGGTAGACATGCCCGGGGTGGGTTTTTCCGAGCGGCCTTCCAACTCAGGAGGCAACTTCCGGGCCCATGCCGAACGTGTGCTGCGCTTTCTTGACTGCGTTGGTGTTGAGTCCTGCGACCTGCTGGGGACGTCACACGGTGGTGCTGTGGCCATGACAGCCGCGGCCCTGGCTCTAAAGAGGGTGCGCAGCCTGATTCTGGTCGCCCCCGTGAACCCGTGGTCGGCCCATGGCCGACGGTTGGCTCCGTTTCTGAGCAATAAGACGATTTCGTGGCTGCTCCTACGTCTCGAACCCCGCCTGGGAATTGTCCATGACCGGTTGCTTCGCCGTCTCTTTGGCGACCCGGAGCGAATACGTCCGAATACCCTGACCGGCTACTCCGCTCCCTTCAAGATTCCTGGCACGCTTCACTATGGACTCAAGGCGGTGAATTCGTGGAATCGTGATCTTGCGGATCTGGAATCGCTTCTGCCACTCCTTGCCGATATTCCCACTCTGCTGCTCTGGGGCAGCAAGGATACGGCGGTAGATCCTCATTCCGCGCCGCACTTGCGGCAGCAGTTCAAGCATTGCCGGGTGCAGATATTCGATGGGGTGGGGCATTTGCCCTACGAAGAGGTTCCCGACGCATTCAACGCAGAGGTCATTGGATTTCTTTCAAGAAATGGTTAGAACCCGCCTGACAGTCCAGATAAGCCACCACACGACGCAACCCGCCTGATACCTTCAATGCAGAGCTAATCGAAAGCAAATTGGCCGTGAAACCATATACCAAGCGGATTCTGGTACTGATCTCAGGCTGGACTTTCATCCTGTTGGGAATCGTGGGTCTGTTTCTTCCCATTCTGCAGGGCGTGTTGTTCCTGCTGGTGGGCCTGATCATCCTGTCGTCGGAGTATGTGTGGGCTCATCGGCTGCTGACCAGGCTGCGAGAGCGTTTTCCAAAACTTGGCCGCACCGCGGACCAGGCGACAGCCAGGGCAACGGCATGGTTACGGCGGATTTCCGGGCAGGGCAAAACGGATTGATGGCTCAATCCGGGCAGTGCTAACCTCGGAACGGCGAATTCGCGCACATGGCTGAACCCGTAATATCGGTAACGCTGGCGGCCACTGCCGGCCCTCAATCCCGCGCCGGATTCTCGCGTTTTGAAATCCCTGAAGTCTGGAAGCGTTTTTTGCTGGCCCTGCTGGGACTGGTCCTGGCCTTTGGAGCCGCGCTCTTTTCCACCGTAGCGCGTGAATCGGGCAGCCTGTGGGCCACTGTCATCCTGGCTTCGATCGCGCTGACCCTGTCGACGGTAGTAGGCCTGACCACAGTTCCATACCTGGCGCGCCGGATTGCGGGCGGACGGGTTCGCGATGCTTTCGATTACGACGTAACCGGCGTAGGTATCGTCTACGTCGTCAGCGTGTTGCTCATCGGGGTAGCGGCGCTGAACACCGGCAACAATCTGCTGTACGTGATTGTGGCAGCGATGCTGGCGGCTATCCTGGTATCGGGCATGGCTTCGGCCCTTGTCCTGCGCGAACTGGAATTGGATGTGCGCCTGCCCGAACATGTCTTTGCGGCGCGCCCCACCCTGGGAAAGATCGTGATCCGGAACCACCGGGGCTGGCTGCCGTCGTTCTCGATCAGCGTGGTCCCGCTGCAGCGGAAACCCTCGCGACAATGGCAATGGGTGCCCACGACCTTTGGTTTTCCGCCGGGGCAGCCTCCCGCCAGACAATGGGTGAGCTTGCCTGACCGCAAGCTACGCCGGGTTGCCGACAGCTCTGCCGCTCCGCCCGGCATCTTCAACCAATCGGCATACTTTCCCTACATTCCTGCGGCCTCCGAACTCGCAGCCGAGCTTGAGCTGTGCTTTCCCCGCCGTGGACGCTATCAGCAGAACAGCTTTGGCCTGGCCACCCGTTTTCCCTTCGCCTTCCTTACCAAGACGCGGCATGTGGCCCTGGCCCGGGAAATACTGGTGTACCCGCCGGTAGAACTGACCGACGAATTCTTTGACGTACTGCCCCTCATCAGCGGCGAATTTGAAAGCTTTGCCCGAGGTCGGGGCGACGACCTCTATCTCATTCGCGAGTACATGCCGGAGGATTCCGCCCGCCACGTGGATTGGAAAGCGACCGCAAAATCGGGATCGCTGAAAGTGCGCGAGTTCAGCCGCGAGGACGAGCGCCGGCTCCGCCTGGTGTTCGATAATCCGGAACCGGGGACGGTTTCCGAGCAGGCCTTTGAAAACGCGGTAACCGCGGCAGCGTCCCTGGGTTGGCACTTCAATGAGGGAAATGCCGAACTGTCTTTTGTGGCGCCGGGCTGCAAAGCCGGAGCCGACATTCATGACTTCCTCGGATATCTGGCAACCGTCGATCCCCTGGCTGCCCCCTCGGTGCTCGACAGCCTCGAAATTTCAGGCGACTACAATGTGATCTTCACCACCCGGCCGCACGGAACGATTCCCGCAAATCTTTGGGCCTGCTCTTATTTTATTTTTATCGGAACCCAGAGCTGATACGAAACTCGGGCGGAGTACGGAACCCGGATACAGATTTCGCGGTTGGGTCGACGCTGCGAGTATTGCGGTCAAAGTCTTTTACCGCGTCTGTACAAGTACTTTATCCTCCAAGAAGGTCTCGCCAAGAGCACTAAAGCCCGATATCTTAGTGCAGCCACAACGCATGTAACTGCATCCCAAGAAGAGGCATTGCTTTGCCAAATGGTGGCGACATTCTGCGGACTTTGGTCCGGGATGTGGCGTGCATTGTGACCACCGCATGGATTCCGTGTCCGGTACGGTGTGTAAGACCTTCACGCCGGATCCTTCACGGCCTGAAGGCCGATTCAGGATGACGCCTCTGATGCAGACGCCTCTTATTGAGGTCGACGCCGATCACGAGGGGCTCTGCCAGCGCCGCTACGGAAACTTCAACGAGGTGACAGAGACATGAATCGCAAACATTTCCAGCAGGTGAGCGGCGCGCTGGCGTTTTTGGTGCTGGCTTTCGCGCCAGTGTCCGCACTCGGGCAGAACTCTTTGGAGATTCCTTCCGGGACTTCTATCCGGGTCCGCATGATTGACAACCTCAGCAGTGAGAAAACCCAGATGGGAGATACGTTCCGCGGCACACTGGACGAGCCCATTGAAGTGAACGGCAGAATTCTCTATCCCAAGGGAGCAGATGTGATTGGCCGCGTCACCGATGTGCATCCTACCGGCCGCATCACCGAACCGGGCGAACTGGACCTGGTGCTGAATACCGTGAGTTCAGGAACGGTGGCCGCTTCCATCCACGTGGAGCCGCTGATTATCAAGGGTGAATCGCACTCCAAGAGCAATGTCACGAAGATCGGCGGTGGAGCGGCGTTGGGCGCGGTGATCGGGGCCATTGCCGGAGGAGGTAAAGGCGCGGCCATCGGCACTCTGGCCGGCGGAGCCGCCGGTACCGGCGCGGCCGCGGCCACCGGCAAGAAGCCCGCTATCGTCGAATCCGAAGCTGTTCTCACCTTTGTTACTTCGTCGGCGTCGGTGGCGACAAATCCCCCGCCGCCCGCTCCGGTCTCCCATGACGCATCGCCAACGCCTCCACCTCCGAATCCCGACGATTCTGCTGAAACCATGACTTCGGATTCGGCCCCGGGGCCGGGGGACAACGCTCCGCTATTTACTCTCCGCGATCGCAGGACGATTCGAAGCTGTGTGAACGAACATGCGGCGGACTTTCCTGCCGGCGCCACCCAGCGCCCGGAACTGCCCTCGGGATCGGAACGGCAGATACACCGCGGCGGAAGCTTGCCTTCGGAGGTTCAGAGCCAGGCACAGTCCCTGCCTTTGGCCTGTGAAGAGCAGCTCCCTCGATTGCCCAGCGACCTGGAACGGGTTGTATATGCCGGTCGGGTTTTGCTGATCGACAGCCGCGGTCAAGTCCTGGACATGTTCTATCTTGATCAGAATCAGTAATGAACGAGGTGAGCGCTGGAGCCCCGGTCTGCCAGCGATTTGGTTGCTGCGGGGACGGACGAGTCGCCCATCGGGCCAGTTCATCGCCGGGTGAAAACCGGCGCATTGCTCACCTTGCCTCAAGCGAGCCGGTTTCAGATTATTCCGGTAACCATTACCTTCGATTACCTTGGTACATTGACCATCGGAGCGGAACTGCTAAGGTTAGGTTGTTAGAGAAGTCTAATCGCAGCACCCGTCAACCCTGGCGGCTGGCAAAAGACTTGCGTGATGACCGCTGACCACCAAACCGCGCTCTGGATCGCCCACCCCATATTGCAGCTGGCCGTGGCGGCGGCGATGTATCGCTACAAGCTGCATCGTTTGTTTCCTGTCTTCTTCACCTACATCTGCTTTCAGATTGTCGCGTTCGCCGTGCTGTACCCGATGTCATCGCAATGGGTTGGCACCAGCTATCAGATGTTCTTCTGGTCTTACTGGTTATGCGCTGCGGTGAATCTCATCCTGGGGTTCATGGTCATCTATGAAATCTTCCTGGACGTATTCCGCCCTTATCACACCCTGAAAGATCTCGGGTCGGTTCTTTTCAAATGGGCCGCTCTGGTCATGTCGCTGGTGGCCTTCGTGGTTGCCGCATCGAGTCCCACGGGAGATCAGGGGCCGATTGTACAAGCTGTCATTACCGTGACCCGGTGCGTGCGCGTATCTCAGGTTGGACTGGTTTTGTTTCTCCTGGTGTTTGCCCGCTACCTCGGGGTGTCATGGAAGCAGCATAGCTTTGGACTTTCGCTGGGACTGGGTCTAGCCGCAGGAGTCGAGTTGGGCACTCTGGCCTTTCATGTGAGTGGCCATGCGTCCGAGGTCATGGTCCATGTGACCAATCTGGTGGCCTACAACATCGCCATCCTGATCTGGTTGGGTTATGCCCTGGTCAAGAGCGAGGCACGAGCGCCGGTGGCTGAGTTGTTCGCCCCGAACCGTTGGGAGAGAAGTCTATCCGAGGTGCAGAGTCCGACGCAGGGTGATTCGCTCATCCCCATGTTTGAGAGCATGGTGGATCGCGCCTTCTCCCGTACTCAGGCAGACTATTCACCCAAAAAAGCCGCGCCCGATTCTGCCCCCGAGCCGGTCTTCTCTGTCCGAAGCGGTATCCACCCCGTCTCAGCGCAACGCCGCCGGGTTCAATAAATGTTTCAGCTCAGTTAATTTTTGTTTCGCCCTTGCCGTTTCGCCCCCTGTTTATATCCTCACTTAACACTTGAACAAAAGACCCGATTCAACTCCAGATTAAGGGTGCAGATGTCTGCCACAGAAGGTCCAACGCTGCCCGCGTGGAGCCCAATTCAGAGCTCGAATCAGGGTCGCCCGGAAGTCTCCGAGCCGACCACATGAGAAAAGAGTAGACGCCGAGTCGCTTCTCTGTATAATGCCGCAACCGTGAGGTTTCCTCCCAGGGACCTCGCAGCGTAAGGAGAACACCATGAAACGTGCGGTCAGGATGTTGATCCTGATGGTAGGTTTGGCTTGCACGTACGTGGCAATCGCGACCCCGATACTCAATGCAGAACTGGGCCCGATGCCATTGTGCAATCCAGCCAATCCCAATTGCCAGAAGCGATAGGCAAACGGGAGTGGTAAAAGGCTGTTAACTAGCCGCGCAAGTGGCTTATGGACCTGACCGGGCTGACCGTGCAACGCATGGTCGGCCCCTTTTTTTCCTGAAAGCCAATCCGCGAAAACCAAAAAATTGAAGACCTGAGTTGGCCTAGCCTTTCAGCAAGATGCCCAGACTTTGCCGGAGTAATTCCGGATCCGTGACCGGAGGCCGACAACTGAATCCGGCGCAAACCACCGCAGCCGACTTTCCCGTCTTGAGCACGGGCAACTGAGGTATGGTTTCCCCCAGGGCGGTTGGCAGGTTTTGCGGAACCGCTTTGCTGGCTGCCAGCCGAAGTACGGTCTTGTTAAAAGCGAAGGAGCGGTTCGCGATACTGAATAATTGCTCCGCCGCTTCGTCCTCGCCAATAATCACGATCTGGCTGTGCGGATGGGAGAGATGCACCGCCGCAACTCCATAAGTCGCGGCGAAGATGCCAAACTTGTCGGCGAGCCCGGCCAGCAACTCCAACGTCTGCTCCGCTTTTTCGCGATAGCCTTGCTGGTTGGTGAAAGCGTAAAGCCGCAGTAAGGCAATTGCAGCTGCAGAATTTCCGGCAGGAGTCGGAGAGTCCTGAAATGGTTTCCGCCGCGTGCCCAACACTCCTAGCGCCTTCGAAGTTCCGTCCGCGGGGCCGGCGGTGTCAAAGAATCCACCGGAGACAGCGTCAAAAAAGTTGTCCACCATCTTGTCCGAGATTTGCTGCGCGAAACTGAAGTAGCTGATGTCAGCCGTGGCCTCATAAGCGTCGAGGCAGGCGAGGGTGGTGAAGGCATAGTCGTCCAGCAGACCCGGAACGATGCGCCCTTCCGCGGCGGGGTCGGAGTAGGCGACCACGTGCCTCAGACCCTGCTGAGGTTGCCAGGCGTCGGCCAGGACGCGGTCCAGCGATCGCAGGCCGAAGTGTTTCGCGGCATCGAGGGCCAGCACCTTTGCGGCTTCAAGGTATGCCGAGATGCAAAGCGAGTTCCAGCCCACATACACGGTTTTATCCACGTAGGGCGTGGGACGCTTCAGGCGCGCGGCATACATCTTCTGCCGGGCGGATTCCAGCAGCTCGCTCACACGTTCGACACTCAGGCTCAGGCGTTTGGCAATTTCTTCACGGGAAGCCCGGACATACAAAACATTCTTCTCCGGGTTGTGATGCATCTCGCCCACTTCGTTGACGTCATAGTGGAGACCAGCGACCGCGGCTTCTTCCTCCGTCAGGACCGCAAGCATTTCCGCCCGGGTCCAGGTGAAGTAGTCGCCGTCGTCGTCCATCGAGTAGTCGGCGTCCTGGGAGGCGTAAAAGCCGCCGTGGTCGCGGTCGCTGAGCCATTCATCCATCCAGCGGACGATGTCACGAGCCACCGCGGCAAAGAACTCCGAGCCCGTCACCTGATAGGCGTGAACGTAGTTCTTCAGCAATTCAGAGTTGTCGTAACACATCTTCTCGAAGTGGGGCACGATCCAATGCTCGTCCACCGAGTAACGGTGAAATCCGCCGGCCAGCTGATCATAGACGCCGCCGCGCGCCATTTTCTCCAGCGTCGGGACAAAGACTTCGCGCAGTTTCTTATTTCCCGAACGGGCGTACTGGTCCATCAGGAGATCGAGGACCGCGGGATGGGGAAACTTGGGCGCGCTCCCAAAGCCGCCATTCTGCGGGTCAAACATTTTCAGCGCCGCATCCACGATCGCGTCGATCACCCCGGGGGAGAACTGGCCACTGCCACCGGCGAAAGACTCTGCCCGGGAGATTGCAATCTCCACCATCTGCGCCTGGTCCACCACCTCGGTATTCTTCTGGTGATAGGCATCCGCGATGGACTGAAGCACACGTTTGAAACTGGGACGCCCGTAGTTCTCGTCGGGAGGAAAGTAAGTGCCGCCGTAAAACGGCTTGCCATCGGGAGTGAGAAAAGCAGTCAAGGGCCAGCCCCCCTGCCCGCTGATGGCGCTGACAGCCACCTGATATCGGCTATCTATGTCGGGCCGCTCATCGCGATCCACTTTCACCGCGATGAAGAGTTCATTTACGATCCGCGCCACTTCCGGATCGTCGTACGATTCCCGATCCATGACGTGACACCAATGGCACCAGACGGCGCCGATATCGAGCAGGATTGGCTTGTTCTCTCGCTGAGCCGTGGCAAAGGCTTCTTCCCCCCATTCATTCCATTGGATGGGCTGGTGCATGGCGGAGCGTAAATAAGCCGATGAGGCTTTGGACAGCGAGTTCAGGGTCTGGGTAGTCATGCTCCCAGTGTATCGCGGCGGAAAGGTTGAGGTGGAGCGCTACAGAAGCGTCAGCAGACTCAAATTTCGGTAAAGTTCTTGCAGGGTACGGGCGACCTTGCGCCGAAGGTTAATGCAGAGTTCCTGCAGCACTTGCGTGCTCAGCACACCTTGCCCGGAAGTCCACAGTCGCTCGACCAAGTCGCGAGCGCGTTCGTTCTTCAACCGGCGGCGCGATCATGCGCGCAAAGCAGGATGTTGATATCGACGAAGTATTTATCCGGCATGGTTTAGCGTTCATGAAGTTCATCACGCGAACGGGAAGGCGTCCATCGCAAATCAAGTCCCTCGCGGAGCCGGGCCAGCGCACGCTTGCGTGCCCGCGCATAAGTCTTGCGTTCGCGCACGATTTGCTCCAGGCGGGCTGCCAGCAAGGCACTGATCGAAGTGCCCTCTTCGGCCGCCAGGACCCGGACCTCGCGCAACAGAGCTGCGTCCAGCTTGAGGGTGACGTTGGTCTTCGCGGATGAGCACGTAATTGTGTGCAGCACCATTTTCCGGGCTACAAAACTGTGATGTCAAGATCG
The DNA here is from genome assembly GCA_050746005.1 of Terriglobales bacterium. GTDB lineage: Bacteria > Acidobacteriota > Terriglobia > Terriglobales > Acidobacteriaceae > JAIQFF01. The sequence continues at coordinate 16,502 of JBOGLC010000006.1, forward strand.
AGAATCCTCAGGCCGCCAGGCGTTTGGCGATCAGGCAATACAGATTTACTGCATCCCGCAATTGTTTCTTCTCAACGTATTCACCGTCGGTATGCGCGACGTGAATCGAACCCGGGCCGACAAGCACGGGCTGCCCCCAGGCACTGAGCGCTGGGATATCTGTGGTAAAGGCGGCCACCATGGTGGGCAGCCCATCCAGAGTGCGCAGGCGGACAAACGGAATTTCCAGCACAAACTCGATTCTTGCAAGATTACCCACCGCGGCGACGATGTCTTGCTTCAATTGCGCTGACGTTCCCACCAGGCGATAAAGCAATTGCGCCCGCGCTTTGTCCGGAATCACATTGGGAGCGCGTCCGCCTTCAATCACTCCTATATTCAGAGTGCAAGGTCCAATTCCTTCTACAAAGGGCAATTTCATTGCCCGCAGGCGTTCGAGCGCGGTCAGCAGTTTATCAATCGCCGACTCACCCAGCTCAGGATAAGCCGAATGCGCCATGCGTCCCTCGGCGATCACCTCTGCGCGCAGCGCTCCCTTGGATGCAACCGCAATCTGGTTTTCCGTGGGCTCTCCATTTACCAGGAACCTGCAACCCGGAGGATTCTGGTTTGCCACTTTGGCGCCCAAGCTGTCTCGCTCTTCCCCGACTAAAAAAAGCAGGCCAACGTGAATGCCTTCCCGATGCAACCGTTCCGCGGTTTCCACCTGGGCCGCTATGATTCCCTTGGCATCGCAGGAACCCCGCCCGTAGATCCGCATTCCGTCTTCGGACGACTGGATAAACGGTGGAACGGTGTCCATGTGGGTGGAAAACACGACCGCAGGCCGCGGCTGTTCCGGGAATACAGCAAAGACATTGTTGCGGGCGCCTTCAACCCGGATCTTCTGGGCCTGAAAACCTCGCCGCAGCAATTCGCCGTGCAGGAAATCGCCTACCGGGCCCTCGTTCCCAGTGATGGACTCGATGTCGACGAGCTGACGGACAAAGGCGACGGCATCCATGCGCGACAGCATACCGCAGACCCGCGTAATCCCAGAAACTGAACAGAATGTCCTCCGTGCACTCAGTGTCCTCCGTGGTTAAAACCGGTCTGAACCATGGAGGGCCCAGAGCACATCGCGGTGCCTGCTATGCTTGAGTGCACCCGATGGTCGCTTCAGCCAGCACAATTCGTTCCCTCTTTCTGGATGGGCCCGCGGGTCGACTCGAGGCCCTGCTCAACGCCGGAACTCCCGATGCTTCCTACGCGGCCGTGCTGTGCCATCCTCATCCACTTTTTGGCGGCACGCTGCACAACAAGGTGGTCTTTCATGCCATGAAAGCGCTGAACAGCTTTGGTTTCCCCGTGCTGCGCTTCAATTTTCGCGGGACCGGACTGAGTCAGGGCGAGCACGATCGCGGAAATGGCGAAGTGGATGACGTCCGAACCGCGCTGGATTGGCTCGACCACGAGTTTCACTTGCCCCTGATTTTTGCCGGATTTTCCTTTGGAGCAGCTGTCGGTTTACGGGCCGCCTGCGCCGATGAACGGGTGAAGGCGGCGATCGGACTGGGCCTGCCGGTGTCCCCGATTGACGATCGCACCTACGATTTCAGCTTTCTTGCATCGTGTGCCAAGCCGAAGCTCTTTGTCAGCGGCGACCGCGATCAGTTTGGAACCCCGGCACAATTGGAAACACTGGTGCATTCGATTCCGGGTCGGAAAAAGCTGACTTTGATCGCGGGCGCCGATCATTTTTTCGAGGGGCGGCTGAAAGAGATGCGGGATGCCGTCGAGCTGTGGGTCGGGGAAGCGGTGAACTTGTAGCGCGGGACAACTTCCCTGAGAGCAGGCTCCTGCCGGTTGCGAGTATTTACTCTCTGCGAGGCCGGGCCTCTGGCCCCATACTGGGCTTTTATAATTCTTGCACATGCCTTCGTCCGCCACCGAACGCGAGAAACTTGCCCTGGACATGAGGGTTATAGCCCGCCACCTGTTTGAGCATGCGCTCGCGGAAGCCAGCATCGAGCGGGCGTTTCAACGCCACGTGGATTGCGATCGCGGGGTGCTGCGCATCTGCGAGGACCTGCATGATCTGGATTCTTACAGTCGTGTTCTGGTGATCTCCATCGGCAAAGCCGCTCACGCCATGGTCAATTCGCTTGAAATGCAGGCCGGCAGTCGCTTTGAAGGCATTGTGGCAAGTTCCGTCGATCCCATCTCTCAGATTCGAGGTTTTCGCTACTTTCGCGGAGGCCATCCCGCTCCGAACCATGAATCCATCCGTGCCGCCGAGGCCATGCTGAAATCGCTCGATGCCCGGAATGCGTCGTCCCTGGCGATCTTTATGCTCAGCGGCGGAGGCTCTTCGATCGTGGAAAAACCGATCGACGATGAAATTTCCCTCGAAGACCTGGTTCATACTTACCGGGCGTTGGTGCTCTCCGGGGCCCCGATCGCAGAAATCAACACCGTCCGCAAGCACCTCTCCGCGGTCAAGGGCGGGAGACTGGCTCTGGCTGCCTCCGGGGCTCAGCAGGTTTCGTTGCTGGTCTCCGACGTGCCCGATAACACTCCCGATGCCCTGGCCTCGGGACCGACCATGCCCGATTCCACCAGCGTTGCGGATTGCTACGCCGTCGTTGAAAAATACCGCATGCTGGAGCAGTTTCCGAATTCCGTGCGCGAGCTGTTTGAACGCCATGCCCTGGAGGAGACTCCAAAATCCGAAGATCTGGCCTTCCACCGCTCGCGCTGGTGGACCTTGCTGTCGAACGCTTCGCTGCTGGATGCTGCGGAAGCCGAGGCCCAGCGCCACGGATTCAGCGTGGAAATAGACAACCGCTGCGATGACTGGGACTACGCCCGGGCGGCGGACTATCTTCTCGAACGCTTACGCCAGGTGCGCCGGAGGTCTGAACGCGCCTGCCTGATTTCAGGCGGTGAGGTCACGGTGAAGGTGGAAGGCAATGGCACCGGTGGACGCAACCAGCAGTTGGCCCTGGCTTGTGCCGCCAGAATCTCCGGTGAAGCCATCACCGTGCTGAGCGCGGGAACCGACGGCATCGACGGCAACAGCCCAGCCGCGGGAGCGATCGTCGACGGCAGCACCCTGGAACGCGCCCGCTTCCGCGGACTCGATCCGGCGGCTGCTCTGGCCAGTTTCAATGCCTTCCCGTTTTTTCAATCGTTGGGTGAGGTCCTTATGACCGGGCCTACGGGGAATAATCTGCGCGACTTGAGAGTTCTCCTCGCTTATTGAGCCTGTGGCGACACTCTTTTCCGCCGCACACGGCGTTAGAAGAACCTGGTCACGCCTTCTTCCAGCACGAAAACCCGGTCCTCAATCCCCGCGGCCCTGGCTTCTTTCTCCAGTAATTGCAGCGGTTCCTCCATGGGTTCGTGGGAGAGCTGGAAAGTGCCGTAATGCATGGGCACCATCCAGCGCGCATTCAGATCGAAAAATGCCCGCATGGCATCCGCCGGGCTGGTGTGAACGTTGCGGAAGGCCGGTGGGTTGTAGGCGCCGATCGGCAGGAGCGCCAGTTCCGGCGCCAGGCGCTGCCCAATCTCGCGGAAGCCGGAAAAGTATGCCGTGTCGCCGGCATGATAAATCGAATGCTTATGGTCGCGCAGCACGTAGCCGCCATATCCGCGGTGTGAGTCCTCAATGACCCGCGCTCCCCAGTGCCGCGAGGGCACGTGGGTGACGGTCAGATCGCGATGGCGATAGCTGTTCCACCAGTCCAGTTCCACCACGTTTTCAAACCCGAGGTCGGAAACCAGATCGAAGACATGATGCGGCACCAGAATCGTAGGGGCCACCCCGCGACGGCGTTTGGTTTGCTGGACGATCGCCCGCAAGGACGGCCGGTGCAAGTGGTCGAAGTGGGCGTGCGTCACCAGCACCAGGTCGATGGGGGGAAGATCGCGAACCTTCAGGCCCGGCTGCCGCAGGCGCTTGAGAACGAAGAGCCAGCGCGCAAAGTTGGGATCGATCACAATGTTCTGGTCGCCAACCTGAAGAAAGAAACTTGAATGACCGATGAAGGTCACTCCCATCTCGCCATTGGTCACCAGCTTCGGCTTGTGGGTGTGGCCGGTCCTGGGGGTGACCGCGGATTTTCTTACCAGGCTGCCAAACTGCCGGGCGCGTTTGCGAAGAGCGCGATTCTTTAGCGTATGTTTTAACATCTGTCCCGATTCATAGCGCCGCCGGATCGAGCACGTTCCGCCAGCATAGCACCAGTGCGGCCCCTGGACGCGCTGCCGGCCGCTGCTGCATCCAATTTTAAAACATTGCGTGCGGGATTACCTTGACCCTGGTTGCTGCCGTCGGTTCTAATCTCTGGTTGTAATCATCAATGTCGTCAGGGGGAGAATCAGGATGCGTGTTGCCTTTTTAGGCTTGGGAATTATGGGACGGCCCATGGCGTCCAATCTGGTCAAGGCGGGCCATGAGGTTTCGGTTTGGACCCGTACCGCAGGCAAGGGAGTCGAGGGGGCGCGAAGCGCGAGCTCGCCGTCCGATGCCGCACAGGGAGCGGAAGTGGTATGGATGTGCGTTTCCGACACCAGTGCGGTGGAGAGCGTTCTCTTCGGACCACAAGGAGCCGAGCAATCACTGGCCGAAGGCATGACCGTGGTTGACTCGAGCACGATTTCACCCTCGGCGACTCGTAAATTCGCCGAACGCCTGGGAGCACGCGGGGTGCGCTACGTGGATGCGCCCATGACGGGATCGAAAGTAGCAGCGGAGTCGGGGTCCCTGATTTTCATTGTGGGCGGAGACGAAGCCGTCATCGAATCCCTGAAGCCGCTATTTGCCGCCATGGGCAAGGTATTTTTCCGCATGGGAGAAACCGGCAAGGGACAGGCCGCGAAACTGGCCATGAATCTGCAGATTGCGCTTATTTACGAAGGTTTCGCCGAAGGGCTGACTCTGGCCACCAAGCTGGGAGTGGATGTCGAGCGATTGCTGCCGGTCATTCAGGCTTCCATGATTCGCTCCGGAGTTGTGGACTACAAGGCACCCTTCGTGCTCAAACGTGATTTTGCCCCTAATTTTCCTCTGCGTCTGATGCACAAGGATATTCGCCTCGCGCTCGAGGCTGCCAAGGAGGTTCGGGTCAAACTGCCCGCCCTCGAAACCGTGGAAGAAATCTACGAAATGGCCACCGAAGATGGACACCAGGATCTGGACTACGCCGCAACCCTTACCTTGCTGGAGAAATGGGCAGGGGTAGAAGTAAAGGGCGCATCGGCCTGATTCCGGGGCCCGTGGGGGAAGTGTGTGGCCGCGGGCGACTCGCCCGCGCACTGCGGAAGTGGTGAATACCGCCCGGGTTGTCCGGTGATTGATTGTCCGGTGATTGATTGTCGAGATTTCTGGGCTCATCTCGGGAGTTTGCGACGTCTGCCATATTCGGGTCTGTCGTGCTAGTACCTCCGTAACAGCCTGTCGATCTTCTATTACAGAAGTTTTACACGCGTTAATTTCCCAGCCTGCTAACGTAATTACTGGAAGCTAATTACCGGGGACAGGAAAAGAGCACATGGCCATAGACCTCCAGGTTTTGGATCGGAAAGCGGCGGCAGACGATGAAATCAATTGGGTAACTGCGATTTTTATGGGCCTGTTCCACGTGGGCGCCATCGCGGCTCTGTTTTTCTTTACCTGGAAAGCTTTCCTGGTTTCGATGTTCCTGTGGTGGGTTTCAGGCAGCCTGGGCATCGGCATGGGCTATCACCGGTTGCTCACTCATCGCGGATACAAAACTCCCCAGTGGGTGGAATATGTGCTGACCACCTGCGCCACGCTGGCGCTCGAAGGCGGACCTATTTTCTGGGTCGCAACTCACCGCATCCACCACCAGCATTCCGATCAGGAAGGCGATCCCCATTCTCCCCGCGATGGCAAGTGGTGGGCGCACATGGGCTGGATCCTGACCGGCAAGTCGATGCACCATGACACGACCACGCTGGCGCGTTATGTTCCCGATCTTGCCAAAGACAGATTCCATGTCTGGATTACGAAATATCACTACGTCCCCATGATTGTTCTCGGCGTGGTGCTGTTCGCAATTGGCGGCCTGCCGTTCCTTCTGTGGGGCGTTTTCTTCCGGACTGTGATCGGACTGCACACCACCTGGCTGGTAAATTCGGCAACGCACAGCTGGGGCTCGCGGCGTTTTGTTACCCGCGACCTCTCCACCAACAGCTGGTGGGTGGCCCTGCTCACTTTTGGCGAAGGCTGGCACAACAACCACCACGCCCACCCGGTTTCGGCCCGCCACGGTTTGAAATGGTATGAAATCGATTTCAACTGGTATGGCATCTGGGCCCTGACCAAGCTGGGGCTGGCCAAACAGGTTTACCGGGTGAAGCTCTCAGAACTGCGCCGGCAGGAAGAGGAACAGGAAGCGCCGGCAACTGCCCAGGCGGAACTGGTCTCCATCTAAGTTATATGTGGGGCGGGCGCCCTCGCGCGCCGGTTTTGACTTTGATTTTTGACTTGGTCAAAACACTTCTGTCCGAGCGTCAACTTCACCTCAACCCTGCTTCAACGGCTGCGAGCCAGGCCGTCCGCCCCATACCTGCCCGCTCGCGGTAGAATCCTGCCATGCGCATCAGCAGCCGCCGCAGGGCCATCGCCTTCTTCGTCGTGCTCGGCGTTTGCCTGGTGCTGCTGGCGGTCGGACTGAATGTCGGCTGGATCATCCTCAACTGGCGTGAAGGCGTACTGCTTTTCCTCGGCGTCGTGTTTTTTGCCCTGCTGATCGCCGGGCTCATCGTAAATACCAGTTTCCTGGTGCGTGAAATTCGCCGCAACGAACAGCATGACAGCTTTATCAATGCCGTTACCCACGAGCTGAAAACGCCCATTGCCTCCATCCGGCTTTATCTGCAAACCTTGCAGCATCGCGACGTCGATGAAACCCAGCGCCACGAGTTTTACCGCCTGATGCTGGACGATACCGATCGCCTGATGGGCACGGTGAGCCAGGTGCTCAAGGCGGGAGAGGCGGGACACAAGAAGCAGGACCGGCGCGTGCCCGTGGACTTCAGCGGCCTGGTTCGCGAATGCGTGGACGTCGCTCGCGCCAGCCATCACCTGGAGCCTGAATCTCTGCGCTATGAGCAATCGGTCAGCCACGGACCGACCGCGGGAGTCCTGGGCGATTCCGAGGAACTGCGGGCCGCGGTTTCAAACGTACTCGAGAACGCCGTCAAGTATTCCGGCGATCATGTGGAAATTCTGGTACGCCTCGAGACGCCAGACGAGAAGCGGGTAACGGTGAGCGTCCGCGACCGGGGAGTAGGGATCAAGGCGGAAGAGCTGAAGCGAATCTTCAAACGCTTTTACCGTGTCTCCAACCGTTCGCTGAGTCATGTAAAGGGAACGGGCCTCGGTCTTTTTATCGTGCGGGCCATTGCACGGAAGCATGGCGGCCGGGTGTTTGCCGAAAGCGAAGGAGAAGGACGGGGCAGCACGGTGGTTCTGGAACTCCCCCGGGTCAACTTGTAGTTGCCTGGTGAAAGATCTGCATGAGTCATGTTCTGATTGTCGAGGATGAAGCTCACCTGGCCAAAGGCCTGCAGTTCAACCTGGAGGCTGAGGGACACTCGGTCGCTGTTGTGGGCGACGGCGAACACGCCCTGGATTTGCTTTTGAACCAAGCGGAATCGGGCGACCGCGTTGACTTCGATGCGGTAGTGCTCGACGTCATGCTGCCCGGAAAGGACGGGTTCGCGGTGATTGCGGAATTGCGGGCTGCCAAACAATTTGTCCCGGTGCTCATGCTCACCGCGCGCGGCCGCCCGGAAGATGTCCTCAGAGGATTCGCCTCAGGCGCCGACGACTATCTTCCCAAGCCTTTCGAACTTCCCATCCTGCTGGCTCGATTGCAGGGCCTGCTGCGGCGCCGGGAATGGATGCGGCAGAGTCCAGTCCCCGCGCCGGCTGGCGGTCCCACGGAATACGAGGTGTTCTCGTTCGACGGCCGTACCATCGACTTCGGAAAGCTGCAGTTGACAGTGAACGGAAACACCATCCAGTTGACTCTGATGGAAGCCGAACTGCTCCGCCATCTCGTCCGAAATGAGGGGCGTGTCGTCTCCCGCAAGGGGATTCTCGAAGAAGTCTGGGGGCTGCACGAAGACACTGACACTCGCGCGATCGACAATTTCATCGTTCGCCTGCGGCGCTACATCGAAGACGACCCCTCCGCACCGCGGCACCTCTTGACCGTTCGCGGCGTAGGCTACCGCTTCGTGGCCGAGCCGGAAAAATGAAGGGCTGGGGTCAGCGTCTACGGGCGGCGTCCAAGATTTGAAATGAAATTTTCCCTGTGGTTCAGGGCGATAGCGTCGACGCGATCCAGAGCAAAAGCATAGACTGCGAAGGCGAAGACCGCCGGCAGCAGAAAGATCGGTAGTTTTACCCACGCATTTCCATGGCTGCCGAATAGCCAAAGCATGACCGCCCCAACGCCGAACAGCGCGCCTCGAATTCCGAAACTGGCCAACACCGTGCTCAGGGAAGCCCGTTGTCTTCCAAAGACACCTGCTTCTATCCGAGTGGGAGAATAAATCGAGAACAGGTTTCCGGCGGCCAGGTCAACCGGCAGGACAAAAAGAACACCGGCCAGCGTGGCCAGAGTCACGCCGATGGCTGGCGGCCGATAGAGCAAACAGGTTCCTACCCACACCAGTACGACTTCCAGTGCAAAAACGGCCGAGTGCGCCAAATTCTTGCCCATTATGATTTGCCGGAATCGAACCGGAGAAGCGAAGAAGAACTGGGTACCGCTGCCATCCGCGCCAAAATTGTTATAGGAGAGATTGGTCAGCAGGAGCAGAGAGTAAGCAGCCCCCAGTGGGAAGGTAAGCCCGGGAGCATACCCTAACAGGCCCTCATTCCTGCCTGAACTGCGAAAAACCGCCAGCATGAACAGGGGCACGATGAGAGTGAACAGCATCGGACCGCTGCGACTCAGGTAGCGCAACTCTTTTTCGAAGACCGCGGCCACCGGTCCAGACAGTGCCGGCAAGTTCCAGCCTGGGCGGAGGGCGGGAAGCCCCCTGGCACGGGCATTGCGTCCCGCCGACTCGCTGAGGTTCTCGCCGCGATATTCGGCCCGCAGACGAAAATTCAGCAGCCAGAGGAACCCAATTCCATAGCACCCGAGCAGCACAAACGAGACCATGCCGGTGGAGAGCGGAGCCGATCCGGGCTGCTGCTCAATCGCTCCCGCGATAGCGGCCGCAGCCAGGCCCGGAGGCAGGGGCCGCTGCGCGTTGGAAAATTTCCGACCCATAAATCTGGTTTCAGGCCGAAATTGATGTTCGTAGGCTGTGATCAAGGGTCCGATCAGCTGAAAACTCAGGATAAAGAGAAAGAAAAAAATGCCCATGATTTCACGGGTGCGCCGCTGGGCCAGCCAGCGCTCCAGCCAGGCGAACAGCATGCGCGCAAGAACGATATTCACCAGGGCGAAGGTCAGGAGCACGAGGGTGGCCCAGGCCAGCGCGCCCGGCCGGGCGAGCCCGATCCCGATGTCGATTCCCAGCAGCCAAAGGCTCGCAACAGCGGTGGTCGGGTCCAGTGAGCCGTAAGCCAGGCGGATCAGAAAGTATGAACGGTAGGTGAGCGGGAAACGGAGAAGATTCGAGGACTCGACATTTTGCGTAAAAAGTGTCGACATCAATGGAAAGAGCTGCCAAAACAGAAACACAGGCCAGAGCAGGATGCCGAGCCATTGCGCATTGCCTTGCAAGACCAGAAACCAGGCCACCCCGCCCAGACCGACGGCGCCGCCGACTCCGCCCGCCACAAAAGCCAGGCCGATGAAGATCCGCGAAGCCAGTTCCAGCCGGCCGCGAAAGGATCGGAGGGAGTTAACAAAGATTTGCCACCTTAGTCCGGCTACTGCCGCCAGTTGCTGGCGGGATGGCAAAGCCAGACTCTGAGTCTCCGATGTCATTCCTGTCCTGCCATTCGTAGTTATTCGTTCGTAGTTCTAACCCAGCCAGGATAATTCCTGGCCATCGGGTCGCGATCCGCCCACGAGAAGGAGGAAGATCTCTTCCAGGGTCAGCTTCTCGCCGGGAGACCTGCCAGACGCAATGGGAAGGTCGGAGGCCCGTGCTTCCACTCCTGCCCGCAGTTCCTCCATCGAGCCTTGCGCCACCAGTCGCCCATGATGAATGATGCCGACATGGCTGCACAATCGCTCCACAATTTCGAGCACGTGCGAGGTCAGGAAGACGGTTGCGCCGCGCGCGATCATGCGCTGCAACATGGTCTTCAGAGTGCCGGCGGCGATGGCATCCACGCCTTCGAAGGGTTCATCCAGAAACAGAACCTTGGGCCCGTGAATCACGGCTGCGGCCAGGGCCAGCTTTTTCTGCATGCCATGTGAGTAGTCCGTGACCAGCGCTTTAGGCTGGTCGGTGAGCTGCATGAAGTCGAGCAGTTCAGCCGCGCGCTGGGCCGCCGTCTCGCGGTCCAGACCATACATGCGGCCCACGAAATTCAAATATTCGGATCCGGTCAGTCTTCCAAATAGTGCCATGCCCTCCGGCACTACCCCGATCTGGCGTTTCACCTCCACCATATTGGTAACCAGATCGAGGCCAAGGATCTGGATTCGTCCCGAGGTGGGGGCAAGCAAGCCAGTCAGCATCTTAATGGTGGTGGATTTGCCCGCGCCATTCGGGCCCAGAAAGCCGAAAAATTGGCCTGCCTCTACTCTCAGGTTCACGTCTTCGACGGCCACGAGATTTCCGAAACGCCGCGTCAGATTTTCGGTGGAGACGGTGGGAGCAGCCATGAACTTTCCGACTCTAGCACAAACCGGCAGTCACGAATCTGCGCAGCGACAGCCGTTTGCAGGCTCTTCCGTCAAGGATGCCTGCCCTCTTTCCACCGCGCGGCATGCAATCCATCGATGCCGATAATCCGTGCTTGGACAAAAAGCCTCACCGTACTAGACTAAGCGGCTGAAATTCCGGGACCTTTCCATAACAATGTGCAGGAAGACGCGTGCGGGCACGCGTTCCAGTTTCAGGAGGCGATTTATGGGCTCTCGCGGGCTTCTGCTGCTTTCGTTCTCATTGATTACCAGTGCGTTGCTGGCGCAGTCTTCTTCGCCGCCGCCCCAGCCACCGCCGGCCCAGATGTCGGCCGCAGCAGCCGAGCCCTCGGTGCAGAGTCTGCTTGACCGCATTCAGCAACTGGAAAACCGGATCGACCAACTGGAAGAGCGTGACCGCCAGAAAGAGGCTGGCCAGCTTGCGCCCAGCCAAGTCGCGCCCATCCAAGTCGTGCCCAGCCAAGTTGCGCCCAGCCCGGCTGCGACGGCCCCTGTCCCCTCGATCGCAGTAACCACCCCGGCGCCGGGCCGGGCCGCGATGCCCGGTGAAGAGCATGCCACCATGGGGGAGATTCGCGACACGGAAAGACGCTTTCCAAACCTTCAAATCAGAGGATTCGGAGACGTCGATTTCTCCGCCACCGATCAGAAAGGATCGATCAGCGGCTTCAACCTGGGCCAGTTCGTTCTGCACTTCGCCTCGCCTCTGTCGGAAAAGGTCAGCTACTTCGGCGAAGTCAGTTTCACGGCGCAGCCCACTGGGTACGCTCTGAGCGTGGAACGCACCATCATCCGTTACGACTACAACGACTACTTCAAACTCTCGTTCGGCAAATACCACACTCCGATCGGCTACTGGAATGCGGCGTTCCACCACGGCGCCTGGCTGCAGACCACTATCGCCCGGCCGGAGATGGTGAAATTTGGCGGAACATTTATTCCCACCCACTTTGTGGGCATTGAGGCGGAAGGAAATATCCCGTCCGGGGGCCTGGGCCTGGGATACAACGTGGGACTGGGAAACGGGCGCTCGTCGCTCCTGAGCACGTCTGGAGACGCCGGCGATTCGAACGACAACCGGGCCTGGGTGGCCAACGTGTATGCGCGGCCGGCCCGGTTTTACGGTCTTCAGGTCGGGGCATCGGTTTATCGCGACAAACTCACTCCGGAACCGGGCCAGAATTTCGGTGAATGGATCACCGCCGCGGACGTGGTCTGGACCAAGGAAAAGCCGGAATTCCTGGCCGAATATGCCAACGTTCATCATCGCGACGAACTGACCAGCAATACCTGGGACAGCCAGGCATACTACGTGCAGGTCGCGTACCGACTGCCCTGGCAGCAAAGCAAATGGAAGCCGTATTATCGGTATGAGTATATTCATAAGCCGGAAGACGACCCTACGCTGCTGAATGTGCTGGATCTTTCAGGATCGACGCTTGGGGTGCGATACGATATTACGAATTATGCGGCGTTCAAGGGCGAATACCGCAACAGCCGTCATGGGGTGGACGAGCCCCGCGTGAACGGGGCATTTTTCCAGACTGCGTTTACCTTCTGACACGCACATGAGAACCCATTGCAAATTCGCTTCCCGAATCGTTGCTCTCAGTTGCCTCTGCCTGGCCCTGGCTCACCCTTTGGCGGCTCAGCGCCATGATGTTGACATCGCTGTGGTGGTAAACCCGGACACACCGATCAGTAATCTGAGTCTGGCTGAGGTGCGCAAGGTCTTCCTTGGCGACCGTCAATACTGGAGCACCAACATCCCCGTCGTTCTGCTGATTCGTGCGCCCGTGGCCCGGGAGCGGGACGTGGTTCTGAAGATCATCTACCAGATGTCTGAATCGCAGTTCAAACAATATTGGATTGCGAAGATCTTCCGGGCGGAGTCGGCCACTGCGCCCAAAGTGGTCTACTCGAATGACATGGCCAACCAGTTGCTTACCGCCATTCCAGGGGCGATCGCATTCGTCGACAGCAAGGACGTGAAGCCGGGAACGAAGGTGGTGCGAGTCGACGGCCGCCTGCCGGGCGAAGCTGGCTATCCGTTGCGCTGAGTCCGCGCCGGAGCATGGAGGAATGGTTCAGTGGAACGGCGTGACTTCTTCAAAGGGGCTCTCGTGACTGGCTTACTTGGTGCGCCGCAATTGCCCTCTCACACCTTGCCCGCTCAGGATATCGTCATCGAGCGGGCCGTATCTGGAACGCCCCACCAGGGGAAGGTATTGGCCCTGATCACGCCTCATCTGGATGATGGGCCGTTTTTTGCCAGCGGCACCGTGAGCAAACTCCTGCAGGAGGGCTATACCGGATATTTCATCCGCACCAGCAACGACGAAAAAGATTCCTACGACCTCACTCTGGGCGAAACCGTGCTCGGCAACGAGCGGGATGCCAAGGATTTTCTCCAGGCATCCGGCCTGAAGCAGATGTTTGATCTCAGTTATCGAAACCATCGCATGGACGATGTGGCGCGCACGGAAATCCGCGCCCGCCTGATCTTCCTGTTTCGCCTGCTGAAGGTCGACACTATCTTCAGCTACGATCCCTGGGGACACTACGAGGAGAATCCGGATCACTATGTCACCGCCCAGGCGGTGGAAGCCGCCTGCTGGATGTCAGGCGGGCACCTGGACATGCCGGAACACTTTGCCGCAGGGTTAAAGCCGCACAGCGTGTCTGAGAAATACTATTTCGCGCGAGGCCCGCAGCTGGTGAATCGCGTGGTGGATATTGGCCCCACGATAAAAACTAAACTGGCTTGCCTGAGGGCATGCCGGACCATGATGACCCACATGATCAAGGAGCTGAACGCTTCTCTGGTTGAACGGAAACAGCGGGTGCCGGCGCTGTCCGCCGCCGACAGTGCCGCCGTCGACCAGTTCACCCAGATGGCGGTTGAAATTAAGGATCGTCCCGAGGGCCAGAAATACGGTCTCGACTACGCCGAAGCCTTTCACTACATCGGACCGGACCCGTCCATGGACGAGTACCTTGCCCGCCAGGCAGTCCCTCTGTAACTACATGAACTCTTTTTACTGGGGAAGCGCAAGCTGGTGCACTATTTTCTGGAATCTGGGGTCTGAACGAAGGTCGTCAAAGGCCGGTTCGACCTTGACGTAAGTAAGATTGCTGTCGCGCTGGTTGTAAGCCAGTTCGAGCGCCGCCAGCGCCTGGTTCCTGTCGGCCAGCCGGGCATAAATCTGGGCGATGTTGTAGGACGAAACGTATCCGCGCTTGGATACTTCTTTCAAGCCTTCCAGCCAACTCTTCATTACCCCGGGATAGCCTGAAGCATTGAAATCCTCGCCAATAGACGCCGCCAGGTCGGGATTGCCGGAGAGCGTCAGCACCTTCTGCCGTTCGCCAATGGCTTCCTTGAATTGCCCGTTTTGTGCGTATGCCGCTTCGATGGCATGTTGTGCAGGCACGAATTTCGGGTCGATATCCAGGGTTTTCCTCAACTGCGCTGCGGCATCGTCATACTGACGGGTAAAGTAAAGCAGGCGGCCGAGGCTGGTATTGGTGAGGAGCGAGAGGGGATCGAGTTCCTGAGCTTTCTTCAACTCGATCCGGGCTTCATCAAAGCGGCCCATGCGGGTCAGAAAATCGCCGTACCACTGGTGGCCAGAAGCATAGTTCGGATTCAGCTCGATCGCCCGTTTGAATTCAGACTCGGCTCCCGGCCAATCCCAGTCATAACTCTCCCGCACCAATCCCAGCGAGATGTGCGCCTCGGGCAGAGTGTCATCCAGTTTCACCGCCTGCATGGCAGCCGATTTGGCGTTTTGCCAAACCTGCTGCGGCGCAGTGTATCCGGACTCGCCAAGAAAATTGTAAGTATCGGCCAGACCGGCGTAGGCCTGGGCGTAGTGCGGATCTTTCTCCACCGCCTGATTGAAGTAATCGGTCGCCTTCCTGAAACCGTCTTCCGTCCACTTGTTCCAATAAAAGAGACCCTGCAGATAGAGCTGGTAAGCTTCAGGACTTTCGGTGTCGTGCTTGGCGACCTGACTCACCGCCTCCGCCCCTACGATTCTGGGGCGCAGGTTGTCGTAGATTTCCTTCGCGATGTCTCCCTGCACGGCGATCAGGTCGGAAACCTTGCGGTTGAACTGGTCGCCCCAGAGTTCAGCGCCATCGGCAACGTTCACCAGATCGGTTTGAATCATCAGCGTGTCGCCGCGTTGCGAGACCCGGCCCATGAGCACGGCGTCCACGTTGAGTTCTTTGCCAACTTTCTGAGCATCGACCTCGCGCCCTTTGTAACTGAAGACCGTACTGCGGGCCATCACCCGCAATTCCGGGACGCGGGAAAGACTGCTGATAATTCCTTCGGTGACGCCGTCCGCCAGGTATTCGATGTTAGGGTCCGCGCCAACATTGATGAAAGGCAGAACGGCGATGGCACGAATGTGATCTCCACCGCCCCACCATCGATCACGCCAGCGGTGGGGCAGCAAAACAGCCACCAGCAGGAGGGCGAAAACTATGGCGGCAGCAATGATCGCGGGTTTCCGCCAGTGGATCGTCGAACCCTTCGTCGGCACGAAGGTGGGAACCCCGGCGGATTCCGTATCCCGCTTGACCCGTTTGAGATCGGCTTGCAGCTCGGCGGAGGACTGGTAGCGTAACTTGCGGTCTTTCTCCAGCAGCTTCGAAATAATCCAGCCCAGATCCGGAATCAGCTCGGGATTTACCCGCGTCGCCGACAAAGGCGCGCGGTTGAGGATGGCCTCGAAAACTACAGCCGTGGTTCCGCCTCCAAAGGCGAGCCGTCCGGTGGCCATTTCATAAAAAACCGCCCCCAGAGAAAAAAGGTCGCTGCGACAGTCCAGTTCTTCGCCACGTGCCTGTTCCGGCGACATGTATGCGACCGTGCCCAGGGCCACCCCGGTGCTGGTCAAATGCTCAATGCCACTCAGGGTGGGAAGAGCGGAGACTCCGACTTCCTCGGAGATTTTGCGCGGCGCCGGCACCAGCTTGGCCAAACCGAAATCCAGCACCTTGGCCTGGCCGCGCTTGGTCAGAAAAATATTCGCCGGCTTGAGGTCGCGGTGGATGATCCCTGACTCATGCGCAGCCTCCAGCGCATCCGCAATCTGGAGCGTGATTTCGAGAATTTGCAGGCTCGACAGCGGTTTGCCCGTAATCATGTGCTTGAGGGTGTTGCCTTCGAGCAACTCCATCACGATGAAAGGCTGCCCCTCGAACTGGTCAATTTCATGGATGGTGCAAATGTTGGGATGGTTGAGGCCGGAGGCGGCACGGGCCTCGCGCTGAAAGCGCTCCAGGGCCTGGGGATCGCGCACCAGTTCCGGGGGGAGAAACTTGAGGGCGATACTCCTACCCAGGCGAAGATCCTGGGCGCGGTAGACCACTCCCATGCCGCCGCCGCCCAGCTTTTCTTCGATCCGGTAGTGAGAAATTACTTGGCCCAGCATAGGAACTCCCTGGCCGATGGGTCATGGTAGGCTGCACATTCCTGCAAGTCAACGCGGCCGATTCGCGGTTGTTTGGATGGTTATGAGCGCTATTGGCGGGAGGCCGATGCTCCGGCTGCAAGTTCCCGAAGCACACTCAAAAATCCGGCAGCGGCCTGCTCGTCGGATAAAGCTTCCAGGGGAACCGTGGCTGCAATGTGAGGCGATTCGGAACGGAAACGAACGCTGATCAGGTTATGTCCGCGGGCGGTCATCAGTGTGTTAACCACCGGCGAGAGTTCCTGGGTCCAGCGGGTTCGGGTGGTAAGAACCACCGGCCCGGGGTGAGAGACGGACCATTCGCGGGGCTGGGAGGATAAGTGACTGTGACCTTGGGACAACCAGCGATGACGGAACACATCAAGATGAAAAGCGGGTGCGCAGTCCAGGTCGGCTTCAAAAGTAAGGGTTTCTTTTTGCCGGTTCCAGATACTTACAAACCAGTTAAAGGGGATGGGGCGCGGTCGCAAACGAATGGTGACGCGGGCATTGTCAAACCAGTGTGCGCTAAAGCCGAACCTGGCCTGAAGCAGGGTCATGCCCAGCCAGCGCGCATCCAGCATTTGGCCTTTGCTCGAACAGGCCGCTTCGACCCAGCGCAGGGCCAGGGCGCCTTTGCGGCGGTTAAAGCGGAAAAAATAAAAAAACCACACCCCGAGTAGAATGACCGCACTGAGCGCGTCAATGAGCATCAGGCGTCCCACAAGGGCCTCATTGCAAATATTACGACTTGTGACGCAAGTACCGCAACAGGTTCCTCCACCTTTTATCACAGGCTTCCTGCGACCGGGTAAACCCGAAGGGGCCCTCCCCCGGCTCCGACTACAATCAATCCGTGAAATTTGCCCTGCGAGACTTCCGGCACGAGGAATTCGAGACCCTGTGGCGCATCGACCAGCAGTGTTTTGCCCCCGGCATCTCATACAGCCGCCTGGAACTTTCTACCTATCTGCGGCGACCCGGCGCTTTCGCCCTGGTGGCCGATTCCTCCGAGGTCGGTAACGCCGGCACCCTGAACGGAAATCCGGCTGAGGACCGATCCTCGGCTATTACCGTGGGATTCATCGTTGCCGAAACCGGGAGCCGTGGCATCGGCCACGTCATCACCATCGATGTTATTCCCCAGGCTCGTACCAGGGGGATCGGATCTCAATTGCTTCAAGCCAGCGAGGACCGATTGCGCGCCGCTCACTGCCATGCCCTGATTCTTGAATCCGCCGTCGACAATAAAGCGGCCCTCTCTTTTTACAAACGGCATCGCTACACCGTGATCGGGACCCTGCCACGTTACTATTCGAATGGGGTGGACGCGTTCGTACTGAAGAAAGATTTGCTTTCGCCGCCGTAGCCAGCTAAGTTGCTCTCCATGACAGCCAGCGGGAAAATGCGAATCGCCATCCAGGGAGAGGCAGGCTCGTTCAGTCACGAAGCGGCTCGACGCATGGTCCCAGGCTGCGACATCGTGGCTTGCACGCGCTCAGTCGAGGTCTTCGACCGGGTGCAGAGCGGTTCGGCGACCGCGGCGGTGATTCCGATCGAGAATTCGCTGGCCGGTTCCGTGACCGAGCATTTCGATCTTTTGCTGGCCCGCAAGGTTTTCATCGAGCGGGAATTCCGCTTGCGGATCGTGCACAATCTGATCGCGCCGCCCGGAGTGCGGCGCGCCGACTTGCGCCGGGCGTACTCGCATCCCGTGGCCCTGGAGCAATGCCGCGACTTCTTCGCCCGTAACCCGAAAATTCAACCGACTCCGTTTTACGACACCGCGGGCAGCGTCAAGCATGTGATCGAAAGCGGATTGCGGGATACAGCCGGAATCGCAGGCGCGCAGGCCGCGAAGGCCTATCACGGGCATATTCTGGCTGCCGGCATTGAAGACGACAAACGCAACTTTACCCGTTTTTTTCTAATCCGCAAGACGCGGCGCGTTCTCCCTGGCGCGAACAAGACTTCGATTGCCTTCAGTGTAAAAAACATTGCGGGGGCGCTGTTCAAGGCGCTGGCGGTGTTCGCGCTGCGCGACATCAGCCTGACGAAAATCGAGTCGCGGCCTTTGCGCGGGCGGCCGTGGGAATATGTGTTCTACGCGGACTTTCTTCGCGGAGACGATGCGCCTGCCCGGAATGCCTTGCGCCATCTGGGCGAGGTAGCCGACCTGGTAAAAGTGCTCGGAGTTTATCCCGCGGCCTGAGGCCTGTCGGCGTGGGGCGGCGCGAGAGCGCATGCCCCACACGCAGAAAGTCCCGTTTCAGGCATTAAACAGTCACTAAACGGTCTCAGCACCTTCGATTGGGTACAAACCTCTGGCCTAGGGGTTAGAATCCAACTACTTTCGAAGGAATGGTGGAGGCTGCATCCTTCCGGGCCTTTATGTCATCAAAACTTGAGCACAAGTCACTCAAGGTGAAATATGGCAGAAAAAACGCGCACTGAGCGCAATACCAAGCCAAAAGAAGAAGAAACCGGGATTCTGCCTATCCTGCCGGTGCGGGATACGGTACTTTTCCCTCACGCCGTGCTGCCCCTGACCGTCGGCCGGGAGAGTTCGGTTCAACTCATCAATTCCCTGGGCGAGGACAAGACCATCGTGGTGGTGGCGCAACGCGAAGCTCGCGTCGATGCCCCCCAGGCCAGCGACCTTTACACAGTGGGAACCCTGGCGGTCGTCCACAAAGTAGTCAAGATGCCCAACCAGAGCCTGTTCGTTTTTGCCGAAGGCCTGGAGCGCGTGCGACTCACCGAATTTTCTCAACTCACGCCCTTCATGCGTGGCCGGGTGGATTCGGTGCCCGAGTCCATCCCGCCGAAGAGTTCTGAGGTAGAAGCGCTGCAGCGGAACGTTCTTACCCTGTTCCAACAGATCGTGGCCGGCTCGCCGACATTGTCGGACGAACTCTCCACCGTGGCCATGAACATCGACGAACCGGGCCGCCTGGTGGATTTCATTGCCTCCTCGTTGCCATCCCTTTCTACGGCGGACAAGCAGGACACGCTCGAAACCACCGACGTTCGCGTACGCCTGGAGAAGATTAATCAGCATCTGGCCAAGGAACTGGAAGTTCAGCAGCTGCGCAACAAGATTCAGTCCGAAGTTCAGGACCGGGTACAGCAGACGCAGCGCGAATATTATTTGCGCGAGCAGATGAAAGCCATCCAGAAGGAACTGGGTGAGCAGGATGAAGGCGCGCGCGACACCGAAGAACTCAAGCAGAAAATCGACAACGCAGGCATGCCCGACGAGGTCAAGAAAGAGGCCCTGAAGGAACTGGGCCGCCTGGCCCGTATGTCCCCCATGGCCGCGGACTATTCCGTCACCCGCAATTATGTGGAGTGGCTGGCGGCGCTGCCCTGGGCAAAAACCTCCGGCGGCGAAGTCGACATTCTGAAAGCCAAGGAAATTCTCGACACCGATCACTACGACCTGAAGAAGGTGAAAGATCGCATCCTGGATTATCTTTCGGTCCGGCGCCTGAAGCCGGGAATGAAAGGGCCCATCCTGTGCTTCGTGGGGCCTCCGGGCGTAGGCAAGACCTCGCTGGGCAAATCGATTGCGCGTGCCCTGGGACGGAAATTCGTCCGCATCTCGTTGGGCGGCGTGCACGATGAAGCCGAGATTCGCGGCCACCGGCGTACTTACATTGGCGCCTTGCCCGGACAAATTATCCAGGGCATCCGCCGTGCTGAGACTAAAGATCCGGTTTTCATGCTCGATGAAATCGATAAGGTCGGGCGCGATTTCCGCGGCGATCCTGCTTCAGCGTTGCTCGAAGCTCTGGATCCCGAACAGAACTCCACCTTCCGGGACAACTATCTGGATGTGACCTTCGATCTCTCCAAGGTGCTGTTCATCACCACCGCGAACATGCTGGACCCTATCGCCGAGCCCTTGCGCGACCGCATGGAGATCATCGAACTCCAGGGTTACACGGAGGAAGAAAAAGTCCACATTGCGTTCCAGTACCTAGTTCCGCGGCAAATTGAAGAGAACGGCGTGACCGCGGAGCAGATCGAGTTTCCCGAAGAAGGTGTCGCCTACATTATTCGGCACTACACGCGGGAAGCCGGGGTGCGAAATCTGGAACGCAACATCGGCACCATTTGCCGCAAGCAGGCGCGACGCATGGCTGAGGGCAAAACCGACAAGCTGATCGTGACCAGGGAAGTCGTCCAGGAATTTCTGGGCGGAATCAAGGTGCGCAGCGAGGGCGAAATTGCCGAGCGTACGAAGCGTGCCGGCGTGGTTGTAGGTCTGGCGTGGACGCCTTCGGGCGGCGACGTGCTTTTTGTCGAGGCCAACACCATGAAGGGCAAGGGCGGCTTCACCATGACCGGACAAATCGGTCAGGTGATGCAGGAATCCATGCAGGCAGCTCTCACCTGGGTGCGATCGAATGCGGCCACGCTCGGGATTCAGGAGACCTTCTTCGCCGAGCACGACATCCACATTCACGTGCCCGCGGGGGCGATCCCAAAGGACGGTCCTTCGGCCGGTGTGACCATGGCGACCGCCCTGGTCTCGCTGCTGACGGGTAGACCGGTGCGTCCCCTGACCGCCATGACCGGCGAGATCACGTTAAGCGGAGACGTTCTGCCCATTGGCGGCGTTAAGGAGAAGGTGCTGGCGGCCAAGCGGGCTGGTGTCCACGATGTGATTCTCCCGGCGGAAAACAAGACCAATGTGGAAGAAGACCTGACTCCCGAGCAGCTCGCGAACATTCACGTGCACTATGTGAAGACGATTCTCGAAGTGCTCGAGTTAGCGCTGCCGACCACCCAGACTGAGGAGAAACAGGACGAAGAGGAGCGCGAGAAGGTGCTCAGCGCCCGAGGCGCATCCTAATTGTCTTAGTATCAACAGGTTGAAGTCGCTAAATGCCAGTTTCCTTTTAGACCGGAAACTGGCATTTTGTTGCCTGAATAAGTACTTGTGGGTCAATACGATGGCGCATGCTCGACGGTGTAAAACTAATCCCCCTGGGGGGTGTTTAATCTGTATGAAAGCGGTGCGCTTTCCGGCCGCAGCGAGGAACAATATGCCAAACACGAAGACATACCGCAGGGAGTTGGTCGGAATCGCTCTGGCGGGCGTATTGCTGATGCTGCAGGCTCCCGTAACGTCAAGGGCGCAAGACCAGGACGAAGATCAGGATCCGCCCAGCCGCGTAGCCCGCATGAACTACGTGCAGGGGTCGGTGACTTTTCAGCCCGGCGGGGAGGGCGACTGGGTGGACGCTGTGCCCAATCGACCTCTGACCAGCGGCGATAATGTTTGGACCGACCAGGGCGCCCGCGCGGAATTGCATGTGGGCTCGACGGCGATAAGGCTGGCGCCAGAAACCAGCATGACGCTGCTCGATCTGGATGATCGCACCCTGCAGCTGCGCCTGTCGGAGGGCACACTCATCCTGCGCGTGCGCCATCTCGATGACGAGGATCTGGTCGAAGTGGATACCCCCAACCTGGCCTTCAGTCTGCAGCGCACCGGCGAGTACCGGGTCGACGTCGATAGCGCCGGCAATGTGACCAATGTGAGCGTCTGGACGGGCCGCGGTGAAGTCACGGGTGGGGGATATTCCTACACCGTGGTGGCAGGACAATCGGCTCGTTTTTCCGGCACCGACCAGCTGAACTACGACATCGCGCAGCTGCCAAGCTCCGATGATTTCGACAATTGGGCATTTCAGCGCGACCATCGTGAAGACAGCGCGGAATCCGCCAACTATGTTTCACCGGAAATGACCGGCTACGAAGATCTGGACGACTACGGTCACTGGCAATACGTCGCCGGCTACGGAACAGTCTGGGTGCCCTCGAATGTCGCTACGGATTGGGCGCCGTATCGTGAAGGCCACTGGGCCTACATCAGTCCCTGGGGATGGACGTGGGTGGACAACGAACCCTGGGGCTTTGCGCCGTTTCACTATGGGCGCTGGGCGTACGCAGAAAATCGCTGGTGCTGGGTGCCGGGGCCGGTCGCGGTCCGGCCGGTATACGCGCCAGCCCTGGTCGCTTTTGTGGACGGAGTCGGATTCTCGATCGGCGGCGGTCCGGGTGTGGGCTGGTTCCCGCTGGCTCCTGGCGAAGTCTATATGCCTTATTACAGGGGCAGCCGCGGCTATGTGGAGCGGGTCAACGTAACCAATACCGTGGTGAACGTCACCCGTGTGACCAACGTTTACAACGTCTACAACTCGAACCAGCGCAACGTGACGAGAGTGACTTATGTGAATCAGCGGGTGAACAACGGAGTGACACTGGTTTCACGTGACACCTTCGTGAACGCGCGTCCCGTGTCGCGCAATCTGGGACATTTCGACGCACGTCAGCTGGCCGATGCGCCGGTCGAGCGCGGCGTGCAAGTGCAGCCGGTAAGGGCCAGCGTGCTGGGCGCAGGCGCTCCGGCAAGGTTCAGACCGCCGCAGGCGATTGTGAACCGCCAGGTTGTAGCGACCCAGAGGCCGGCTCCGCCAAAACAGCCGTTCGAGCAACGGCAGGCGGTGAATATACGGCCGGTGGCGCGTCCCCAACAGCCCCTAAACCCGTCCGAAGTGGAGCGGGCTGCGCGTCCGGAAGTGCCTCGTCCAGAGGCCCGTCCGCAGCAACCTATTGTGGCGCCGCGGGTAGCGGAACCGGTGCGTCCAGAGGGCCAGACGGTCCCACGTCCTCCGCAGGACAGGATTAACCAGAACGAGAACAGTCGCGCCTCGCAAGGCTGGTCACATCCGCAGGCCAGGCCGGCACCGCCGGTGCAGGAAAGAAACTCGGCACAGGCGCGGGACGACGAAAACAAGTTCCGCAACTGGCAGCAACAACGACAGCAGGCGCAGACCCGGGCTCCTCAGGCGCATCCACAGGAGCAACAACGGCAGCAGGACAAGAAGCCGAAACCACAGTAAACGATGCCTTCGCAGGGCGGAATTTCTTTTAGCTGCCAACCCTCCGCCAAATTGCCGGTTGCGCGATAGACTACTGGGAACCGGGAACTGGAAACAGGGAACCGGTTTTTCATGCAAATCCGCGTCCTATTCTTCGGCATCCTCAAAGACCTCGCCGGGAAGCCCAGCGATTCGCTTAGCCTTCCCGAGAACGCCACGACGGGGGACGTTCTCAGCCACTATGAACAATTTATCCCCCGGTTGAAGGAGATGGCGCCGTCACTCGCCATGTCGGTGAATCAGGAGTATTCCGGACCCGGCACCAGGCTGAAGCCGGGAGACGAAGTTGCGCTCCTGCCGCCAGTGAGCGGGGGATGGGCTAGCGATCCGTCCGGAGGGAAACGCAGCCTGCACGCGGCCATCGTCCGCGAAGTGATCGACGGTGCTTCTATTTTGAAGGCGATCAAGCGGCCGGAGGATGGAGCCGCTGCCGTCTTTGAAGGAATTGTTCGCAACCACACCCGCAGCCGCCGCACCTTGTACCTGGATTACGAAGCCTATGAGGAGATGGCGCTCAGGCAGATGGAGGAATTGGCCGGACGCGCACTGACGGAGTTCAAGGTTCGCGATGTCGCTATCGTCCATCGCCTGGGACGCCTCGAAATCGGCGAAACCAGCGTTCTGATCGTGGTGGCGTCGGCCCATCGGGCCGCTGCTTTCGACGCCTGCCGCTGGCTTATCGATACCCTCAAACGCAGTGTGCCGATCTGGAAGAAGGAGCATTTCGAAGACGGTGCGGTCTGGGCCGATGGCGAGCCCTTCCCGGATGAGATCGCCGGCGCCCAAGGCACCCATTCCGCAGGACGCGCATCTAAGTGACCAGCCGGTTTGTCTGTGTTCTCCGTGGTGCCTATTTGCGATTTCGTTTGAGCCTGCAAAGACGGATGAGGCTTTTGCTGGCATGGACGCCCGGTGGCGCCAGGAGAACTCAACGTGTCCTGCCTTCCCAGATGAAACAGGTCGCAATCGCAAGTCTGCTGCTCGCTTTAAGTCTGGTCTCCGTCGCACAGGAGCCCGACTCCACATTCAAAGTCGACGTCAAGCTGGTGAACGTGTTCGTCACCGTAACCGACGACCACGGAGCGCCCATTGCTTCTCTGAAGAAAGACAATTTTCAGTTGCAAGAAGACGGCCAGGAGCAGAAGATCGCTGTCTTCGACAAGGAATCGGCGCTGCCTCTTTCCATTGTTCTGGCCATCGACACCAGCCTGAGCACGCGCCGGAACCTTCCCCTCGAACTGACTTCGGCGCGTCGCTTCGCCCACGCCATCCTGCGCCCGGTGGATGCCCTGTCGCTCTACCAGTTCAGCGAGACGGTGAGCGAACTGACGGCCTTCACTTCCGACCTGAGAGTCGTGGACCGCGGCATCGACCGGATTCGCCTGGGCTCGGCCACCGCGCTCTACGACGCGCTGTTTCTGGGTGCGCAGGCGCTGGAGCCGAGGGTGGGTCGCAAGGTGATGGTGGTGATCACCGATGGAGGCGATACCATGAGCAAGGTGAATTACCAGGAGGCGGTGCGCGCCGCCGAGACTGCGGAAGCAATTCTGTACAGTGTCATTATTGTGCCGATTGAAGCCAGCGCGGGGCGCGATATTGGAGGCGAGCATGCCTTGATCCAGCTTTCCGCAGATACCGGCGGCAAGTATTTCTACGCGTCTTCATTGCCCCAGCTGGACGAGGCATTTCGCCAGATCAGCGATGAACTACGCACGCAGTATCTGCTGGCGTACTATCCTTCGCAGCGGCTAAGCGATTCTGATTTCCGCCGTATTCAGGTAACCGTGGCGGGACTTCCGCCTGATTCCAGATTTAGAGTGCGTAACCGGACGGGATACTACACATCTAAGTCGCATTGAAGGTGTGGGGCGGACGCTCACACCGTCCAGGTCAAAAGCGGCGGACAAAGGTCTCCGCCCCACACCCACTGGTTGACGGGACAAATTCCCTTGTGAAAGTCTTGTAGGATTGCTGATCGGATAAATGCCTGGCATTGTGCGCCCCTCTTCTGCCTTCCCTGAAACTGGGCAGCGGCCTGATGCGCGAGTGCGAATCTCTGTAAGGAAGGTAAGCCAGACGAATGTCGAGCAATACTGGTTGTGCCGGTTCCGTCTTCAGGCGGTCAAGTCTGTGGGTTGGAGCGATCGCGGTTCTTCTGGTTGTTTCCTTGGCCTATGCCCAGGATTCCTCCACCGGCAACGTCTCGGGAACGGTCACGGGGCCGAAAGGCGCGTCGGTCAGCGGAGCCGACCTCACCATCACCAACAAGATAACCGGACTAGCTGCGAAAACCACAACCAGTCCGGCCGGTACCTACGCCATTCGCGACCTGCCGCCCGGAGAATACGTTCTGCATGTGGCGGCGAAAGGCTTTGAGCCCGCCGACCTTCTGATCAGGATCCAGGCGTCCGCTACCGCAACCGGGGACCTCAAGCTGCAGCGCACGGTTGCACCCTCCGCGAAACTGGTCGACACCGAGTCCGCCGAAGTGCGGGGCTCGTTCGATACCGCCCAGATGGAACAGATCCCCACGGACCGGGGGTTTTTGGATTTGACCCGGCTTGAACCCGGAGTGCAGGTGCTGGACGGCCCGGTGCTGGCGCCCTCCAAGAGCGCGCTTTCGGCGACTTCCATCGTAGGCCGCAATGGCCGCACGTCACGGATTGAAGTGGATGGCATAGACGTTACCGATGAAACGGTGGGCACCACCACGACCAATATTCCGATGAGCGCTATCCAGGAGATTGAAGTGGGGCAGTCGTTGCTGCCGCTTTCTTCCGGGCTGGCGTCCGCGGGAGTAGTAAACGTGACCACAAAATCTGCCACCGATGAACGGCATGGGCAGATTTTCGGCAACTTTCGCGACAAAGCCGCCGGCGGCGCCGCCCTTCCTGGAGGCCAGGACAATTCCTACTCGCGCGAGTTTTTCGGCGGCGATGTGGGCGGCGCCTGGAAGAAAGACAAGCTGTTCTACTTTTTGTCGGGAGAATATCTCAAGCAGGATCTTGATGCCCCGGCGGTCTTCAATCCGCCCTTCGATATTCTTAATGGAAGCTATCGCGCTCCCTTTCACGAGACCGAAGTGGGGGCCCGCCTCGATTACAGGCTTTCTTCGCGAGCGCAGATGTTTTACCGCTTCACCTATGACAATGGCAGCGACGTCAATGCGTTCGGTGGAAGCAACTTTCAGCCGCTGAAGAGTCGCGACACCGCGTATGGGAATGCCCTTGGTTTCGATTTCACGCGCGGACCCTATGTCCACAGCATTCGCTTTGCTTACGACCGCTACAGCAACGATATCGTGGACGCAGTGGCAGGAAGCGGCATTTTCAATCCCGCTCCCGGCCTTAGTTTGAATTTTACCGGCGGCTCCGGACTTGCCACCGGGCCCAGCCCGCAGGCGCCGCAGCAGACCAAACAGGCCAACCTCGAGGGCCGCTACGACGGCAGCAAGACCTGGGGCGCCCATACCTTTCGCTTCGGCGCGGCGGTGAACAAGATCGACAATCTGATTTCGGCCGATCTCTTTGGCCTGGCTCCGCAGGTGGGTTCGGACACCGACGCGACCTCCGCGCTGTTTGCGACGGCTGGGCCTTTTGCGGGGGGCGCCGGCAATCCCCTGAACTATCCCGTGGACAGCATCACACTGGGCAACGGCTTCAGCTGTTTCAGCGAAAAATCCGGGTTTGGATCTCCCTGCGGTGGGTTCGGTGATACTCGCATGCAGGCGTATGGCGGAGACGTCTGGAAAGTTCGTTCCAACCTCACCATGACCATCGGAGTGCAATACGTTCGCGATACCGGACGCACCGACTCCGATCTGCCGGCCATTCCATGCTCCGCGGTGGCGCCTTCTTATGGAAGCCAGGCCCCGTGCACCGATGGCGACCTGCTCTCTCATTTCGGGGGAAACTCGCAATTGGGTGGCCGGGTGCGCCAGCCCAACCTGAATTTCGCTCCGCAGTTCGGTCTGGCCTGGGACCCGGGAAAGAGTGGAAGAACCGTGGTGCGGGCCGGGATTGGCATGTATTACGACAACAACGTGTTTCGCAACCTGCTGGTGGACCGCGTGGCCCGGCTCGCGAACGGACAATTCAATGCGCAGGCAAATGATCCATGCGCCAGCCACGGCGTCGTCATTTTCCCCGGCAACATCGCCCAGAGCGCCGCGGGCCTTTGCGGGCAGCCCATTGGAAACGTGGCGACCGCGATCGCAGATTTGCAAACCGCTTTTCAAGCGGCCAATGCCACCCTTACTTCCAGCTCCCCCAATCCCAGTTTTCTGGGCCAGGCGTTGAATAGCCAGCAGGGCCTGCTGGCGCCCAACTACCAGACTCCGCGATCGGTGCAGATGAATATCGGCGTCCAGAAGCAGCTCTGGCAGACAACTTTGTTCAGCCTGGACTATGTGCGCAATGTGGGCACGCATTATCTGCTCGGTTATGACACCAATCATGTGGGCGACGCCTCGCACCTGAACACGAATGCGGCGCTGAACGCGATTAACAACACGCTGGCCGGGAACGCGTTGAGCTCCGGTTGTGCCCCCGCCGCGAGCGCGGGAGCAAGTTCGCAGACTGCAGTCAACTGCTACCTGGCGGCCGTGCCCGGCGCCACGATTGCCGATTTTGCCGGCAATGGTCTTGATTCCGGCGGCCAGTTTCTGGCCGGCGCTCCAGCGTCGCTGTTTGGTTTGACTCCCGACACCGGCGCTGCCTTTGCGGGAATCAATCCGCTGGTGGGACGCAACACCATGTTTTTCCCCGCCGGGCGCTCACTCTACAGCGGAGTGCAAGTTGGGCTGCGCACTCACGTGAGCAATCCGGTGCGCGGAGTTGTAGGTGGAACCTTGCAGTTCTCCTACGCCCACTCCAGTTTCCGCAGCAACGTTCCTGGCGGCCTTGGGGACCAGGCCCTGTTGCCGCTGGCAGCAGATTTCAACCACCCGACTGCGTTCTTTGGTTCTGCGTCCCAGGACCGTAAGAACCAGTTTTCCCTGGGCTCGGTTCTGGACCTGCCCCGCGGCCTGCGGCTGGGCTTGGTGGCGCAGGTTGCTTCACCGCTGCCTCAGACTCTGTTCCTGCCTTCCAGTGGCGGAGTAGGAGGGGAGATTTTCCGTACCGATGTCACCGGCGACGGCTCTTTTGGCGGACAGAGCCAGACCGGCGCCGGTTCCTATGGCGATATCCTGCCAGGAACCAACATCGGGTCGTTCGGACGTGCCGTCAAGGCCAGCAATCTGAACACAATCATCGAAACCTACAACGTCAACTTCGGGAATCAGTTGACTCCCGCCGGCGCCGCCCTGGTCAATGCCGGGTTGCTTTCCCGATCACAACTGCTGCAACTCGGCGCGGACGCGCCGGCCATTGCAACCGCCCCTGCAGGCAGTGTAGGCCCGACCTGGCTGCGCACCTTCGACTTGAGCCTGGCTCGTCCCTTCCACTTCGGAGACCGATTTGTTGTGGAGCCCAGCGTGTCGGCATTTAACGTTCTCAACTTCGCCAACTTCGACGGCCCCGGCAACCGCTTAAGCGGAGCGCTGAATGGTACGGTGGGATCGCTGAACGGCACCGCGACTGCCGATCGGGCCTCCAACCGCACCGGCCCCGGTTCGGGGGTGTTTACGCTGGGGGCCCCACGCCAGCTTCAGTTTGGAGTGAAGCTTACTTTCTAGGCGTCGCCTTAAGAGCGCGGCCGTCCCGGCAGCGTGTAAGATAAGTTCTATGCCATTTCACGGACAAGGATCGCCCGTCCCGCCTCGTAAGGGAAGGCCTGCGCCTCCCGAGCAGACCTCGGAAGAGGCCGCATATCTGAAATCGCTCGGAGAAAAACAGAAGCCGGTGACCATCAAGCTGGCGGACGGAGAAGTGGTTCGAGGATGGATCGAGTACTACGACAAAAACATGATTCGGCTGACCCGCGAAGACCAGCCCAACCTGTTTATCTTTAAGCACGAGATCACGTACATCTCTGAAGACGGCAGTAAGCGCAAATAGCACCGCGGGTTTCTTTGCGGAATTTCTTCGCGCACTTTGCGGTCAAGCTTTTGATTTACCGCAGAAGAACTTTACCGCTTTACCGCAAAGTGCGCGAAGAAATTCCGCAAAGGACGCCAAGAAAAGCAAATCCCGTTTCCATGACCCGATCAAACCACAATGAGTTTGTTCCCGCGATGGGTGAAATCGCCCGCGAGGCCGGCGCCTTGCTGATGGAATACTTTCAGCAGCATGTGAAAGTGGAATACAAGGGCGATGCGGACCTGGTCACGGTGGCGGATCGCAAGTCCGAAATTCTGATCCGGGAGCGGATCAAGGCGCGCTGGCCCAGCCACGATATTCTCGGGGAAGAGCAGGGTCTGCTCGACACCGGAAGCGAATATCGCTGGTACGTGGACCCGCTCGACGGCACCACTAACTTTGCACACGGGTTCCCGGTTTTCTGCGTTTCGCTCGGTCTCGAGCGCAGGAAGCAGATGGTTGCCGGCGTGGTCTACGATCCCACGCGTGATGAGCTGTTCGCAGCCGAGCAGGGAAGCGGCGCCTACCTGAATCAGCAGCGAATTCAGGTTTCGAAGATTGCGAGCCTGTCGGAATGTCTGGTAGCCACTGGTTTTCCCAGCCACAAGCGGCACAAGAACCCGAACATTCACTTTTATCACCAGATCACGTTACGCACCCACGGCGTGCGGCGGGCTGGTTCAGCGGCGCTGGACCTGTGTTGCGTGGCCAGCGGACGTTTTGACGGGTTCTGGGAGTTCAACCTCAATCCATGGGACACGGCCGCCGGCGTGCTGATGGTCGAGGAGGCGGGCGGAAAAGTGACGGATTTCAAAGGCGGTCCCTTCCAACTGAACAGCCGTGAAACTCTGGCTTCGAATGGACTAGTCCACCCCGCGCTGTTGCACGAATTTGCCGAGATTTTCGCTGGGCGAGGACTGGAACCCCTGCCGGAAATGCAAGAGTTTCGCAAATGAGAAGCAGCACCACAGACTGCCGGTTCGAAAAATAACCGGGAGATCGAAGATGAATCGGACGCTCGCATTAATCCTCGTCGCGGGAATGGCGTCAGCATGGTGCAGCACTGCACCGGCGGCGGACAAGCCGGCCGCAGTCGATTCCGCCTACCAGCAGTCATTCGACAAATGGAAAAGTGAACTGGCCGACGATCTCAAGCAGGAATGGCTGCCCCTGGCCGGTCTGTTCTGGCTCAAGCCGGGGGAGAACAGCTTTGGGACGGATCCGAAAAACGCAGTCGTTTTCCCGAAAGGTCCGGCCCATGCCGGATCATTCACACTGCAAGGGAAGACTGTGACCGTCAAGTTTGCTTCAGACGCCGGCGCGACCATTGCCGGCAAGCCGGCCACCACGGCGGAGCTTCAGCCCGATACGTCGGGCGACCCGACCGTCGTCGCGTTGGGCAATCTTCGTTTCCACGTGATCGTGCGTGGCGAGCGTGTCGGTATCCGTCTGAAAGACCTCGAAAGCGATGCGGTCCGCCAATATCACGGGGCGCAATTCTTTCCCCTGAACCTGTCGTACCGGGTGACCGCGACCTGGCTGCCTTCTGACGGTAAGCAGACCGTCGACGTTCCCAACGTGCTGGGCGATGTTTCCCCAACGCCGGTGGCGGGGACGGCGGTTTTCAAAATCAACGGTCAGGAACTGAGGCTGACCGATCTGGGCGGAAATGCCGCCAAAGGCCTGTTCTTCGTGTTCAGAGACCCCACCAGCAAGACCGAGACCTATCCCGGCGGCCGCTTCCTGAGGACTGGGTCGGTTAGCGATGGCACAGTCGTTCTCGACTTCAACCGGGCCTACAATCCGCCCTGCGCGGTGACGCCTTATGCCACCTGTCCGCTGGCGCCCAGGGAAAACCGGTTGACCGTGGCCATTCCGGCCGGGGAAGAGTACGACCACAAACGCGGCCATCACTAAGACTTGTGGATCCGAGCGTGCATTGGAGTCCCATTGCCCAGAGGCGGAGCGGCGCTTCTGCGCGCATTCGAAGTCTTACAACCCCTTGAGCCCATGAAGTGTTGAAGGACGCTTTTCCCGAACCTATTCCAAACATTCCGGCGGTAAAATAGAAGTGTGATCAACACGCTTCTGGATCGAAAAATCGACAAACGCCCCGAGAAGGTCCGCCTGCAGGGCCGCATTCTTTTCCTTACCGAAGATCCGGAACTGATCAAGCGGCAGCTGGCCGGCGAAGATCTGCCCTGGGACGCCGCGAACCCCGCTGCTAATCCCAAATTGCGCGACGACATCTCGACCGACGAGATCACGCCCGCGCACTACTGCTTCTATTTCGATGAAACCCTGGGTGAGATTCCCTACGTGGGCCTGAAGTGCGGCGACGTGCTGCCCGTGGGACGGAGCGACGTCAAAAAGGGCGGTTTTGTATGCGCCGTCAGTGGCAAGCGACGCGGCAAAGGCTCGAGCCGGGAGCAGTCGCCCTATGCCGAGATGTGTGCCGGGATCAAATTGGTCATCGCCGAGAATATTGAACGGATTTACCGGCAGAATTGCCAAAACCTCGGAATGCTGACCTCGACCAATTTCGCGCTGATTGAGAAAGTGCGGGCAGGAGACGAAATTCCGCTGACTGAATTCACCAACGGCGAAGATGAAATCACGCGTCAGGTGATCGAGTACGGCGGTCTGTTTCCATTCAATGTGGCGCGTCTGCAGAAAAAAGTCTTTCTCCCTCCCATTAGGACAGGTAAGCGTGCTATGACGGTCGCGGAAAAAATCTTTGCCCGGCATATGCTCGGTGAAAATGGAGGGACGGGCGTCCCCGCCCGTCCGGCGGAGCAAAGCTCCGCTGAGGGTTTCGTAAAGCCCGGCGACACCGGCTTCGCCCGCGCCGACCTTCGTTTCAGCCACGAGTACGTCACGCCGATGGCCGCGATTTTCTTCGAGCGCTACGTGGGCAAGGATGCCAAGGTTAACGATCCCTCCAGCATCTTGTTTTTCCGCGATCATCTGACCTTCCTGGATGAAGTGATCTCCGAGGAGAAAAAGAAACTCGGTCTGCTCGATCTCGCGACACAACTCAAGCTGAAGCAGCAGGACTTCGCAGCCAGACAGGGAATCAGGCTGCATGGCGAGTTGAAAGACCGCAAAGGGTCGGAGGGAATCTGCCACTCCATCGTGCTGGAGAGCTATGCGCTGCCGGGGCAACTCAACATTGGTTCCGATTCCCACACTCCACACGTAGGCGCGATCGGATGTGTGGCCTTTGGCATTGGCACCACTGACGTTTTCAACTCCTGGATTACAAAAGATGTGCGAGTCAAGGTGCCGGAATCGGTGAAGATCGTCATTCGCGGCAAGAAGCACGCGAATGTGACCGCCAAAGATTTTATCCTGAAGATCCTCAGCCTGGATTACGTCCGCAGCGGCAAGGCTCTGGCCAAAGTGATGGAATACGCGGGTGAGGCCATCGAAAATCTAAGCGTGGACGAGCGCGCCACCATGACCAACATGGCGGCCGAAATCGGCGGCTTCACCGGCATTGTCGCGCCCGACCGGAAGGCGGTCGATTTTCTGGTGGAGCGGCGCAGTATGGACCGAAAGAAAGCCTCGACTCTCATCGAGGGGCTGTATAGCGATCCCGATGCCCAATATGCCCACACCATCGAACTCGATGCCGCGGACATCACACCCATGGTTGCAACCCCGGGCGATCCCGGCAATGGCAAATACGTCCGCGAACTGCACACGCCGGTCCCGGTTGAGTTGGCCTATGGCGGCACCTGCACTGCAGGCAAGAACGAAGATATGGATATGTATTCCCGGGTGCTGGCCGACGCACTGAAACAGGGCAAGCGCGTGGCTGATTCAGTGAAGTTTTACATCCAGTTCGGATCGCAGGAGACGCGCGACTACTGCATTCGCAAGGGATATGTGGATATCTTCCAGAAGGCGGGCGCGCACGTGATTGAGCCGAGCTGCGGGGCTTGCATCAACGCCGGACCAGGCGTGACCACGCGGCCCGAGCAGGTCGTGATAAGTGCGCAGAACCGCAACTTCCCCGGACGCAGCGGCCCCGGACAGATGTATCTGGCCAGCCCTCTCACGGTGGCTGCAAGCGCGGTTGCGGGCTACATCGTGGAATACGAACCCAGCACGGAGAGAGAATTGGCGACTGCCGGTCGCTGATATGCGGAGCGAGTTCGACTGCCAAACTTTCTATGTCATCCTGAGCGCAACCAGCCCATTCGCTTGCGAATGGGCTGGTGGAGTCGAAGGACCCCTAGCACCGCGACGATGTAGCCAGAGAAGGCATTTCTGCCTGTTGCCCGCGCGCGCAAATCCCATCAAGAGCGTAGGGGTCCTTCGACTGCGCGGCTGC
>JBOGLC010000007.1:0-12818 GCA_050746005.1 Terriglobales bacterium
GGGTGAAGCCGTACTGCGCTTGCAGTTCCTTTTCAATGCCGGGGATCTGCTCGATCAGCGACAGCTCGTACACCGACTGCGCGTTGTCGGTCACCGGACCGTAGGAGTCGACCGCGATGGTCACAGGGCCCATACCGAGAAAGCCGAAGGCCACCAGACCGAAGGCGAAGACGGGGGCAGCCACCATCACCGCCGCCAGCCCCATGGTGCTGAAGTAGTAGCCGATCGACATCAGGGCAACCATTGAAAGTCCGAGATAGTAGCCGGAAAAGTTTCCCGCCACGAAGCCGGACAGAATCCCCAGCGATGCGCCGCCTTCCTGGGCGGAGATTACAACTTCCTTGACGTGTCGTGATTCCGTCGAAGTGAATGCTTTTACCAGCTCCGGAATGATGGCTCCCGCCAGGGTGCCACAGGAAATAATGCTGGCCAGCTTCCACCACTGCGTCGTGTCGCCGCCCAGGCTGGGAACGATGACTGCGGAAACAACGAAGGTGACCCCGACGGAAATGAGGGATGTAAGCCACACCAGCCAGGTCAGGGGCGTCTCGAAATTCATCTTGTCGGCGTTGCCGAACCGGGCCTTGGCAATGGCTCCATTGATGAAGTAGGCGGCCGCGCTCGAGACCAGCATGGCGATACGCATGACGAAAATCCAGACCAGCAGTTGCACCTGGATAGTCGGATCTTTCACCCCCAGCAGGATGAAGGTGATCAGGGCCACGCCGGTGACGCCGTAGGTTTCGAAGCCGTCGGCTGAGGGCCCCACTGAATCTCCGGCGTTGTCTCCGGTGCAGTCGGCAATCACCCCGGGGTTGCGCGCGTCGTCTTCCTTGATCTTGAAAACGATCTTCATCAGGTCGGAACCGATGTCGGCGATCTTGGTGAAAATGCCGCCTGCGATCCGCAATGCGGCTGCGCCCAGCGACTCGCCAATCGCAAAGCCGATGAAGCAGGGTCCCGCGTAGTCGGCAGGAATAAAGAGCAGAATGGTGAGCATGAGCAGCAACTCGACGCTGATCAGCATCATGCCGATACTCATTCCCGCCTGCAGAGGGATGTTGTAAATCGGATAAGGCTTGCCCGCCAGGCCGGCAAAAGCGGTGCGCGAATTAGCGAAGGTGTTAACCCGAATGCCAAACCATGCGACACCGTAGCTGCCCGCAATTCCCACCAGGCTGAACAGAAGAATGATCGGCAGAGTAATGGCAATCGGCTTTTCTGGAACCGGAGACAACACGCCGAAATAAAGCACGATCACGACTGCGATGAAGAGCCAGAGCACCAGCAGGAACTTGCCTTGCGTGACCAGGTAGGTTTTGCAGGTCTCATAGATCAGTTCGGAAATATCCAGCATGGCCTGATGCACCGGCATCTTGCGCAGGCGGGTATAAATGACCAGCCCGAAGCCCAGTCCGAAAATGCAAAACAGGATGCCGACCATCAGCAGGCGATGGCCGTCGATGCCGAGGAACAACACCTGCGAGAGATCGGGGAGCTTGAGGCTGGCCTCGCCGCCTACTTCGTGGGCGGGCTGAGCCAGGGCGGAAATCGGGCCGAAAGCAAGGACAGCGATGGTGGCGGCCACCGTCCGGTTGAAGATCTGGGCGAATTGGCGTCTTTCGGACGCAGCTTTCGCAAGCCAGGTGCGCATGGGAATTCCTCCGGTATGAGAACTATTTCAAGACCATCACGTGTTTAGGCACTGCCACCCAGCGAACAGCACTGACCGGACGCTCTGACCTCGAGCGCCGGGGAGCGCATTGCCGGAGTTCCGAACACGCTTCCACTACACGGCATTGAACAGGAGTGTTGCTTGGCCGCGTCGGATGTTTTGTACCGCAGAGGCCGCCGGCTGGACGCTGAACTTGCTGCCGGAGGCCCGATACAAAACCAGTTTTTATAACATGTTAGGGGTGGTTGGTCAATCGCCGGTTGGGACCGGATTTCGGTCTATTTCGAGGACCTTTGACCTAGCCGCGAAGCGGCAGAAGATTGTAGCCCACGGCGCGAGCCGTGGGTCCGGTCGGCATAGTGGCCAAGCCCCGAAGGGGCGCAAGAGCCTCAATCCCACAGATAGCGTTCATCCACGGCGATCTTGTTCTTCTTCAAGAAAGCGAGCAACTCATCCTGAAACGACCTGGCCTTGTGATGTTCCTGCTGCTTTGAAATGTACTTTCGGACGGCATCCGCTCCCGACTCGCTGACTGTGAACGCGCCGTAACCGGTTTGCCAGGCAAAAAGATGGTGTTCGGGCCAACGACCGTGGATCCAACGGGATGAATTCGTTTTTGTCAGACGGGCGACGTCCGCGACCGAGTGATTGGCGGGTACGCGCACAAGAAGATGCACGTGATCGCATGTTCCATTAACGCAAAGGGCGGCGCCTCCGATTTGACGAACGATGCCGCCGAGATAGGCGTGGAGGTCCTTCTCGAAGTCGGGCCTGATGAGAGCACAACGTTGTTTCGTGCTGAAGATGAAATGCACGAGGAGGTTGGTGGCGGTGTGTGACATTCGTTTCTTTCGCCCCTTCGGGGCTTGGCTCTGGGCGCTCTTCACCCACGGCTTACGCCGTGGGCTTTATTCTGGCGCCGCTTCGCGGCTCTCTATCTCTCATATTCCTGATTTCATGCCCAGACGTCTCATGCTCAGATGTCTCATGCCCGGACGTCTCATGCCCAAAACGTCCGGTCTAACGTTCTGTACTGGATGGCTTCGGCGATGTGTTTGGGTTCGATGGCGGGGGCGCCTTCGAGGTCGGCAACCGTGCGGGCTACCTTTAGTATTCGGTCGTGGGCCCGGGCGGTCATGCCGTGCTGAGTCATGGCGCGCTCCAAGAGGCGTTCGCAATCGGCGGAGAGTTCACAGGAGGCGCGAATGTGGCGGGGGGCCATCTGGGCATTGCAGTAGAGCCGCGAGCGCGATGCCGAGAACCTTTGCAGTTGAATTTCGCGGGCGCGCATCACGCGCTCGCGGATCTTGGCGGAGCTCTCCGGTTCGCTTCCCGCTCGCAGCTCTTTGTAGTTCACTGCCGGCACATCAATATGGATATCGATGCGGTCGAGCAGCGGACCGGAAATCTTTCCCATGTAGCGTTGGATCATGGGCCGGCTGCAATGGCATTCGCGGGAGCGGTCATTGAAATATCCGCAGGGACAGGGATTCATGGCTGCGGCCAGCATGAAGCGCGCGGGAAAAGTCAGGGACATGGCGGCCCGTGCGATGCAAACCGTGCCGTCCTCGAGGGGCTGCCGCATGACCTCCAGTACGTTGCGCGGGAATTCGGGGAGTTCATCGAGAAAGAGCACGCCGTTGTGGGCCAGCGATACCTCGCCCGGCCGCGGTACGGCGCCTCCTCCGATGAGGCCGGCGTCGGAGATGGTGTGGTGCGGAGAGCGGAAGGGGCGGACGCCGACCAGCCCCGCCCCGGCGTCGAGCACTCCGGCGACGCTGTGGATCTTGGTGGTTTCGAGCGCCTCTTCGAAACTGAACGGGGGCAGGATGGTGGGCATGCGCTTGGCCAGCATGGTTTTGCCGGAACCGGGCGGACCAATCATCAGGATGTTGTGGCCGCCGGCGCAGGCCACTTCCAGGGCGCGTTTGGCAGTGTGCTGGCCGCGCACGTCTTTGAAGTCGACCACGTAGTGCTGCGATTCGCTCAGCAGCGTGTCACTGTCGACTTTCAGGGGCAGAATGCCGTTCCCGGTGTTGACGAAGCGGATGACATCGAGCAGCGACCGCACCGGGTACACATCCACTCCGCCCACCATGGCCGCCTCGCGCGCGTTCAGTTCCGGCACGATCAGGCGGGGGATCTTTTTGCCGCGGGCTTCGATGGCGATGGGCAAGGCGCCACGCACCCCGCGAATGCCGCCGTCGAGCGAGAGTTCGCCCACGAACAGGCAGTCGGGAAGGTCTTTCCTGTTCAGCCCTCCATAGGCGCCCAGAATTCCCAGAGCCATGGGCAGGTCGAATCCCGAGCCTTCTTTGCGGATATCGGCGGGCGCCAGATTGATGGTGATGTGAGTGGGAGGAATGTCGTAGCCACAGTTCTTCAGGGCGGCGCGGACCCGGTCGCGGCTTTCGCGCACCGCTGCATCGGGCAGTCCTACGGTATGAAAATAATCTTCATTGGTCTTGATGCCGGAGACGTCCACCTCAACCTCAATGATGCTGGCATCAATGCCATACACCGCTGCACTCAAGGTCTTATAGAGCATGAGGTTGTGCGCTCCCAGACTGACCGCCTCACCTCCACCATGACCAATGAAGATCGGGCCGCTGACCGCACACTTGAGGTTCACCATACAGTCGCGGGCCGCGGGACAACGGTGACGGATGTCACACGGGGAGGTGACGGACGAACCATGTTTCTGCGAATGATCCCGCAAACCGTGTCTGATTGGCTAAAGACGGGCAAAGCGAACCAAGTTGCCCAACATACCCT
Organism: Terriglobales bacterium; assembly: GCA_050746005.1. GTDB lineage: Bacteria > Acidobacteriota > Terriglobia > Terriglobales > Acidobacteriaceae > JAIQFF01. The sequence continues at coordinate 4,451 of JBOGLC010000007.1, forward strand.
CCATTGTCCGGGCCCCGACGGTGAACTACGATTCAACCAATCCTTCCAATGACCTGCGAATTTCCTGGCGCGGGCTTGGGAGCAGTATCGGCAGTCTATGGACGAAGACGAAGCAGATCAACCTAAACGAAACTCGCGCGCTCCGGCCCATCTGGAACAGGAAGAAGCCAAACTTTGGCGGCTCGCCCTGGGCTTTCTGGTTCTGCTGGCTACCGGCCTGGCCGCGCTTTCGTGGGAGCGCCTGCAGGACCTTCCCTATCACCTAGGGGTGATTTCGATTGCCCTGCTCGTGCTGTCCATTATGTTCGCGGCCTACGTGTATGGACGGCGCCGCGAAGTCTCGGAATTGAAGCACCTGCTGCACGATCTGCACGATCGCGCCGGCGTGACGCCCTCCGATACCCAACTCGATCAACTGAGCCAGGTCATTCAGCGTTCACAGCGCAGCTTCAAGGAACTCATTGACTCCTTTGACGACGTGGCTTTTGCCGGCTCACTGGACGGCACCCTGAGGACGGTGAATCGGCGCGTCACCGAGTTGCTGGGGCTCTCCTATACCGACGTGGTGGGGCACAAGATTGACGAATTTCTCGACGAACCCCTGCGTCGCGAGGTCGAGACCAATCTCCCGCGCTTTCTGGAAAAGCGCCGCTGGTCGGGGCTGGTCCGGGTCCAGGTCAAAAACAGCCCGCGTACGCGCTATTTCGACTGCGTGCTGAATGCCATCGTCAAGAATGACGAAGTGGTTGGCATCAGCGGCCTGGCCCGGGATGTGACCGAAGAACGCGAGAAAGAGCGCCGCTTCACCGAGCTCTTCGAAACCCTGCAGGAAGGAGTGTACTTCAGCACTCCGGAAGGAAAGTTACTCGATGCCAATCCAGCGCTGGTCCATATGCTGGGGTGCGTCAGTCGGGATGACCTCCTGTCTCTCGATCCCAGCGCGCTCAACCTGGATCCAGGCCAGGGACCGGTGCTGGGGAGGAGCCTGGACGACCGCGGAAGTGAGCGCAGCCGGGAGCTGACGCTGCGGCGAAAGGATGGGACGACCGGCGTTTTCCTGGACACGTCGCGCGCAGTCTGGGATGGAAGCGGCAAGGTCATCCGTTACCAGGGCACGCTGGTGGATGTCACCGAGCGTCGCAAGATGGAAAAAGCGCTGCGCCAGCAGGAGGAGTTCCAGCGATACCTGCTGGAAAGTTTCCCCGACCTGATTCTGGTTGTCGGCCTGGATGGACGGTACACGTTTGTCAGTTCACGCATCCGCGATCTGCTCGGCCGCTTGCCCGCGGACATGATGGGAAAGAAAGTGGATGACCCGGAGTTGGAGCAATCGGCTGAATTTGTTGCCCTCTATAACGACGTGAGCACGGGTGCGAAGAAGTTCGGTTTCTGCGAGTTCGGAGCTCGGCACCGGGATGGCAGCTGGCGCACCATGCGCGCCACCGCCAGCCCCCTTTTCGACGCCGAAGGCAAGGCCAGCGGCGTGATCGTGTCAGTGCGCGACATTACCGTGGAGCGAAAGCTGGAACAACAGATCATTCAAAGCGAGCGCCTGGCGGCCATGGGACAGATGATCGGAGGTTTCGCGCACGAGCTCAACAATCCCCTCACCAGCATCATGGGCGTGGCCGAACTGCTGCAGGAAGGGGAACAGGCCGAAACCACTCGCAAGCACCTGCTGATGCTGCAGCAACAGGCCCGGCGCGCGGCGGACATTGTGCAGAACCTCATGTACTTCTCGCGGCCTCCGGCTCCGGGGCAAGGCCCGATCAACCTGAGCGAACTGCTGCAGAGGACCCTTCACCTGCACACTTACTCGTTGCGCAAGAATAATATTACGGTGGATTATCTGCCGGAACCTTCTGTGCCGGTGGTTAGCGGAGATTCGCATCAGCTGATGCAGATTTTCCTCAACCTCATTCTGAATGCCGAGCAGGCGATACGCGAGGCCCGCGACGGTGGTACCTTGCGCATCCGGTTGGAAAAGAGCGGTAAGTCGGTTGTGCTCACGTTTCAGGACGATGGACCCGGCATCGCTGCCGATGTACTGCCCAATATTTTCGACCCCTTCTACACCACCAAGCGGCCCGGACGCGGCACCGGTCTCGGCTTGAGCATCTGTAAGGCGATTCTGCGGGAGCACGGGGGAGAAATTGAAGCCAGTTCGGGCCCCGGAGGCGGCGCGGTGTTCAAAGTTACGCTGCCGGTGCCGGATCCGGCCCCGGGCGGCTAAGCATGTCAAATCTTTAGCGTTCTACGGCCATCGCCACCGCATTCCCTCCTCCCAGACATAACGCGGCAATGCCTCGATGCACATTGCGGCGGGTCATCTCATAAATCAGGGTGAGGAGAACCCGCGCTCCGCTGGCTCCGATGGGATGTCCGATGGCGACCGCCCCTCCGTTAACGTTGACCTTGCTGGGGTCGAGGCCGAGCTCACGCATTACGCCCAGAGCCTGAACCGAGAACGCTTCGTTGAGTTCGTAAAGGTCTACATCTTCATTTTTCCAGCCGGTCTTCTCCCAGATTTTCCGGACGGCGCCCACCGGCGCCATCATGACCCACTTGGGATCGATGCCGCTGGTAGCCTGGGCCACGATGCGCACCATGGGCAGCGCGCCCAGTTGCTTTGCGCGCTGTGCACTGGTGACCACCAGCGCCGCGGCTCCATCATTCACCCCGGGAGCGTTTCCCGCCGTCACCGTGCCATCTTTTTTGAACGCGGGCTTCAGCGAACGCAAAACCTCAATGGTGGTGTCCTCGCGCGGCCCCTCGTCCTTGTCGAAAATTACCGGAGTTGCGCCCTTCTTTTTCACAGGCAGCTCAACCGGCACAATCTGCGACTTGAATCGGCATTCCTTGATTGCAGACACAGCCTTGCGGTGGGAGTTGAGCGCAAACTGGTCCTGCTCCTCGCGCGTGATGCCGTATTTCTCGGCCACGTTCTCGCCCGTGACCCCCATGTGGTAGTCGTTAAAAATATCCCACAGGCCATCGTGCACCATGGAATCGACGATCTGCGCATTTCCCAGGCGGTATCCCTTGCGCGCTTGCGGCAAAAGATACGGAGCATTCGTCATCGATTCCATGCCGCCGGCAACGACGATGGAACTGTTTTGCGTCCGGATCGCTTGGGCTGCAAGGGCCACTGCTTTGAGTCCGGAACCACAAACCTTGTTGACGGTCATGGCACCCACTTCCGGGGGCAGTCCACCGAAGATGGCGGCCTGGCGCGCCGGGTTTTGTCCCAGGCCGGCGGAAACCACGTTGCCCATGATGCATTCATCCACCAGTTTCGGATCGAGGTTCGCGCGTTTGACGGCTTCGCGGACCACGGTCGCGCCCAGTTGCGTGGCGCTCAAATCGGAAAGGCTTCCCTGGAATTTTCCCACCGGCGTGCGGCATCCGGAAATGATGACAACCTCGTCGTAACCCGCCATTTATATGCTCCCGCGCTGATTTCTCAACTTCAATTATAGATGCGCGCGGCGTGATAAAGATCGAAATTCGCATCTCTGCGACCGGCTGGCATCGAACCAATCGCCGATTCTTTTGCGACGCCGTTGGAACCAAACTATCAACGCGACACGAGAACTTTCGTGCCGAAAAACTTCCATGAGACTGCTTGCCGTGGTGAAAATTTGTTGACCTCCGCACTCTGGTGACTTTGGTTCAGCGGTCGCATGCGCACGCGAGCATCATTTTTTTCTTGACATCACTTTTTAATGACTCTATACATTCAATTAGTTGCAACGGACGATCGTTGCTAAGCAAGTCCATGAAAAATGGAAAAGGGAGAATAGAAACCATGGCAACCAAGAAAAAGGCAAAGAAGAAAAAGAAGCACTAAGAGAAGTACCAGGCAGCAAACCGGGGACGCGGAAGCGTCCCCTAAGTTTTTTCTGGCCGCAATATTTCTGCCCCGCCGTTATCCCCGAATTTGTCATCCTGAGCGTAGTTCATCCATTAGCTCGCGAATGGATGGGCGAAGTCGAAGGACCCCTACCCGAGCGCAATCGAGGAGACCCCTATCCGCTGAACTCCCGTTGCGTTGCGAGGATTAAAGTCGCCGCCGCGCGCACACCCTCCTTCACATTCAGCGGCTGCAAACCGGGGGTCCTTCGACTCCACCAAATCATTCGCACGCGAATGATCTGGTTGCGCTCAGGATGACAGGAGGGTTAAAGGGAAAACGATTTGATGCTCGCCGCAAGTTGTGTGGTGGAAAAAGAAACGGCCGACCGACTGCTGCTGCCGCCTTAAAGTTGTCATCCTGAGCGTAGCCCATCCATTCGCTGGCGAATGGATAGGCGAAGTCGAAGGACCCCCTACCCGCTGAACAATATTGCCTGTGTTGGGATTTTCCTCGCTCGAGTGGAACGCCCTACAATGCGGCCTCGCGGTCGCTCTAGGGGTCCCCTCGACTGCGCTCGGGGCAGGCTCTTCGACTCCGTGACTGCTTCGCTTCGCGAAGCAGCCACTCCGCTCAGGATGACAACTATTTTTGGCGGGCGGTGGCGACCTTGTTTTCCTGCGGGCGTTCCTGCAGTTGTTTCTCGGTCGCGGGACAGAGGTTGCGGTAGGCGCAGAAGCGGCAATAGAAACCGGGCTTGGGCTTGAAATTTCCAGCCGCGACGTTTTGTGACACTTCCCTCACCCGGCTCTTCGCGGCTTCGAGTTCAGGGTCGCTGCGCCGGGTGACCACCTCGCTGTTTCCTTCGAGGTTATAGAGCACGAGGCGGTCGGCATGGTATCCCCACTTTTCGCGCGCTGCCAGGGCGTAAATCGAAAGCTGCAGGCTGTCGTCGGAATCTTCCTGCGATTGGGCCTTGCCGGTCTTGTAATCGGTGATCACCACTCGGCCGCCGGCCGACTGATCGATTCGATCGATGCGACCGGCTACCGTCACCTCCCCCACTTTCACGTTGAAATACTCCTCGGTATGAAGCACCGTAGGGGTGGGAGCGCGCCGGAATCCGGCGAGGAAATCCTGCAACTGCAGGACGCCCTGTTCGTAGTAAAGGTCATGCTGGTAACGGTCCTGAATGCTGGCACGCGCCAGTTCGTCGCGAAAACGTTGGAGAACCTCAGCGTCCTCCATCTGACGCTGGGCTCGAACCGAGTTGTAGAATTCCAGCAGAACCCGATGGATGACTCCGCCATACTGCATGGCCGCGGGAACCTCGCCCGGGATCTTCCACTCGCGCTCCACCTTGAATTGCAGAGGACAAGTTTCGTAGGTCTGGATCGCGCTGGCGCTCAATTTCATCGACAGGTCGGAAGCCGGCGGCAAGGAAAGCCATTCGCTGGTGCGCGTCATTCCGCCAGCGCCCGACGCCTGGGCGAACATGTCGGTTTGAAAACCACGGGGCTGGCCCTGCACCAGCCAGCGGCCCAGCAACCTTGAGTCCTTCAGAAGATCGCGCAGGAATCCCGGAGGGCTGGGGTCTTTGCCCGTACCCTGCTTGGCATAAATGGTCAGAGAGTCCCGCGCGCGGGTCATGGCTACGTAAAACAGGCGACGCTCTTCCTGTTTGCACAGTTCCCTGTCATCATCCTGCGCAACGGACGCCGGGTCGTGCAACTCCCGGGGAAACTCGAGCAGTGGCTCCTTGTAGGGCGAGGGAAAGGACGGCGAACTGGCCCGAAGGATGAAGACGTGAGCGAATTCCAAACCCTTCGCAGCATGAGCGGTCATGAGCCGGACCGCGTTTTCATCCTTTGAGGCGAGAGCAATTACGCCGCCTGCCTCTCGAAAATATTCCAGGTAGTCGAGAAGTTCGCTGATTTCCCCGGTCTTGGTGATGGGCTTCTTCTCCCATCCGCTGATGAATTCGAGCACTGCGTTCAGTGCTCGCGAAGAACGATCCAGGGAAAAATTGCGGACCACCAGGTCCACCGCCGCGCGGCCCCGGGCGTTGGCGGCGGCAATTTCATCGCGGGTCCGCCGCAAAGAGGCCAGCACCACCGGACCGCCTTCGATCCCGGAAAGCACCAGGGCGATCGCGGAGGTGCCCGCATCGCGGGGAAGCGCCTTGATTCCAGCCCGTAATTTTTCCGGATCAATGGCAAACAGCGGCAAAGCGGCAACCCGGAACAGGCTGGCGCCGTCCGCGTCGGAAACGACGGCGCCCAGGCAGGCAAACAGATCGCGCGCTTCGGGCATATCCATCACATCCATGTTCTCGATGGAAAACGGAATGCCCTGGCTCGCCAGTTCAGCAGCCAGCTGATCGCGGTGAGAGTGGGTGCGGTAGAGGACGGCACAGTCGCTCCACGGGCGGCGTGTCCTGCGTTGCCAGTCGCGCAGCACGGTCACCAGTTCCGTGCACTCAAAATCCTTGGCCGACAGCACCACTGCCTCAACCGGCGTGCGCGGCAACTGCTTACCTTCTCGCTCCCCATCTTCCTCGCGGGCTGAAGTCAAAACTGAACGCTGGTACAAGGTTGAGCGATCTGCCGTGAAACCCGGACCGGCGTCGAAGACGTCCGGATTCTGGGAGATCAGGGCAAACGCACAGTTCAGAATGGGTGACAGCGAGCGCCGGTTCTTTTCCAGCTTCACCAGACCGAGGCCCGGAAAGTGCCGCTGGAAAAGTACAAAGGCCGCGCTGGAAGCTCCACGGAAGCGATAAATCGCCTGGTCCGGATCGCCCACGGCAAAGACGTTGCGTTCTTCCCCGGCCAGGCGTTCCAGGACTTTCACCTGGGCGAAATTGACGTCCTGAAATTCGTCCACCAGGATGAACCGGCTACGCGCCCGGACTGCATCACCATCCTGCTGCAGCAAGTGATAGGCATGGGTGATCATGTGGCCGAAGGTTCCCAGGTTGTCTTCCCGCAGCATTCGTTCCGCGGTGGTGAACACGCTGGCGATCTCGCGGCACCGCCCCAGGACCTCTTCGTCGGATACATCGTCCGCGTGCTTCGACCTGGTCACGCGCGGAATCGGCAGTTCCCCGCGTTCCAGCCGCTGCACGTATTCCTGATATTTCTCCGGAGTGACCAGTTCGTCGTGACAGTGCCGCATGAACTTGAGCAGGTCTTCCAGAAATTTGCCCACGCTGGCAGCGCGAACAAAGTATTTGAGATTCAGTTCGCGGAGACGCCGTCGCAGGTAGATCCAGAGATCCTGATCGTCGACCACGTCGAACTGCCGGCCATTTTCCCGGAGCAGGTCGTTGCAGTACTCATGGAAGGTGGCAATACGCAATCCGGACAGGCTGGTTCCGCGCAACTCCTCCTCAACCCGCTGCCGCATCTCCTGGGCCGCATTCTTGGTGTAGGTGACGGCAAGGATTTCGTGGGGACGAGCGTGTCCTTTGCGGACCAAATTGGCGATGCGTTTGGTGAGGACGGTAGTCTTCCCGGTACCTGCGCCGGCAACCACCAGCATCGGCCCGTGGACGTGTTCGATAGCCTCGCGCTGGCGTTCGTCAGGCTCGAAGGTTGGGGGACGTGAATTGGTTCTTGCAACTGCCACTGAGCAGGAGAATACCAGAGAAGCGTGAGGATATTTCTGCGGAGAATCTTATGGCGGTGAAACTCTCATGGGATGTCATCCTGAGCTTGCGAAGGATCCGGCGTGAAAGCCATGCCCCATTCTATTGCAGCTCGGCCAGGGTGATCGCGACGGCGGCAATGATTGCGGTTTCAGCCCGCAAGATGGTGCTCCCCAAAGACGCGGCGATCCAGCCAACCTCCTCAAACAATTTCAGTTCCGACTCGGCCCAACCACCTTCGGGACCAAACGCCAGCGTCGTCTCGCCTCCTCCATTGTTCGCCTGCAATGCATCCTTCAACATCATCTCTTTTTCCGCTTCAGCCAGGACGATGCGATTGCCAAGGGCCATGGTCACGGCCGCTTGCAGGGCCAGCGGCTGCAGGATTTCCGGTATCGACGATCGCCGTGACTGCTCCGAAGCCTGACGGGCAATGCGCTGCCATCTTTCTACCCGCTTCGGCGCAGCTTTGGCGAGATGAACCTCGGTGCGATGAGCGACTACGGGAATGATTCGACCTGCCCCCAGTTCCACACACTTCTCAATCGCCCACTCCATACGGTCAAACTTGAAGATGGAGAGGACGATCGCCAGGCTGGGTTCCGCGCGAATGGGAATAACCTCGCCCAGGTCGAACTCGACCCGATCATCCGTAACGCTGACGATGCGGCCACGGCGGACGTTTTCACCGGTTGCGATATCGAATTCCTGTCCAACACGCCCCCGCAGAACGTGAGCCAGGTGCCGGGCGTGGGGACCCACCAGAACAGCACGATTTCCGAAGACTTCGTCAGCGATCCAGCGGCGGCGGGTCATAGTGAAATCACTATACTGCTCTGTCATCCTGAGCGCAGTCTTGCCTCCCG
>JBOGLC010000008.1:0-63107 GCA_050746005.1 Terriglobales bacterium
ACATGGTCTACAACCGCTGCGTGGGCACCCGCTATTGCTCGAACAACTGCCCTTACAAGGTTCGGCGCTTCAATTTCCTCCTGTTTCAGGATTGGGAGACGCCGCAGTACAAGATGATGCGCAATCCGGATGTCACCGTCCGCAGCCGCGGCGTAATGGAGAAGTGTACGTACTGCGTGCAGCGCATCAATGAGCACCGCATTGATGCTGAGCGCGAAGACCGCAAGATTCAGGACGGCAAACTGCAGACGGCGTGCCAGCAGTCCTGTCCGGCGAACGCCATCGTTTTTGGCAATATCAACGATCCCGAGAGCCGGGTTTCAAAATTGAAAGCGCAGGGGCGGAACTATAGCCTGCTGGCGGACCTGAACACACGCCCGCGCACCACGTACCTGGCGGACATTCGCAACCCCAACCCCGAACTTGAAACAGAGCACGGCTAAATCATGGACGAACCCATAGAACCCCGAGCGCCGGTCATCAAACCCGGATACACGCTGGGCTCAGTCACGGACAAGATCAGCTCCATCGTGCTGACTCGTCCTACCTCTGACTCATGGTTCATCGGCTTCGGCGTCATGTTTCTGCTGACCATGATGCTGCTGTTCGCCATCAGCTATCTGTTTGTGAAGGGCGTAGGCATCTGGGGAATCACCGTTCCCATTGCCTGGGGCTTTGCCATCGTCAACTTTGTGTGGTGGATCGGGATCGGTCACGCGGGCACGCTGATCTCCGCCATTCTGCTCTTGCTGCGGCAATCGTGGCGCAACTCTATCAACCGCTTCGCCGAGGCCATGACGCTGTTTGCCGTGGCTTGTGCCGGCATGTTCCCGTTGCTTCATCTGGGCCGGCCCTGGCTGTTTTACTGGCTCTTCCCCTATCCCAACACCATGCGGTATTGGCCACAATTCCGCAGCCCGCTGGTGTGGGACGTGTTTGCCGTCTCGACCTACGCCACCATTTCGGCGCTGTTCTGGTTTATCGGACTGATTCCGGACCTGGCCACCTTGCGCGACCGTTCCGAGGAACGCTGGAAGAAGATCATCTACGGCATGCTGGCCATGGGCTGGCGCGGTTCGGCCCGGCACTGGCATCGCTACGAGACCGCGTACCTGCTACTGGCCGGACTGGCCACGCCCCTGGTCCTCTCCGTGCACACCGTGGTGAGCTTCGACTTCGCTATCGCCATCGTCCCCGGCTGGCACACCACGATCTTTCCACCCTATTTCGTGGCGGGCGCGATATATTCCGGCTTCGCGATGGTCCTGATGCTGGCCATCCCCATACGCAAGATCTACAACCTGGAAGACTTCATCACCGTAACCCATCTGCAGAACTCGGCCAAAGTGATGTTGGCCACCGGCCTGATCGTGGCCTATGGCTATGGCGTTGAGGCCTTCATGGGATGGTATAGCGGAAACCGCTACGACGCTTACACCTTATGGAACCGTCTGCACGGACCCTATGCTTTCTTTTACTTCCTGCTGCTGATCTGCAACATCGGAATTCCCCAAGTGCTGTGGATTCCCAAGCTGCGCAGCAGCCCGGTCTGGCTGTTCCTGATTTCAGGCGTGGTCCTGTGCGGCATGTGGCTGGAACGATTCATCATCGTGGTGGTCAGCTTGCAGCGCGATTTCCTCACCTCCTCCTGGGGGATGTACTACCCGACCAGGTGGGACTGGATGACATTCATCGGAACCATCGGCTTCTTCCTGGCCTGCATGTTCCTGTTCGTGCGCATCCTGCCCATGATTTCGATTTTTGAAATGCGGACCCTGCTGCCCGAGGCGGAGGTCAAGGAATGAAGCGCACCAAAGTCTACGGGATCATGGCCGAATTCGATTCGGTCAATGCGCTGATGGATGCCGCCAACCGCACCCGCGAGGCGGGTTACAAGCGAATCGATGCCTATAGTCCGTTCCCGGTTGAGGGCCTGGCGGAAGCCATCGGGTTCCATCGCGACGAGGTTCCCCTGGTGGTGCTGATCGGCGCCTTGCTCGGAGGCCTGGGGGGCTACCTCCTGCAGTACTGGATTTCGGTTGTGAGTTATCCGGTGAATGTCGGCGGCAAGCCGTATCATTCCTGGCCCGCATTCATCGTCGTGACGTTTGAGATGACCATCCTTTTTGGCGGGATCTTTGCCGTGTTCGGCATGCTGGCGCTCAACGGACTGCCCATGCCCTATCACCCGGTCTTCAATGTGCCCCGCTTCGCCTTCGCCACGAAAGACAGGTTTTTTCTGATCGTGTTCTCCTCCGATCCCAAGTACAACCCGGCGGAAGTGCGACGTTTGCTGGAAAGTTTCGGACCACGCTCGGTTTCGGAGGTGCCCGATTAAGCCGATCTGCAAGATCGATGCAGGCGCGAGCGCCCTCGCTCGTGCCACTGCCGCACGAGCGGGGGCGCTCGCGTCTACATTAAGGCTCGGTCTGCTGCTCACGGCCTTGCTGATCCTGGGCGCCTGCCGACAGGATATGCACGATCAGCCGCGCTTCAAGCCTTTTGCCCGCAGCGATTTCTATACCGACCTGCGTTCGGAGCGCCCACCGGTCGAGGGCACAGTCGCCCGCGGCCAGTTGCACGAAGACACCTACCTGTACACCGGAAAAGTTGGCAACAATCCCGGAGACTACATGCCCTTCCCGGTCACCCCGGAGCTTCTGGCCCGCGGCCAGCAGCGCTACGACATTTATTGTGCTCCCTGTCATTCACGGCTGGGCAATGGCAATGGCGTGATTCCGTCGCGCGGTTTTCCACGGAAGCCGCCTTCCTATCACAGCGAGCGCCTGCGCAAAGCGCCCCTGGGATACTTTTTTGATGTGATCACAAATGGGTTCGGCGCCATGCCCGACTACGCCGCGCAAATTCCGCCGCGAGACCGCTGGGCCATCGTGGCCTACATCCGCGCTCTGCAGTTGAGCCAGGACGCGACCGCGGCTGATGTTCCCGCGGGACAGAAAGTTCCCTCCGAGCCGCCGCAGTTTGAAGAGTTGGGTTCGGGCGCGACCCTGCCGGTGGTCGAAACCAAGCCCGCAAATCATTCTGCGCCGGAGGAGCCGCGATGAGCACGGTTCCCATGCGCGATCTCGACCTGATGACGCCGCCCGTGGTGAAGGTCATCCAGCAGCGCTCCTTGATGGTCGGCTTGGTCCTCAGCGTAGTCGTCGCCGTGGGTGCGTGGCTGCGCCCCGACGAATTCTTCCGCGCCTACCTGATGGCCTTCATGGCGTGGCTGGGAGTGACGCTGGGGTCGATGGCGATTCTCATGCTCCGCCATCTCACCAAAGGGGCCTGGGGAATGGTGATCCGCAGGATCCTGGGAGCGGCCATGCGCTGCGTGCCGCTTATGGTGGCGTTGTTCATCCCGCTGCTGTTTGGGATTCGCCGGCTGTATATCTGGGCGCGGCCGCTGAACCAGGTTGCCGACAAACATCTGCGTGAGCACCTGCAGGACATTACCCAGAGTTATTTGACGGTCAACGGGTTCATCCTTCGTGCCGCCATATACTTCTCCATCTGGTGGGTACTGTCGTTCTTCCTGACCAAATGGTCGGCGGAGCAGGACCATCCGCCCATGCGCGATCACAGTGCGCGTTTCAAGGCGCTCAGCGGGCCGGGATTGATTCTCTACGGCTTCACCATCACATTCGCGGCCATCGACTGGGTCATGTCGATCGATCCCAGCTGGATTTCTACCATCTATGGCCTGTCCTTCCTGATCGGACAGGTGCTTTCGGCGCTGTGTTTCGCGGTGGTGATAGAGAGGATTTTGTTCCGCTACAAGCCTATGTCCGAATTGCTGAAGCCGGACCAGGTGCAGGATCACGGGAAATTCATGCTGACCTTCATCATGGTGTGGGCCTACTTCGCGTTCTCGCAGTGGCTCATCATCTGGGCGGGAAACTTGCCCGAAGAAATTACCTGGTATATGCGGAGACTGCACGGCGGATGGGGATACGTTGGCCTGTTCCTGGTGTTTTTCCATTTCGCGGTGCCGTTCGTATTTTTGATTTCACGTCCGTTCAAACGCGACATCACCCGCCTGGTCTGGCTGGCGGCCTGGCTGTTGCTGATGCGATATGTGGACCTGTTCTGGAACATCGAGCCCAGCTTCTCCGTGACTTTCAACATTACCTGGCTCGACGTTGTCGTACCGATTGCGATGGGAGGCCTGTGGCTGGCGTACTTCTTCCGCAATCTGCGTGCCATGCCATTGGTCCCGGCGTATGACGTGTTCGCGGTGGAAGTTCTGGAAGCGGCGCATGAGTAACGAGCAATGGCTGACGAGCAATGACTGACGACGTTCACATCGACGGGCATCACGAGGAGCCGGAATTTGAGCGCCAGGACCTGGGGGCCAAGCCTATTCTCATCTTCCTGGCGACGCTGACGGTCATCTGTCTGCTGTTAGCGCTGGTGCTCAAGGGAATGTACAGCTATCTGGACGCGAGAGAGAATCGCAGCCAGACCGTGCAGAATCCATTAGTGCCGCAAACCGCAACCGACACGCGGACGGTTTCTCCGGCCGACATCGCAAAATTTCCTCAACCGCGCCTGGAAACCAACGAACCGATGGAGATCAACGACTTCCGCATGCAGGAGGAAAAAACGTTGCACAGCTACGGATGGGTTGATCAGCAGTCCGGCGTAGTGCGGATTCCGATCGACCGGGCCATGGAACTGGTCGCGCAGCGCGGACTTCCCACCCGGCCACAAGCCGGTGTCGCCCCGCCGTCGGAGGTGAACACGGTAAAAGAAGCAGCGCGGCGCTCAGATACCAGCCGCCAGCCCGCGAAGCGGAAGTGATGGGGAAGGGGTAGCAGCGCCTAGGATTTTTAGTGCAAGCGCAGTGGGTTTGTGGTGGAAATGAAGTGGGTTTGTGGTGGAAGTGAAGTGGGTTTGTGGTGGAATGCTGGTTGGTTTGTGGTGGAAGTGCTGTGTGGTTGTGGTGGAGGTGCTGTGGGTTTGTGGCGCAAGTGCTGTGGGTTTGCTGGATGCGCAGTGGGTCTTTGGGTGGAGCAGCGCTTTAGCGCTGCATTAAGGCTCCGGCCACTGGCGGCTTCAGCCGCTGAGGTACCTGATGGCTGAAGCACGCCGGGACGCCGCTGCCATCGCAGGCCCAATAACCCGCCACACCCGGGCGCAGGATTACTTGAGAGGATTGGCAGTGCAGGAAACAACTAACAACCCGAGACGAATTCTGGCAACCGTGTTCATCACCACGCTCATGGCGCTCACCGCCTTCGGCCAGGGCATGACGCAGGGCACCATGTCGCCGCCGGCGAATGTCCGCCCGCCGGGGCTGAAGAATGTCGGCATCGAGCAGCATCTGGACGAACAGATCCCCCCCGATCTCAACTTCCGCGACGAGACCGGCAAGCCGGTCCGCCTGGGAGACTACTTCGGCAAACGGCCGATGATCCTCAACTTGGTGTACTACAACTGTCCCATGCTTTGCGGCGAGGTCCTGAGCGGTCTTGAGAGCGCGTTGCGGGTCTTGAAGTTCGACGTGGGAAAAGAATTCGACGTCCTGACCATCAGCTTCGATCCGCGTGAAACCCCGGACATGGCGACCAGGAAGAAAGCCGAATTCCTGAAGCGCTACGGCCGCGCGGGCGCCGTCGCGGGCTGGCGCTTCCTGACCGGCCCGCAGGAGTCGATTGACGCGCTGACCAAAGCCGCCGGCTTCCAGTACCAGTACGATCCCAAAACCGGCCAGTTCGCGCATGCCACCGCCATCATGGTGCTGACCCCGGAAGGTAAGATTGCCCAGTACTATTACGGAGTCGAGTATGCTCCCAAAGATTTGCGCCTGGGGCTGATCCAGGCTTCGGAGAACAAGATCGGCACGCTGGCCGACCAAGTGTTGCTCTACTGCTATCACTACGATCCGGCGACCGGCAAGTATGGCGCAATCATTTCGCGCGTGCTGAAGCTGGCCGGACTGGCAACCATACTGCTGCTGGGCGGTTTGATGACGGTGCTGATCCGTATGGGATCGGGACACCGTGAGCATGAGGCACGATGATTTACCGGAAGGTGCAGGTCGGAAGCCGCCGCGCAGAGCGGCCGCGCCGTACGAAGACTGACGACTAAAATATGTTCGACACTTTTCCCCTTTGGCCCGTACGAGCCTCGACGACAGCCGGGAGCGTAGACGCGCTCTTCATTTTCCTGGTCACTTTGTCGGCGCTCATGAGCATCGCGATCTTTACCATGATTGTGGTGTTTGCCGTCCGCTACCGGCGGCGCAAGGGCGTCGAGGCCGAGCAGATCGAAGGTTCCACCGCACTGGAAGTGACCTGGTCGGTGATTCCGCTGTTCGTTTTTGTCGTGATTTTCGTGTGGGGCGCGGTGATCTACTTCAAGGAGCGCACCCCTCCCCGCGGAGCAACCGAAGTTTACGTCGTGGCCAAGCAGTGGATGTGGAAGCTGCAGCACGAAGAAGGCCAACGCGAGATCAACGAGCTGCACGTGCCGGTGGGCCGTGACGTGAAAATGATCCTCACCTCGCAGGACGTCATTCACAGCTTTTACGTTCCAGCCTTCCGCATCAAGCAGGATGTTCTGCCCGGCCGCTACACCACGGCCTGGTTTCGTCCCACCAAGGCGGGAACCTATCACCTGTTCTGCGCCGAATATTGCGGCTCGCAGCACTCCGGAATGATCGGCCAGGTGGTGGTGCTGGAACCGGCGCAATACCAGGCCTGGCTCAGCGGCGGCGGCGCTGCGGGATCGATGGCCTCAAACGGCGAGAATATTTTTCAGCAGCTGGGCTGCTCCACCTGCCACCGCTCGGACACCCAGGGTCGCGGACCGAATCTGGTCGGACTTTTCGGCAAGCCGGTGCAACTGGAAGACGGACGCGTGGTCACCGCCGACGAAAACTACATTCGGGAATCCATTCTGACTCCCGCTGCAAAAATCGTTAGTGGATTTAAGCCCATTATGCCGGTCTTTCAGGGATTAGTGAACGAAGACCAGCTCAACGCGCTGGTGGCGTACATAAAATCGTTGAACCCGAGTCCATCGGGAGCGGCGGGCGGTCCGACGGTGGTTCCATCGGGCGCGAAGCCGCAGGAACCAAAGGTGCAATAGCGATGGCAACCGCAGCAATCACCGCGGAACGCGAGAATTATCTCAACCAGGAATATGGCATCAAGTCCTGGCTGCTTACCGTCGATCACAAGCGCATCGCGCTGCTCTATCTGGTATCCATTACTTTCTTCTTTTTCATCGGAGGCTTTTTTGCCCTGCTGATCCGACTGGAATTGCTGACTCCGGCGGGAGACCTGGTTCAAGCCGACACCTACAACAAGCTCTTCACCATGCACGGCCAGGTGATGATTTTCTTTTTCCTGATCCCTTCCATCCCCGCCGTCCTGGGCAATTTTCTGGTGCCGTTGATGATCGGCGCCAAGGATCTGGCCTTCCCTCGCATTAACCTGCTCAGCTGGTACCTGTACATCATCGCCGGCATGCTGATGCTGCACTGCATGCTCACCGGTGGCGTGGACACAGGCTGGACGTTCTACACGCCCTTCAGTACGGCATTCAGCAATACCAAGGTGGTTGAAGCCGGACTGGCCATCTTTATTGCGGGATTCTCATCGATCCTGACCGGGCTGAACTTCGTGGTCACCATCCACCGCATGCGGGCGCCGGGCATGACCTGGAATCGCCTGCCGCTGTTCATCTGGGCGCACTATGCCACCAGCATCATCCAGCTGCTGGGCACGCCCGTGATCGCAGTCACGCTGATACTGGTGGTTCTGGAACGGTCTCTGCACCTCGGCATTTTCGATCCCACGCGAGGCGGCGACCCGCTTCTGTTTCAGCACCTGTTCTGGTTTTATTCCCATCCGGCGGTGTACATCATGATTCTGCCCGCGATGGGAGTGGTGACGGAAATCGTGCCCTGCTTCGCGCGCAAGCGTGTTTTTGGCTACAAGTTTATCGCCATGTCGAGCATCGCGATCGCCGTCCTCGGCTTCCTGGTGTGGGCCCACCACATGTTTGTGGCTGGGATCTCACTGTACGCGGCGCTCATCTTTTCAGCCCTCAGCTACCTGGTCGCGGTTCCCTCAGCCATCAAAGTCTTCAACTGGACGGCCACCATGTACAAGGGATCAATCACGTTCTCGACCCCGATGCTGTATGCCTTCGGATTCATCGGCCTGTTCACCATGGGAGGCCTCACTGGATTATTCCTGGCTGCCCTGGGAATCGATGTGCACGTAACCGACACCTATTTCGTCATCGCCCACTTTCACTACATCATGGTGGGCGGAGCGGTGATGGGCTACCTGGGCGGCATGCATTTCTGGTGGCCGAAAATTTCCGGCAGAATGTATCCCGAATCGCTGGGTCGACTGGCGGCGCTGACCGTGTTCCTCGGATTCAACCTGACTTTCTTCCCTCAGTTCATTCTGGGCTACCTGGGGATGCCGCGCCGCTACTGGCAGTATCCTCCGGAATTCCAGGTGCTGAACGTGCTCTCGACCGCCGGTTCCACTATTCTTGCGGTGGGCTATCTTCTTCCCATGGTCTACTTCCTGTGGTCCATGCGTTACGGAAAAGTTGCGCCGGACAATCCCTGGGGCGCCTCCGGCCTGGAATGGATGACTACTTCACCGCCGCCGACTTTTAATTTTGATCAGACCCCGGTAGTGGATTGGGAAGCCTACGACTACGAGCATATTCCCGCTCCCCAGGAGGCCCGCAGTGGCGGATAGCCCGATCGCGGTCGAACATCACAACCCGGCGCTGCAGCACCAGTTTGCCGATATGGAGCAGCAGCGCGAGGCTTCGTCGCTGGGCATGTGGCTGTTTCTGGGGACCGAGATCATGTTTTTCGGCGGCATGTTCTGCGCCTATCTGATCTATCGCTACTGGTATTTCCCCGATTTCGCCGCCGCCAGCAGTTCGCTGGACGTGGTTTTGGGCACAGTGAATACCGCCGTCCTCATCTGCAGCAGTCTTACCGTGGTCATGGCGGTACGTGCCGCTCAACTGGGCAAACGCCAACAGCAGGTGATTTATCTGGCGTTGACTCTGGTGCTGGGTCTGGCCTTTCTGGGCATCAAAGCCGTGGAGTGGACCAGCAAGTTCGAGGAGCACCATGTCCCTGGCCCTACCTTCAATTTCGAGGGCAGCATACCCGGCCACCCGGGCCAGCCGGTGGACCAGCACCACGCCCAAATCTTCTTCTCGCTGTACTTTGCCATGACCGGGATGCACGCGCTGCACATGATTATCGGGGTCGGGGTTTTCACCTACTTGCTCTACCACGCGTGGAAGGGCGCGTACACGCCCGGATATCACACGCCGCTGGAAAACTCCGGCTTGTACTGGCACTTTGTGGACATTGTCTGGATTTATCTGTTTCCGCTGCTGTATCTGATAGACCGAAAGAAATGAGCTGCTCGGCGGCTCTGGCGGAGTGCTTTGCGATCTTTACGTAAAGAGCACTTGACTGCAAAGGGCGCAAAGGATTCCGCAAAGAACAAAGAACGCCAAGGAAAGTCGGGAACCGGCCATGTCTGAACATATCGTCTCCGCGAAAACCAACATCGTAGTCTGGCTGGCGCTGCTGACCCTGACCGGCTTGACTGCCGGAATCGCCTTCATCGACCTCGGTCCGTTTAACACGGTCGTGGCGCTGGTCATCGCAACCTGCAAAGCGCTGCTGGTCGTGCTGGTCTTCATGCACGTCAAATACACCAGCGTAAAATTGGTCAAGGTGGTGGTGATTTCCGCGATCTTCTTTCTGTTTTTGCTGCTGGGGTTGAGCCTGGCGGATTACACCACGCGGCTGGCAATGTGAACTTGCGATATACTCCTGCCTTTGTGACGGCAACCATTAGCGCGAGGTGAGGCGATGGCGTTCTGCAATTCTTGCGGCGCAACTCTGGACGGCGGAGCAAAATTCTGCAACAAGTGCGGCACCACGCAGCCCGGCGCAGCGGCCGCTCCCGCGACTCCGGTGTTCACCGGCGCCCCTTCCGGCACGACTCAAAAGAACGGCAGCGCCTTGAAGATCATTCTGATCGTCATTGCCGTGATTGTGGTTCTCGGGATTATGGGGATCGCCGCAGTTTCCTTCATCGGCTACCGCATCGCACAGCACAGCCGGGTGCGCAACGAGAATGGACATGTGCGCGTGGAAACGCCTTTCGGAACCATGAACACCTCGACCGATCCCGGGGAAGCGGCTCGGAACCTGAACATCGATCCTTATCCCGGCGCCGAGGTGGTGAAGGGTACGACCTCCAACATGACCATGGGGAACATGCACACGGCCACAGCCGATTTTGAGACCAGCGATGCGCCCAGCGCCGTTGCCGACTTCTACAAATCGAAGTTTCCCCAGGCCAATGTGGTTTCGTCGGCAGGCGATCACTACACCATCATTTCCACCCAGAACAAAAACATGCTTTCCATCAACATCGAGCCCAAGGACGGCAAGACCAGAATTCACATCGCCAGAGTATCGGGCAAGATGGTGGGCGGCGAATCCGACAATTGAGCATCGCGCGGGGCGGATTGTCCTGTCCATCCCACACCTCGTGACCAGGGTGACCAACGAAAAATGTCCGACAAGTATGTAGAAATCGCCGCCGCTGCCCGTTCGTCCGCGGTCGACGCGGTCGCGCTGGACGAAGCCTTGCGCCGCCATCTCCGCGGCGACGTTCGTTTCGACTCCAGCAGCCGCGCCCTCTACGCCACCGACGGCTCCAATTACCGCCAGGTCCCTATCGGCGTAGTTCTTCCACGGGACGCGGAGGACGTCATCGCGGCCACCGCACTGGCGCGGGAATACGGCGCTCCTCTTTTATGCCGCGGTACTGGAACGTCGTTGGCCGGGCAATGCTGCAATGTGGCCCTGGTGCTGGACTTCAGCCGCTACATGGACGGCATCCTGGATGTCGATCCCGAACGGCGTACCGCACGGGTCCAGCCTGGAGTAGTTCTCGACCACCTCCGCGACGCCGCCGAAAAATATCATCTGACCTTCGGGCCCGACCCCGCCACTCACGACCGCTGCACCCTGGGTGGCATGATCGGCAACAATTCGTGCGGCGTGCATTCCGTAATGGCGGGGAAAACCGACGACAACATCGAAGCCCTCGAAATCCTCACCTACGATGGCCTGCGGATGAAAGTAGGCAAGACCAGCGACGGAAATCTGGAGGAGATCATTCGCGAGGGGGGCCGGCGAGGGGGAATCTATGCTGGCCTGAAACGTCTTCGCGACCAGTACGCGGATCTCGTCCGCCGGCGCTATCCCAATATTCCCCGGCGAGTTTCGGGCTACAACCTCAACTTTCTGCTGCCTGAGAACGGCTTCGATGTGGCCCGGGCATTGGTCGGGTCCGAAGGCACCTGCGTCTCCGTGCTTGAGGCCACCTGCCGCCTGGTGGAAAGCCCTCCGGCACGAGTGCTGGTGGTGATCGCCTACCCCGATATCTACCAGTGCGCGGACCACGTTCCCGACGTCATGGCTCACCAGCCGATAGGCCTTGAGGGAATTGACGATCTGCTGGTGAAATACACGCGGCGCCGCGGCATCAACTCGAAAGGGCTGGCGTTGTTGCCCGAAGGAGGCGGATGGCTGCTGGCGGAATTTGGCGCCGACACCATCGCCGCTGCGGAAGCGCAGGCGTCCGCCATGATGAAAGATCTGGGACGTAGTCCGAATCCGCCGCACATGCGCCTGTTCACCGATCGGGAGCAGGTCAAGCGAGTGTGGGAGGTGCGCGAATCCAGTCTGGGCGTGATTTCCTACGTCCCCGGCGAGCCCTTGAGCTGGGAAGGCTGGGAGGATTCCGCCGTTGCCCCGGAAAAACTCGGAAAATATTTACGCGACCTGCGCCAGTTGATGAACCGCTTCGACTATCGCGGCACATTGTACGGTCACTTTGGCCACGGCTGCGTTCATAACCGCATGAACTTTGATCTGCAATCGAAGCCAGGCATCGCGAAGTTCAGGACGTTCATGGAGGCGGCCGCCGACCTGGTGGTCAGCTACGGCGGATCGCTCTCGGGCGAGCACGGAGACGGCCAGGCGCGGTCCGAACTGCTTCCACGAATGTTCGGGCCGGAACTGATCACCGCCTTCCGCGAATTCAAAGCCATCTGGGATCCTGACTGGAAGATGAACCCGGGCAAACTGGTCGAGCCCTATCGCATGGATGACAATCTCCGACTGGGCGCGGACTATAACCCTTGGGAACCGGACACTCATTTCAAGTTTCCCCAGGACCAGGGCAGCCTGGCCCACGCCACGTTGCGCTGCGTAGGAGTGGGAAAATGCCGCCGCGACGAAGGCGGCGTGATGTGCCCCAGTTGGCGGGTTACGCGCGAGGAAGAGCACTCTACTCGTGGCCGCGCCCACCTGCTGTGGGAGATGGCCAAAGGCGACGTGATCCGCGGCGGCTGGCGCGACGAAGATGTAAAACAGTCGCTCGATCTGTGCCTCTCCTGCAAAGGTTGCAAGAGCGATTGCCCGGTGGGTGTCGACCTGGCCACGTACAAGGCAGAGTTTCTCTCGCACTATCACGAAGGGCGCCTGCGTCCCCGCAGCGACTACGCTTTCGCCAACATCGATTTTTGGGCGCGCCTCGCCTCGAAGGCGCCGGGCCTCGTCAACCTCGCGACCCAAATTCCCTTCCTCCGGGACATCGCCAAACTGGCGGCCGGCATGCCGCACCAGCGCAGCATTCCCACATTTGCTCCGCAGACCTTTCGCGCCTGGTTCGAGCAGCGGCAATCGCCGAATCCGGAATCCGGCCTGGTCATGCTTTGGCCCGACACGTTCAACAACTACTTCCTGCCCGATACTGCCAAGGCTGCGGTTGAGGTCCTCGAAGCTGCAGGGTTTCGCGTTGCCATTCCCGATGCCATTCTCTGCTGCGGCCGCCCTCTCTATGATTTCGGCATGCTGGATCGTGCACAACGCCTGCTGTCGAAGATCCTGGACACGATCGCTCCCGAAATCGAAGCGGGGATTCCCATCGTGGTTCTTGAGCCCAGCTGTGCCGCCGTGTTTCGCGATGAACTGATCAATCTTTTCCCGAACGACGACCGGGCGCACAAACTGTCGCGGCAGACGTTTCTGCTCAGCGAATTTCTGGAAAAGAAAGCCGCTCACTTTCAGCTCCCGAATCTCCCCGCCAAAGCTCTCATCCACGGCCATTGTCACCACAAATCGCTCATGACTATGACAGATGAGGAATCCGTCCTGGGGAAAATGGGCATCGACTGGAGTGCTCCCGCTCCGGGCTGTTGTGGAATGGCAGGATCATTCGGCTTCGATGAAGATAAGTACGACATCTCGATCGCGATCGGAGAGTTGGAACTTCTGCCGGCAGTCCGCGAGGCCTCGCCCGAGAGCCTGATTATCGCCGACGGATTCAGTTGCCGCGAACAGATCGCGCAATGCACCGACCGCCAAGCTCTGCACCTGGCAGAGGTGATCGCAATGGCCCTGAAAGAACCGCTCAAACCAGGCGTCCTTTATCCCGAGAAGGCACAGGTCGACAAAAGGCAGGCTGAACTGGATCGCTCAATGAAGCGAGCTGGCCTGGCAGCAGCCGGAGTCGCCGGCGGCGCGGCCCTGCTGTGGTGGCTCAGGAGCCGGTAATGTAGGCGCGAGCGCCCTCGCTCGTGCAGCCGCAACTCCAATGACGCTAAGAGTTGAAGTGGCAAGAGTTGAAATGGCGCCGCACGAGCGAGGGCGCTCGCGCCTACACTCGAAACCAGGCGACGAGCGACTGTCCCTAAGCGGTCCGTGCCACCCTTCCTGTGAGTTCAAGAACCATTGCGCAGGATTACCTCCACTCGCTGCAGGTCCTCTTCCGTATCCACGCCGACCGTGTCGTACTGGGTCTCGATTACATGAATCGGGATTCCATTCTCCAGGAAGCGCAGCTGTTCCAGGCGTTCGCTGCGCTCGAGCGAAGATTCGGGCAGCGCCACGAAACGGTCCAACGCCGGCTTGCGGTAAGCGTAGAAGCCCAGATGCTTGAAATACTTCGATCCGGCGCCATCGCGATCATAAGGAATGGTCGCGCGCGAAAAATAGAGGGCCCGTCCTGCCGCATCAGCGACGACTTTTACGACGCTGGGATGGTCGATGTCCGCAGGGACGGCCGCGGTCATCAGTGTTCCCACCTGCACTCCCGGATCCAGCATCACCTGAATCAATCCGGCGATGTGCTCCACGCGAGTCATGGGTTCATCGCCCTGGACGTTCAGGTAAATGTCCGCAACCACAGTTTGCGATATTTCGTGCACTCGCTCGGTGCCGCTGCGGTGTGCGGCCGAGGTCATCTGGGCCTTCCAGCCATGCCCCTGGCAGGCCGCCATGATTTCATCGGAGTCGGTGGCGATGATTACGTCATCGAGCAGAGGAGAGACACGGACCGCTTCGTAAACCCAGCCGATAAGAAGTTTCCCGGCAATTTCGCGCAACGCTTTGCGCGGCAGCCGGGTGGAAGCCAGACGGGCGGGAATGATGGCAACAGTTCGCATCGGTTATCGCTTCCACATCATATATGCGGCGGGTGCCTCGAAACCCTGGACGGGGCGCCCGAATGAGCTGTTTCCGCTACGAAATCCAGTCGGAACCCGCCCTGGGAGGGCGTCCACGACCTGTTCACTTCCGGGTGACTATCGGCTGACACTGGTGAAACAACGTTATATACTTGTCATCCTGCGGACCTCTACCCCCACTGGTTCCGCGCGTTGGGGCTCGTGGGTGCATGCCCGGGGTTGCCTTTAGGAGCTTCCGTCCCCCGTCACGGGCCGAGATCATTCATGGAAGAGTTCTCCCCAGGCCGCCCGGATCGAAAGCCTGCAGACTCAGGTGAAGGTGGAGTCCGCACGCCTGCCAAGGGCGACAGCTCTGCCCCCGGTACTCCTCCGCCCTCGGACTCGCCGACTCTCATCGATATTCCCGGCCAGAGCACAAGTGTCCCCTCCTTTGACTCTCCCACCATGATCGACCTTCCGGGGAGCGATCCTGCGGATTCTCCCACCATGGTCGACCTGGGACCCGACTCCCCGACGATGGTTCCGGGCACTCCCATGCCTGGAAAACCGTCGCCCTTTGTACACCGGCCGCAGAGCAACCCATCCATGTTGCAACCGGGGACGCTCCTCGGCCAGCGCTACGAGATCCTGCAAATCCTCGGCGAAGGTGGAATGGGAGCGGTTTACAAGGCGCGTGACCGCGAACTGAATCGCATGGTGGCGCTGAAAGTCATCCGTCCCGAGCTTGCGCACAGCGAAGCCATTATCAGCCGCTTCAAGCAGGAACTGCTGCTGGCCACCCAGGTCACCCACAAAAACGTAATCCGGATTTACGACCTCAGCGAGGCCGACGGCATGAAGTTCATCACCATGGAGTTTGTCGAGGGTGAGGACTTGCGCGGCCTGATGCAGGAGAAGGGAAAACTTACTTCCGAGGAAGCGGTAGAGATCATGCAGCAAACCTGCCGTGCGCTCGAAGCCGCGCACAGCGCCGGCATTATTCACCGCGATCTGAAGCCGCAAAACATCATGCGCGACAAGACCGGCCGAATTCTGGTAATGGATTTCGGCCTGGCTCGCACCCTCGAAGGCGACGGCATGACCCAGACCGGTGCCCTGGTCGGCACCATGGACTACATGTCCCCGGAGCAGGCGCTGGGCAAGGATCTCGACCAGCGCTCCGATCTGTTCGCGATGGGGCTGATCTTTTACGAGTTGTTGACCGGTAAGATGCCGTACAAGGCAGATAGCGTGGTGGCCAGCCTGCTCAAGCGCACGCAGGAGAGGGCGGCCCCGGTATCGAGCCATGACGCCAGCATTCCCAAGCCACTCAGCAACATCGTCGGCAAATGCATGGAGCCCGACGTAAAGCTGCGCTACCAGAGCTCGGCGGAGATTCTCGCCGATCTCGATGCCTGGCAAGGCGGCCGCGCGGCCGCGACCCTGCACTTCCCCAGCAGTTCGAAGCCCTGGGGACAGACGATTCCCTGGCATTGGTTTGGCACAGGGGCGGCGGTCGTGGCGCTGGCAATTGTCGGCTTCGTCTTCCGGAATCAACTCTTCAAGCCGGCGCCCACCCGAACCGGACCCGTTGTTTCGCTGGCCATTCTGCCCTTCCGCAACGCGTCCGGCGATCCTGCTCTGGACTGGCTCGGCCCCAGCATTGCCGAAATGCTGAGCACGGACGTTGGGCAATCGGCTCAGTTGCGCACCGTCAGTCCCAACGTTCTGCACCAGATATTTACCGACCTGCGCGTCTCTCCTACCACGGTTCTTGATGCGCCGACGATAAAGCGTGTGTCCGATTTCAGCAACGCCGACCGCGTGGTTTGGGGACAGTACGCCAAGTTTGGCGACCAGATACGTATTGACGCCACGCTGCAGGACATCAAGAACGACCGTACTATCCCCTTGAAAATTGACGTGCCCGGTGAAAAGGAGATTCCCGGTGCGATCGATCGCATGGCGGAATCCATTCGCCAGAAACTTGCACTGCCTGACGATGTACTCAAGCAATTAAAGGCCAGTTCCTTCCAGCCGGTCTCGCAATCCGTGGATGCACTGCGCGCCTACAACCTGGGTATCGGATTGCAGAGGGACGGAAAAAACCTGGAAGCGCAAAAGCAGTTCGAGATTGCAACCGTTCAAGATCCCGCGTTCGCCCTGGCATTTGCCCGGCTGGCTCAGACCTACGCCAGTTTGGGTTATGACGACAAAGCCGAACAATCGGGCCAAAGAGCTGTGACCCTAAGCCAGAATCTTCCGGAAGCGGAGAAGTACCTGATCGCCGCCATCGGCTCGCAGGTCAGCAAAAACTATCCTGAGGCCATCAAGGCTTACGAAAATCTTGCCAAGGCTTCGCCCGATAACTCTGACGTGCAATCGGCGCTGGCAGGCCTCTACAAGGATTCGGGAGATCTCCCTAAAGCCCGGGAGTACTACCAGAAGATCCTGTCCGCGAATCCCAAGGACATTTCGGCGAATCTCGAGATGGGGCTGGTGGATCTTAAGAGCGGTGATCCCCAGGGCAGTCTCGATCCCCTGAACCGTGCCTACACCCTCTCCACCCAAATGGACAATCAGGAGCAAAAGGCTTCCAGCCTGCACCGTCTGGCAGTGGCTTACGGGATGATGAACAAGCCTGAAGAAGACGTGCGTAACGAAGAGCAGGCACTGGCCATTTGGAGGCAAATTGGTCAGAAGCGGGGCCTTGCCTTCAGCCTGAATGAGATGGCCTCGGCTCAAGCGGTGCTCGGCAAGCCCAAGGAGGCTTTGGCCAGTTACCAGGAAGCCCTGAACCTCCGCCGGGATATCGGTGACCGGCGCGGTTTGGGCGATACGTTGGTCGACCTGGCCAACTTCTACGATGCCGGTGGTGATCATGACCAGGCTCTGAAAATGTACAAGGAAGCGCTGCAAGTGGAGCGCGATCTGGGCAATGAGAGCATGCAGGCCATCTGCCTGAACAATATCGGCAGTGTTTATCTTGACAAGGGCCAATACGAGGACGGTCTTACTTACTTCCAGCAGGCGTTGCAACTGCGCGAAAATTCGAAAGTGCCCGGGGACATCGTAGACGCAGTTCACAATCTCGGTTATGCGTCAACCGATATAGGCCAGTATGACCGGGCTATTTCGTTTTACATGCGGGCGTTGGAATTGCGCCGCAGCATGGACGACCAGCGCGGCGCCGCCATCGAATCCTATAGCCTGGGCGGCCTGTTCGGCTACCAGGGCCGGTTCGGCGCTGCCATCAAGTCCAGACAGGATGCCCTTAAGACTTTCCGCGACATTAAGGACAAGACGTTCTGGATGGCCAAGATGCTCGATGGCGTCGCCGAGTCGCTGATCCTGGCTGGGCGGATGGACGAAGCCAAGAGCTACGTGGACGAGGCGCGTAACCTCTCCCGCGAACTCAAGAACGACGGTATGACAGCGGAAATGTTGGGCGTGCAGGGCGACATGTTCTTCTATGCGGGCGATTTCAAATCGGCATCCTCTTCCTATGCCGCGGCCCTGCAAGCGGCCCAACGCAGCAAGGAACCCGAGACCATCGTGAAGGCGAAGACCAACCTGGCTAAGCTCCAGGTGCAGGACAAACGCAACCAGGAAGCCATCTCCGCGCTGCGGCCACTCATCCAGCAGGCCAATGATCTCGGGCTTAAGTACACTTCGGTTGAATCTTCGATTCTGCTGGGAGAGGCCCTTCTACAAAACCGCGATGCCTCCCCGGCCCGCCAGGAAGTGGAACGGGCCTTGCAGCTTTCTGACAAGCTGGGAATGCACCCCCTCAGCGCCCGGGCGCATTACTTGCTGGCTACCATCCAGCAGGCTTCCGGCGACAACAGTGACGCACAGGATAACTTCCGCGAGACTCTCCGGCTGCTGGACAGCATGAAGCAGGATCCCGGGGCAGAGAAACTGCTGCAGCGCGCTGACTTCAAAGCCATCTACGACGAGTCGACCCGGGCAGTGCAAGCCGCCAAGAGCTAGACTGGCCGGGCTCGGTTCACCCTCATATCGAGGATCAAGAGTTTGTCACTCCGATCCGGTCTTCAGCCCGGCGAGGGCCGCGGCTTCAGTTCTGACGCCTGGAACCCTATCGAGACCAGCCTTCAGTCCGGGGACGTAATAGATTAGCCCAGCTCTTCAGCGCTGGAAGCTATGTCAGCAATGTGATTCAGTCCAACAGGGATGACCGGGGCCTTTCGCAGCCTGAGGCGTGGCGGTGAGCATGAGACCAGTCCCGGTTCGCATCACCCGCATTTGAAAAAGGGGCACCCTTTCGGGCGCCCCTTCGGTTATTTGACCATACACAAAACGACCAGTGCGGCGTTCGTTATTTAACGTTGTACAAGACGATGTTCGCACCGACGTTCCCGCCACTATCTTTCGAGGTGACCGTGAATAGATGCACGCCCTTGACCGAGAGGTCGAAGGTGCCAGTGCAAGAGATCACGCCACCGTTATTGGTGGCGCTGCAGCTGCTGTTGTTTTTGTTCGGCACCTGACTCTGCGTGCAGGTTTGCGCCGTCAGATAAGGGCCGACTGGACTGCCCAGACCCTGGGACGTTTTTGGATCGCTGCAGGTATAGGACGCCTGCCCCGGAGTCGAACTTAGGCTATACGTCTTGAGCGTCGGAGCGGTGATCTGGACCCCCGGCGGTAGTTCGCCACCCGTGAGATATGTCACTGTCCAGCACGACCCTCCCGGGCGGGCTCCTCCTTTGGTCGTACCCGTAGGATCACCGGTTACTGTGAAGGACAAGATCTGATTGCTGTGGAACAGCGGGCTCGGATTGTTCGGGTCCACCTGGCAAGGATGCCCGGTGACGCCCCCGTCACCCTTCAGCCAGCCCGGATATGGCCCGATCGTCGAATTGAGCAGCTGGAACCCCAGGTTGTCGGACTTCTGGAAAACGAAGTCGGTGCCTAGGACAGCATAGAAATCGGACTGGTCGCATGATGCTCCACTTTCGTCGGGACATGTCAGCTCAAACAATACCGATGAACGGGTGCCGTGACCGTCTGCGTTCTGGAAGACGAAGCACTTGGCGTGTCCAAACGTCTTGTTCGCGTCCACCAGTTTTTCGCAGGCTGCCTCAGTGATCAGTATCGGCTGGACTTGTACTGTCGCCGACGTCGTCCCTTCTCCGGTAAGTATCGCGTTGTAGTCGAAACCGGTGTTTCCGTTGAAGGCGCCGCCATTGAAGCTGAGAACGGATGGAGTATCCGTGCCAACTGTCCCGCTCTGGGCCTGCGGCGTGAACGTCCAGCTCAGGATGTCGTGATTCTCGAAGGCCGCTCCCGTAGCGCTGGTGAAGCCCACCCAGGCTTTGCCGCCTGTCGCCAGACTCAGGTAGTTCTCGAGAGTGAGCTGTGTGGTCAGAACGGTGCTGCCGTCCAGGATCACTGTGAGAACTCCGGAACACCCCTGGCCCGTGCATGTCGGCGGAGTGTAGCTGATCACAGCCGTGTGGGGATTCTGATCCGACATTATGGGTGTCTGGAGGCTCGCAACCGATCCGATCAAGCAATTCGGAAAGTTGTAGTCATTGATTGTTGTGTGAGCGGGCGAGTTGGTCTGGCCTATCCCACAGCTCTGCACCGCGATGTGATTGTTGTTCGGATCGCCGGTAGCCGTGCCGTTGTTGTAAGTGTCGAACTCAATGGCGAGGCTGTTGCGAATGCCGCCGCCGACGTCGCATGGCGCCGAGCCGTCAACCGTTGGGCAGGTTCCACCGCCGTCGGCATAACCAATCGAACCCCCGCCCGCGCCCAATGCCGTCGTGCTGCTGCTCTGGATGACAAATGCTATTCCATCGGCAGGAGTGTGCGTGTCTCCACTTTGAGTGAACCGGAACTGAAACGTGGTACTGAAACCGCCCTGGACAGCCTGTTGGGTGCTGAACCAGGCTGAGCCGTCTTGGCTCCCTTGATCTGGCGTGAGCCGAAGCACCGTCGGACCCTCCTGCGGAAAGAACGCAGAGTTCCCATTCTGCGAGAGACAACCCTGATCTGAGTTGAAGTTGCTAACGTAGTTAGGAGACACGGGACAATCCGCCCAGGCGGCGGTTCCCCCCATCAGCACGAAAGCCGCGATCGCGGCCGCTATTACGAATCTTGACATCGCTACTTTCATAAATCCCCCTTTAAACCACATGCTGGCTCTACCAGCGGTGCCTTCCGAATTTAGTGTGAATGTCATAACAACGAACCTGAGGCACAAAACCATTGCTGAATCGCAAGCCGACCGGCGCACTCTTCGCTATGGATCCGTGGACGGCATGCAACAAAAATCGGATATTGATCCTGGGATCTTCCGGTTCTGACGGCTCAACCTGATCGGTCGAAGTCCGCTAGTGGGCGCGGGGGGGAACAGGAGAGGCAGCAATTCAAGGGTGATCGAACGAATACTCCACTCATCTATCCACTCGAACGCAACCGGTGCCACTGCCCGTTCAAAACGCTCTAGCCGAACCGTACGAATTTTGCTATCAAATCGCCCGCCTGTCAACGGAATTGCGCGATTTGGCAGTGTATATCTTGGCCGTGAAGGTTGGTTGCATTCAGTGCAAATCTTTGCACAGGCTGAAGGAGAGGATGGGGCCAGATGCCGCTCTGGGCGTGCCATCCGGGGTGCCGAGCTTCCGACGCTTGAGCCTGTCGGCGCCGACTCACGGAATCAACCGGCTCGGAGCCCGAGAGTTTTCCACAGTTTTCGTCGTCGAAGCCGTGTCCGGATGGATTGCTGGGGACTGCACAACTCGCTGGCGCTGTTCAATCCGGACCGATCAGGTGAATGGGCCAGTTCTCGGCGGAAAGACCGCTCGATGGTTACATCCCGGAGAGGTACGACAGCAGGTCCCTCCGCTCCGCTGCGCTCCGGTCGGGATGACAGGTTTTATTAGACTGATCAGAGCGTTTTCATTTCTGTACTCTGCACCTGCGCATCTGCCAGCGGCTTGCTCCGGGTCACGCTGAAGTCTTTTACGTTCTTGAGCACTACCGAGGGAACCTCGGGAGTTTGGGGCAGCCTGACGTGAATGAGTTCGGCGCCCGTCACATCGTCGAGGACGAACCCGGGGCGCATGTCCGGCGTCATCGGTCTGACCTCGACATCTTTGATTTCGATTCTCTTCACATGACGGATGTAGAAGCCTTGCGCCGGCATGGGGCCGAAGCGGTTGGGTTCGGGATAGCCATTCTCCAGTTCCGGCGGCTGCAGGGCCGCGTCTTCTTTCGTGCCCCCACCGCGATGCAGCACAAGAATGTTGCTCAGCCTGACGTCTTCAATGTAGTGGCCGGGAATACCGGTGATGAGAGCGGCCTGGCGCGAAGCGCAGTTGGAGACGACGACATTGCTGATGAACACGCGCCGCAATTCGCCCACCGGCGTTCCTTCGGGGCCGCGCATCCGGCTGCCCAGGCGGAGGAAGAAGGGGACATCGACGATGTCCCGCATGGTGATGTTGGTGATGGCGACGTCTTCGAGTATGGCGCCGTCCACCGACTCGAGCGCGATGCCTTTGCAATCCTCAATCACGCAATTGGAGATGGTGATGTTGCGAAAGCCGCCGTTGCTTTCGGTGCCGAACTTGATGCGGCCGTTGCGGGGAACCTTGGCATCCGCAGCAAAGCGTTTGTAGGTAGCGTCGAGCATGGTGCCTTCCTCGTAGCCTCCAGTCACGTAGCAGTTGGTGATGGTCACGTGGTCGGTGGAGCGGGCGAATCCCAGGCCATAGGAATCCTTCAGGCAGATGCCGTCGTCCCAGGGCGAATTCACGCTGCAATTCGAGACGCGCACGTTGCGGCAGCAATCGATGTCGATGGCGTCGCGATTGGTATCGATCTTCAGGTTGTCGATGGTGAAATTGTCGACGCCGGTGGCCAGGATGGCGAAGTGGCCGCCGTGCAGGATCGAGATGTCGCGCAGAGTTACGTTGTGGCAATTCTTCAGGCTGATGGATTTGTTGCCTACGCCGGCCGCGAGTACGACGTCACGATCTCCACGGCTCAGGCCCTTGCCCCAGATCAGGCCCTGGCCTTCAATCGAAATATTTTCCAGGTCTTCGCCCCAGATCAGGCTGTTGTGCCAGTGGCTGTGGCCAAAATCCTGAAACCTGTCCCAGGCGTTGGGCTCGGGCGGATCGTAGCCTCCGTTCACGCCCGCCGCGGGCGTGTCCGCCGCCACGATAATCGCACCGGGGTCGAGAAACAAAGTGACGTGGCTCTTCAGACGAATGGAGTAGCAAAGATAGTTCCCGGCCGCAAACCTGATAATGCCGCCACCGGCGGCCGCCGCCGCGTCAATGGCCTGGTTGATGGCTGGCGTGTCCAGAGTTTTTCCGTCGCCGGTGGCTCCGAAGGCTCTTGCATCGAGAGTGCCACGGGTTGCAGCGTCTGCTTTTGTTCTCGCAGGAAGCGCGTGAGCGCTGGTGACTGTCCCCAGCGCGGACCCGGCGACCCCGGCTCCAGTCAATTTCAGGAAGTCTCTTCTCTCAGTGGGCTTCGCGAACATGATCTCTCCCTCGCTCCCTCGATCTTTTTGTGGTTCAGGTTGTGGTTCAGGCTGATTCATGAGCGGCGCAGAGGAGACTGAAGGAAATGCAAAATATTGTCAAACGAGAAATTTTAACCGTTGATTTCAACATTTGACACCGCGCACCCATACAAGTAAAACCCTTCGATACCTTGGCTCGATTGGTATCGGCATTTCGGGCTAAGATTGGTAATCAGAAGAGCGGCTTTAAGCTTTAGGTGCAGACCCCGAACGAAAGCGCAGGAACGAATGGAAACTACGCCGGCGAGAAAACAACTGGGAGAGGATCTGCTGAAGGCGGATCAGATTCAGTCAATCGTGGAGGAAGTGCTCGCGACGACCAAGTTTATCGACATCCACACCCACCTGTTTGCGCCTGAGTTTGGCGGGCTGGGTTTGTGGGGCATCGACGAACTGCTGACCTATCACTATCTGGAGGCGGAACTGTTCCGCTCGTCGAATATCTCTCCTGAGCGCTACTGGGAGATGTCGAAGAGCGAGCAGGCCGACGCCATCTGGCGGGCGCTCTTCGTGGAGAACAGTCCGATCTCGGAAGCCACTCGCGGTGTCATCGCCGTTCTCGACGCTTTCGACTTGCCGACCGACAGCCCCGATCTCGAGGAAGCCCGATCGTTCTTCCGGGCCCAGAAGATCGAGTCGCATGTTTCGAAAGTTCTTCAGATGGCGGGAATAAGTTCGGTGGTGATGACAAATGATCCGCTCCATCCCGAAGAACAACGGGTCTGGATGAATGGCGCACACTCTCGCGCGGATTTTTTGGCGGTGTTGCGCCTGGACAGGATTCTCTGGGGCTGGGCCGAACACTGGCAACGCCTGGCGGAGCAGGGCTACGCGGTGGATGCCCAGGCCGGCGGCAAATCGGCGGCCGAGGTGCGCAGATTTCTTGCCGACTGGTGCGAGCGCATGAATCCGGTGTATATGGCGGTGTCCCTCACCGACGCCTTTCAATTTCCGGGAGACAGCGTGCAGGGCAGGCTGCTGAGCGAGGCGGTCTTGCCTTCGTGCCGCGAGTTTGATCTGCCGCTGTCTCTAATGATCGGAGTTCGCCGCCAGGTGAATCCGAGAATTCGGCTGGCGGGCGATGCCGTGGGCAAGGCGGACATGCGCGCCATTGAAAATATTTGCCGCGATTATCCGGAAAATCGTTTTCTGGCCAGTGTCCTAAGCCGGGAGAACCAGCATGAGCTCTGCGTCTATGCGCGAAAGTTCAGCAACCTCATGCCCTTCGGATGCTGGTGGTTCCTTAACAATCCTTCCATCGTGGAAGAGATCACGCGGGAACGCATCGAACTGTTGGGAACGAGTTTCATTCCGCAGCATTCCGACGCCCGGGTCCTCGAGCAAGTGCTCTACAAGTGGCGGAACACCCGTGCCACCATGTCGCCGATTCTCGCCAACAGCTACCAACTTCTGGCCCGCGACGGACGCGGAATCACGCGTCAAATCATCCAGCGCGATGTCAATCGCCTGTTCCGCGGGAACTTCGAGAAATTCACAAACCTGGCGTGAGGTCCCGCGCCAGGCGCCGGGCCGCCTACTTCCGGCTGGTCAGGCCATCACCTCACGCTTTCACGGTTAGCTGCTTCACAGTGGCTGGTAGTGGGTCAGTTTGAACTGTCTTTCGCTCATGGAGGCGTCATGCTGAGCTTGCGAAGCATCTGGCGTGAAGAGGTTATGCAGCCGCGTCAGCAATTGGCAAGGCACGCGCCAGATCCTTCAGGACGAAAGTCCCTCAGGATGATGCCCGGGGGGATGGGCGTTTCAAACTGACCCACTACCGAGCGGCTCACATCATTGCGCTGGTTGCGGTTCTCCATCTACAATCTTGTTTGCCCCAATAGCGACGGAACAGGCCCGGCGCTTCGCAAACCGACCGTCCGGATTCAGCCATGCTCCCTCCGCGACCGCATGGAAAAAATCGTAATCTGGATTGTGGCTAAAAACAGTGGCGGCGTAGCTCAGGTGGCTAGAGCGACGGTCTCATAATCCGTAGGTCGTTGGTTCGAGTCCAACCGCCGCCACCAGATAAATCAGCAACTTCGGCAGGAATATCGTCCTCGCTGTTTTTTGTCGGTTGCGCCTGGGTTGCATTTTGTTGCTGATTCTCTCCCGCCTTTTCGTCGTTCTTCTCGACGACATCCAGCCGGTCCACGAAAGAAACGTTGGCTCCCGGAATCAGGTGCGCGTAGGTATCGACCGTCACCTGGATGGAGCTGTGCCCCATCTGCTCTTTCACATACACGATTGACGCTCCGCTTTGTATCAGCAGCGAACCGAAAGTGTGCCTGAGATCGTGCAGCCTTATTTTCCGAAGCCCGGCCTTAGCAAGCACGGGCTGAAAGTACCGATGGTAGAGGTTGTCGGGGTCAAGAATCACTCCGTCCGGCGATCGGAAGATCAGCTCATCAGAGATGTCATTCTTGCCTTTAAGGAAGCACTCGAGGAAGCGCTTGTCGCGGAGCTCGACAAGCGTGCGTCTCAGTTCTCGCGACATGTCCACGCGACGGCTTTTCTTGCTCTTCGTAGTGGTGTGCTCGCGCCGCACGTAGTTGTGCTCGACGACGATAAAGCGATTTGCATCCTGCTCATCTCTCCCGAACTGGATGTCTCCCCACTGGACAGCGACGAGTTCGCCGCGGCGAAGGCCCGCACGTAGTGCCATCAGGAACAGCGGGTGATACTCGGGACAGATCTCCTTTGCCGCCTGCAAAAATTGCTCAGCCTCGGCCGGCGTCAGAGAAATTCCTTTCACCTCTGCAGTTTTAGCGGTCCGCGTGAAGCGGCCGAGCCGTGCTGCAGGGTTTACCTCGACAATGCCTGCTTCGATGGCCTCGTTGAAGATTCCGCGGATCACGCACAACGCGTTTCTGACTGTGTTGCGCGAAAGCTCTTTGGCGATCAGTTCGTTGATCATCGCCTTGATATCGTCGCGTTTGATCTGAGCCAGGACACGCTTGCCAAATCGCGGACGGAGGTACTGCTCGATCACTCCCTCATATCCGTCGGCTGTAGACGTTTTGCACTCCACTCGGGCATAGTCCTTGAGCCATTTGTCCGCGTAGGAGTCGAAAGTCTGCAATTTTGCATCGTCTTCAAACAGCGCGAGATCACCCAAGGCGAGCTTCGCCTCTAGTTGGCGGCTCACCTGTTCCGCCACTTGCCGACTGCTGCCGACGCACTTCGCCTTCCGGCGCCCGTGATAGTTCACGAAGACATACCACTTGCCGCCCCGTTTTTTAATCTTCACGCCCATTAGTTTGATCCTGCCACTCCTGCAACAATTTCCTCAACGATACAGCCTACATCAACCGGTGTGAGGCGGTATGCTTCAAGCCATCGGTCGAATGAGCTTCGTCTGACCAAGAGCTTCGTACCCACACGCGAGGCCGGCAGCGGATTGCTATCCTTGTGAATCCACTCGCGAAGCGTACGCTCCGAAACGCACGCGTATCGCTGAAGCGACTTGAGATCCATCCACTCGGGTTGTTGTTCCAAAATCATGTTTTGCGGTACAGCTGCTATGTCGTCAGCATCCGCGCGGCTTGAACCTCATGGTCGACCCGCAGAAAGAGACCGCGACCGGTCCGGTTATGCCGTTGCGTTGCTTGAGTACAAGGATTTCATCCCCTCCGGTGTAGGTGCTGCCGTCTTTTGGTCGGTAGACAGCAAGCAATAGGCTGGCATCGTTTTCGATGGCTCCCGAATTTTTACAATCGAACAGCGTTGGCCGGTCGTTTTCGTCCCCGGGCCTGTGGAGCTGGCAAGCAGCCACAACGGGTACGTTTGAAGTTTTCGCGAGGTCACGCAATGCCCCTGAAACGGCGGTCACTTGGTCGTAGCTCTTCGTGTACTCACGGCAGCCGATCATTTGCAGGTAGTCGATGTAGACGCATTCCGCGCCTTTGTTGATTTGTGAGCGGCAGTTTGCGATGACTTGATGAATCTGAAGGCCACCGGCGTCGTCTATGACGATCGGCCAGGTCTGAATTTCTGCGATAGCCTCGGTAATCTGGTGTTTTTGGTCCTTGGTCAGGTACCGGGGGCTCAAGATACTGCTAGTGGGAATGTTGGTTAGCATCGATACCCCGCGAGCCAACACCGCATGCTCTGTCATCTCCAGGCTGGAGAAGTACACGCGGCGGCCTTCTTTCGCTTGCGCGAAAGCCATCTGTTGCAGAAATGCTGATTTCCCTCCGCCCGTCCGGCCGCCAACAATCACCAGCGTCCCCGGCTGCAACCCTCCCGTTTTGGCGTCGAGATCCAGCAAAGACGTGGTCAATTTGATGTCGGGTCCGTCCGCGCCACAGGCGGCATAAAACTGATTCAGGAAATCTAGCGCGGCGTCCTTGATCGGCCGTGCGCCGCGCGTGTTGGCGCGAATCAGTTCCAGCTCTTTTTGCTGCAATCGGCCTAAGACATCATCAACGGATTCTCCTTGCTCGATTGACGCACACGCACACCTCGCTGCCGCATGGAGAACATTTCCACGCGCTAAATCATGCACTTTGGTCGCGTATGCTTCCGGGTTTGCGCGGTCGCGGACGCCATCAAGCAGCCCGGCCACGTATGCTGGCCCTCCTACGGATCCCAGCTTGTGCACCTGGTCTAACTCCGCGACGACCGTTACCAGGTCCGGGGCGATGCCTCTGCGGTCAAGGCCAACAATTGTCCGCAAAATCTCTCGATGGGAACTGAGAGAAAAATCCTCAATCGCTGCGAAGCGTAGCACCGTCGCCAGTTGTTGCGGTTCGAGCAAGATTGTCCCAAGGACCGCCCTTTCCGATTCCAGCGACACAGGGAGTGTGGTTTCTGAGATCAAGTTAGTTATGCGTCCCCGCCATTCTGGCTGCCTCTAGGCCTGCGCGTCTCGCGGCCTCA
Organism: Terriglobales bacterium; assembly: GCA_050746005.1. Lineage (GTDB taxonomy): Bacteria > Acidobacteriota > Terriglobia > Terriglobales > Acidobacteriaceae > JAIQFF01. Next base: position 27,977 of record JBOGLC010000008.1, read on the forward strand.
TCTTGGCTCAGCACGTAGTCGATTTGTTGTGGTGCATGAGGGTTTTTCCCATTCCCATTCGGTTTCCTTCCCCATTCCCGCTCATCGTCCCAGAAGCTACCTGCGTTGAACCATGTAGCCGGGTAGGGGATAAAGTCCGGTTCACAGCCTCGAACCCGCTGGCCGTACAGCGTTACTCGCTGGGCGAGATAATCGAGGGCATCAACAAGTGGCGTAGCGGTGTGATCCGGGTCTCCCGCCATGACCACGGAAACGGCTTTCCGAATCGCCTTTTGCGCTTTGAACTTGTCGCGCTTCCGAGGATAGAGGCGGTAAAGCTGGTCAACCTGCGCGTCAGTTGGTTTTGCGCTTTTGGGTTTGCCGGAGAGAGGTTCAGGTCCATCCGCAAACGTAGTTTGCGGGAGAGTATTTATATCCTGTTCTTGCTCATGTTCTTGTTCTTGGCTTTGGAGGGCCATCGAAGGCCCTTCGGAGACCCTCCCGTTATCGCGTCGGTTTGTCAGGTGAAAAGCCTCTGTGTACTTTTTATAGAACGCTGAAAGAAAAGGGTTGTTTGGCAGTCCGTCATACTCCCGTTGGATACCAGCGCACTGCTTATCGGAAGCTGCTAACTGATGGGCGATCTGGTAGCGCGCCATCTCGTGGATAAAGACCATCTCGGAAGCGTCGTCGTAGGAGCAAAAAGCCGCATCGATGGCCCTTCGGAGCCCCTTCGATGCCCCTCCCAGTCCAAGGCCAGTTTCGTGCGCGATGAACAGCTTCGGCAGGTAGTAGAGGCCGAGCATATTGGCGTGTGGGTTGCTGAGAAGATAGAGTCCGACCAGCGTTGCCTCTTGGCCCGCATCACGCAATTTTCGCCCCGTGTCTCCAATCCAGAATTGAGGACTGATTTTCGCGTATCCGCGCATCAAAGACCCCCTCTCCTGTCCGGCTCCGCGAACAACGATCGATTCTCCGCGGGTGGCGGCGGCGTTATCGCTAGTGCGCCATTGGAGTACTCGCCTGGGAAAACGATGGCCAGGAGGTCATGGCGCCCACGCTCGCGTATGATGGGCCAGCTTTTCTTCCTGGCCTCGAAAATTCGAGTCTGATATTGCAGGCGACCCGCTTCAGCGCATTCGCTCGCTGACGTTTCCACGCCACGCCTAGAGTTATCTATGAGGCGACGCAGCAAGGCTTGGTAGCAGGTAGGAATCACAGCGTTCGAGTCGTAAGCCTCGCCACTGTTGCCGCTGTGGCCGTTTCTGGCTCTGCCGTCACGCCTGCTCATGATGCGCCTCCACCGACCGAGCGGCGATCTCAACAGCCCTTTCCCTAGCCACTTCCGCACCAATTGGTGCCAAACCTGAAACTGAATGACTTAGAGGGAATCTACCTGTACCGCCTTGCCTTTTCTTCGCTTCTTCCTGTAGAAGAGGAAGACTCTCACCAGCTATCGCCCCTCGTTGGCTAGTTGTCAGGTGCCGACAATGTAGGTTCTTGGATAGAACGTAAAGAACGGGGTGGGCAACTTCGCCGTCGAGTTCTTGCAGGTGGGGCTCTACCTCAGCCAGGCGGCAGGCGGCGAGTCGGCTACGACCATCCAGCACCTGCCCCTGGTAGAGCACCACCTGCTCCATCTGTCCGTTGGCCTTGATGTCTTCCGCCAACTCTTTCAGTTCGTCTGCTTCCATCATCGGGAAGAGCATCGAGGCGGGATGGTTTGCTAGTTCGGTCATTGGGACACCCCAACGGCATCTGGCAGAGTCTCTGGCCCGATCGCGAACTGCTCCAGTGGCTCGAAGTCGTCACGCGTGGCCTCAGCCTTGCCGTTCAGCCACTCGAGTGAGCGAGCGACCGCTGCGTTGGCATCCAGCAGGCGATCCACGGTCGCTAATCTGTGCGAACCGACAAGGTCGCGGCGGAGTCGGCGTAGATGCAGCTTCATTGAAGCGGCTGCAATCATGGCTCCATGCAGCGGATCCTCTCGTCGCCGAAAATATCGAGGCTGATGGGGTTGACGGGCAGCATTTTCGGAGGTTATAGTTGCGTTCACGAATCGTTACTCCTTTGGGCCGCCTTGGCAGGGCGGCCTTGTTATTTGGGATTGAGGTTAGACAGCTACGGCATGCTCTTGCGACAACAGAGACCCTATTTCTCTCGCTCTCATAGCGAGGTGCTTCCGCAATACTTCCTGGATAAGCGCGTGCTCTTCGGGTTTTAATTGGACATCGCCATTTTCAGCCAAGCTCAACCGGGTGCGCGAAATCCCGGTCAACCTGGAAACGTGGAACTGGCTAAGATCGGCTATTTGCCGAGCGGCTTTCAAATCATCCATGCTCACAACCCCCTCCTGTGTTTCGAGCGCATTGCGCTCCGTCCGACCTTGATGGCCTCAGCTTTCCATTGGGTGACGGTCAAGAATCCCCCCCGGCCGTCGTTGCTCTTAACCGGCCGGGGAAATTCATCTGGCGCCATTCCAATGCGACCTGACGTGATAGATGATCCAACTACTCTTGCCCTTCCAGACGCGACCAATTCCGCGGCTTTCCTTTCATTGCAATGCCGGTGGTCTCGGCAATCTGGGCGGGTATTTCGCTCCCGAAGCTCTTCCGCATCGAAAGGTGACAACATGCAAATCTTGTTCATCGTTGGTCCAGTTATGACGTTGGGCGAGGCTATCGCTACGAACATCCACTGCCCCTAGCCACTAGCTAGGGAGGCCTTCGTAAGCGGTAACATCATTGCCGCCCGCTGGTTTTGATTTTATGGAAGCGCCGCAAGTCTCTTGGACATAAGAGACCTGGCATTGCGTACTGGGCAGTGTTTATGCGGGTGTCGCGGTTGTTGCTCGAGGCTCTACATAGAGACCTCGCGAGACTGAAAGAGACCTGTTAGGGCTTTGGTCTCCCGGAAATATCCAGGATCCTGCGTAGTTCTGCGGGGTCTTCCTGCCTCAGTTTGGAGTACAGCCTGTCATCTCGACTCTTTTCGCTGCGAATAAGCTTTTGCAACTTGCGGCCAAGTCGGAAAGGTTTCTGGTAAGCCAGCGAGTGGCTTTCGGGGCAACCGTCACCTCTCCAAAAGTCTGGCGTGGTAAGGCCGTTGGCATCTAAGAATTTGCAATAGTCTAGTCCTGTTTTGCCAGAGTCGATTGCTCTAAATATAATGCCCAGTCGAATACACATCTTGTCGGAGCGCTTGTAGCTTTTGGAGTCGCTGATCCGAGTGGATCGTCGCTCCTGAGCGGGCATTCGCTCGCCTTGCGACTCGCTCTTTGATGACGGGATGCCATTCGTGGTCTCTAAAATCGCCTTGAGATGAGCGTGATAGATTGCACCACTGACCTTCGTGATGAGTATTTCTTCCCAGCCGAGAATGAAGCTATCCGTCTCTTCAGTGCTTAGAGTAATCGATTCGTCTATCGTAGGGGCGTGTGAAGGCGAACCGGGCGGCCACCAACGCAGTTTCGCCATCGAGGCATTGACGGTCCACTCGTGCGAAAACCACTGAGGTAATCGAAAATTCGTATTCAGCTCTGTGTGCCGGCCGGAGAAATCACCGCAAACATACCGTATAAACTCCCTCACACGACCATCGGAGCCGATCTCCCGAGCTTTCTTTTTCCCCTCTAATGCAGTTACTCTCAAGAACGCCGAAAGGTCCCCTGCGATAAAATCTCTGGCAAACTCAGCCGGACTTTCAATCTTGGCCGTGCTGCCGGTCTTAGCCGCAATCCAGGAAAGATTAACGTCCAGCTCAACTCTATTGTCTAGAAAAAGAGAGAAACAGTGCTTGGTGTAGTTGGTGGCCGACGCGCACAGCTTCTCCTGCCACTTGTTAAATCCTGAATGAAAGGCTGAAATCTTTTTGGTTGGTTGAGACTTAAGGATGGTTTCCCTAGTTGAACGCTCGCATTCCCGGGCCTCGCGCTCCAGTTCTCCGATATCCACCAGATCTCCGTCGGAGTAACCCATCAGTAATTTTTGAGCAACAAGCAGTGTGTCCCATAATGGGGTAGGCCCTTCAAACAAGAGCGAAGGGGTGGATGCCTTCGCAGAGGGATCGTCTGGCGCGCCGCTCGCTGCCTGTGATGGAGTCTTTTGCTTCCCGGGCGCCTTCGCCGGTTCGATCTTTGGTGCAGTCGCCACGTGCGTCACCCTCCTGGTGACTCCTGCTTTTTTGAAGAGACCGGAAGAGGAAGCAGGAGGCATTTCCCCTTGTCGCTCGCTGACCGTCGCCAGCGAACTATCCGGCCCTGTTTTTAGTTCTCAGTTGATTCTAACGGCGCCGTCACGCCGAACGGGAGTTTGCGTGTTGCTGGGGGCATGTTTACTCGGAACGTTCTGCAAATAGACAAATGCTTGCGCCGTCGGGAAATAGGAAGCACAGAGCAGACTCAAAACGCGGCCAATTCTCAGGCGCTCGTTCTGGGAAAGTGGGCATTGTTCGGTCGTCCCCGTATGTGCGGCGCACTGCTAAAAGTGGATCAAACGAAATGAGGGGGGGCACCCGCAGTTCGTCATCTATTACCCAAAGAGTGTCGTCTTGTGCAACCTTCACCTTGCCGAAAACCGTCGCATGTATTCTGGGGGAAACTGACAAAACTGCCACAACTCTCGTTGATTCCGTGCTCAGCTTGTGCAGCAAGTCGATTGCTTCTTGTGCCGTTATGTCGGAGCCTTTTCTACGTGAGGACATCTTTATTACGCCCGGCTCTGAGTGCGATTGTAACCGCGCCGCCGTTAGCCAGCTACTGCGAAAACGGGTCGCTTGCGACGGCCTACTCGCTACCAACATCATCTTCCGGGCTGAGATAGTCGAAGTCCCACCGTCTCAAATGTTTGTATTCATACAGGGTCATTTCTGCAGAGTTCGCTATGTCAGCATCTTCAACGGCAATGCCGTCACATTGTGCCAGAAGCTTTCGTAGTTCGCTCGATACACTAAGAGCTCGCTGTTCCTTTTCGTCATCTTCGCAGGTCTCCGGGTCTGCAACAATGCGCAGCAGGATTCTGTAGGGTTGGTTGTCGGGTAGTTCCTCCACCGTCTCAAATCCGACGAGAACATACAACACGTCCTCTCCATCCCTTTCCAATTTCTTTAGAAGCTTCTTTCGGACCACATTCGTTCGATTCACAAATGCACTCGGAAACGATGGACGGTCGTAACGTCTTGCGGCCCATCTCGCAATCAACCGTACATCGTCGGGGTTGAACCTGACTGTAATGTCCGGTGCACCCCGCTGAAGGATCTGGCGGTCGATACGGAGCTTTTCGTGAATGTCGATCTCGTAAAGTCGGGACTGCCCTGGTGCTTCAGCCACGAGTTGCAGCTTGCGTGGGTTTTTGCCCTTAAAGAATGCGCCATTGCGAGCCTCGCTTGGTTGTGGCCGAACAACCAATAGCTCCACGAATGGTTCCGCTTCAAATGAGGGATTAACGATGTCGCAGTCGTGCGAAATGATCAGCAGCTTCGTATCTGTGCCTACAGACGGAGGCAAGGTACCATCCGGCAGCAGATCATGCGGTAGGACCGTACCTTGCCTCCACTCGGATTCGAGTAGAGTCGACGCGGAAGACAATTAAAACCTCGAACCACAGCATTGAACTACACATCGATCTCGGCATTGGAAGACCAGATCGGTGACTGTTTGGGAGACAATGTCATTTTGCGCCTCTTTGCCACTTCCATGACGCTGACGACACGAGGCGTTCGGTTAAGTGTCCCCAGAATTTGCGCGAACCCGACTGAGATGGCAGTTTCGTCAAGCGTTCTCGCGGAAAGAAGTTCGAGAACGGTTGTTCCCGAAGCCAATTGCCGATTCAGGAATCCTCCAATTGGTTTGCTCGATAACATTCGCCACTTTCTAGCAATCTTGTAAATCGCCTCTAGTCGCTGCGCGTGACCGGGTCGAACACTCGGTTCATCTCGAAGCCAGGAGTAGACGGTGGGCCGGCGAACACGCAGCGCTCTGGCAATATTGGTCACGTTCATCGATAGGTATCGGCGAATGCCTGCCAGTTTTTCTTGAGTGTCAAGTAAGCGATCAGAATCTGTGTTTCCACCGGCCAGTTGCGGCCCACTAACGACGATTGATCCACTCGGAATACAATTGATCATTCGCGGAGTCGCTATCCCGCCCGTCCCCACAATGAGTATTCCGAACACGGCGCTACGAAAGACACTACTCCATTTGTTAGAAAATCCTGTAATGACGCCAACGATCGAGCCGCCCGTCGGCGGCGAAGACGTGAAACTTTCTACGGTATTCCGCACGTTATGCTTCCTCCTTCCCCCATTTTGTTAATGCTTTAGGCGAAACCGCTGTCGAAAAGACGGTGTCCAAGCTCTCGTGGAGCTGCCCGAAAATGGCCATAACTGAGGAGACCTTGAAATCGGAAATTTTTTCAACGTAATGATCGAAATCCAAAGTTGTAACGATTTCTCCCTTTTCGAGATCGGTTGCGAGCTTGAGCGTATTGACGGACAAATCTGGCGGAAGCGGCTGCTCTGATTGTGAACAGCGCACGGCCAATGTACCCGCTTGGGTGGCGCCGAAAAATTCTGCTCGACTGGTCCAGCTACGCACGCCGACTGAATTAGGATCTAGCCCCAAGAGTCCCTGATCCAGGTACTCCGACCATTTCTCGCCGGAACCCAGGCGGATGAGATTCACATACCGTAGTCCAATGCGCTCAGAGAGACTTATATTCAATGCCCGGTGAACTGCCATAAGTGCGATTTGTGCGTTCTCTTCGAATCGTTCATAGTTCAGGTACCGGTTCGTGTGTATTGCCACAGAATTTGGTTGGAGAACGATGCCGAGAGATGAGTCCTTGTCCTGGAACTCGAATCGGTCAACGACGTTAAATTTCGGAGCTCCATCGGCCTGAAAGGCGATCTCATGCACTTGGCCTTTCAGAAATCTTGGAAACCCTTTATGCCTCAGCGCTTCTTGTATCTCAGCGACATATTTCTCGATCGCGACAACATGCGAAAACCGTACTTGTGCTACTACATAGATCAAAGGCGGGTTCTTGAGGCGAAGGGCAGGAGCCGCGTGTGTCACTGGTTTACTATACATCAAACTTTACACTATTACAAGAGTTATCCAGTATCTGTTTGATTACAAATTAGTTATCACCACGGCCTTCATAAACCTAACCCACCACAACGGTCCATATTCATTTGGCGCAGGAATGGGGGCTCACTATCCTGAACGCGGAAGATTTCTATGCTGCTTTGGTGTTTGCCTCTAAAGAAATCTTTTGACAACGTCGCCACAGATCCTACGCTACAAGCCAATCTCATTCTAAGGACGAAGGCATGCGTCGTGGGTCCTGAGAATCGAACCAAACATGATCTGGCCGACATAGGCGAAGAAGGCGGGCGCGGTCTGGTTCAGGAGATCGATGCGCTCCTGCGAGGTGGCGAAGAGGGAGCGGAAAAGTTTTCCACTTCAGGTGCATAAAGGTGATGCTTTTCGACAACTCGTAGGCCAGCTCGCTTGTGGGAGGCGGGAAAGACGCGACGAACTCGGCCTTCACTTCAGTGTTGTTCACGTCCCGTCCGTCCTATCCGAACTGACCGCCGCTTGGCGGGGTCGACGCGTGGCGAGTTCAGCGTACGATCTCAGCCATTTCCAGCCTTCCGCGGCTTCGCCCACCGGGCCTGGGCAGCTTTGCGGGCGCTGGCTTTACGCTGCTCTGGGGTGAGCTTAGCGGCGGTGGCTTTACCACCCCTTCTCCCTAGCTTGGACAGATATTCCTTGACGGGGTTAGGCTTCACGAAATTTACAGTAGCACAATGCGTAACGGATGCGCAAAATCTCTCTTGACAATGCGCAGCAGACGCGTATAGAGTGGACTTGTAAGCGGGCTGATCGAGTGTTAGAGCACCCGATCAGCCCTGACCAAAGGCGCCTACAGAGGAGGCACACGATGGCTGTAGCCACAGTAGCACCCCGCATTTCATCCGTTCAACCCGACGTCATCACCTCAGAAACAATCTCTCGGTACGCCGAGATAACCGCCCGCCTTTCCCAGCTCGAAGCGCAACAGAAGGCCCTGCGAAACGAACTGCTTAGTCTGCACGAGGCCGGCGCCGAGCAGGAAACCGGCTCGCCGTACCTGCTTGCCTTCGTGGACCAGCTCCGGCGCACGGTCGATTGGAAGAATCACGCGCTGGCTCTAGCCGAAAAACTGTTCGGCGTCGAAGGTGGCGAAAAGTGGAAGCTGAAAGTCGAAGTGGCGGCGCCGGCGCAGGCCATCACGCAGATCCGTGTCAAGCCCAATCCCGAGTATGCCGCGAACGTAGTCAGTCCCCCAGCGAGGCGTCCCGTTGTCGCAGTCTGGATGCCAAGCGAATCACTGTCGAAAAGCGGGGACTGATACCAGTCACAGGGCTGGGAGTATCTGCTTCCAGCCCTGTGCAGGTCCCGCCACTCAGAAAGGAGAGGGAGCACATGACACGAGTAGCGATTTACGCACGAGTCTCAACCTCGAACGGCAGCCAGTATCCCCAAATGCAGCTCCGCGAGCTTCGGGAGTACGCGCAGCGTCGTGATTTGCAGGTTGCCGAGGAGTACATCGACAACGGCGTTTCAGGCTCGAAAGAATCACGGCCGGCGCTGAATCGTTTGATGACCGATGCGCACAGCCGGAAGTTCGATGCTGTGCTGGTCTGGAAAATCGACCGTTGGGGCCGGTCACTGAAACATTTCTCATGCGAAGAGCCCTGCTATCGTTCCCACCGCGCTTGCGACCGTTCCGACGGCATTCCAGAGGCTATTTTGGGATTGCGCATCATTGAGCTGCTGCTTTAGTTTGTCAATCACGACTTGAGCTTGAGCCCAGGCAGCTGCATAGCCTTGCGCGTATCCGTCTCGCCAACCCGTTGCGTATCCCTGCGCGAAACCGTCTCGGAACCCATCTTTGTAACCTAACCCGTACGCCAGTTGAAAGACATCCCGAAATATCTGGTCGGCTGCCGCGATGGTGCCCGCTTCGAAGCCGTTCAGGAACTCAGCGTCGTTCGATAGCAGCACCTCTTTAGCCGAAGCCGATATCTTGTTATTTTGCGTCAATGCGTAAAACTCGCCAACCAGAGTTCGGTGAAATCCGGAAAGCAGAGCCTTCGATGCGTTGACTCCTTCGTCCTGAGACAGGCTAGCAAAAATTGAAGGAATGTCCGTATTTCGTGCAGGCGGATTGGCATTATTTGCCGCTAGCGCTTGGATACGTTGACAACTCGCGTACCCTACCAAATAATTTAACGTATAGGCTGTCATCTCTCCCAGCTGGGCCGTTGAGAACCGGTGTATAAGCAGTTTCCAAACATCGTTTCGAAAGTCAAGATTTTGTCCGGTCAAAGCGTCGAGTTCTTCACCAGCTTTCCAGCCTAAAAAGAGCGCCATCGGTTGAACGGGGTAGTCTCGTAACAAATCTCCGGTAGCCTTCTCGAAAGTCCCTGCACTAACACTATATGATCCTGCCTTATTGTATTCATCAGGTATTTGCGGAACTGCGTTACCGATTGAGGCGAAATCAATTCCTGTCGCTGGCAGTTGTTGAAGTCTGCTCAGGTGCCCCAAAATCAGTCGGGTTACCAAGCCATTCAGAAAATTCGATTCGACTACATCGGCAACAGGTATGGGAACGAACGCATTTCCGAAAGCATCAAGCCGTACAAAAATGGCATCGGACGCTCCATTGCCTTGGAACATTGGTTGATTGTAAACAGCAGTGTTGATTTGTACTTTAACTCCAACGCTCTTATCCGCCAAACTATAGGGCTGATAAGTGACAAGTGTGCCGAGTGGCGCGCCCAGAACACTGGATGACACATCTTCCTTTGTCTTCACAAGGGCAGGTAGGAGAGTGAAGTATGAGGCATACCTGTTTTTGGCTGGGCCCCACTTAAACAGATCTTCTAAAGTTGCCGCAATTTCGTTGGTGCTAAGCTCTGCTCTATTCGCTGATGGGAGCACGTATTGTGGTATCGGTGTGCCCGGAGTTATAGCGAGTCCCGCAGACTGGACGGCCGCGCCGACAGTATTGCCCCCAATCGTCATTTGTTGTGCATCTCCAACGCGGGGATCGTGCGGCGAAACGACGACCCCGGGTGTCACCTGGGCGTGTATGTTCTGAACACATGCATTGACCATGAGCACAAGGACAAAAGCGCCTGAGAGCCCTAGTTGCTTTGAGAGGAGACGTGCGTTCATAACACCTCCAAAAACGGAGCCGAGAGTTTAGCACTGATTGACGGAAAAACAACAGAAAGGAATTATCTGTTCGGAAATACGGAACGGGGTGTTCTTAAGTTCTTTACTCAATTTAACTCTTATGCTAAAAGTTCGGCCACTGTTCTAGGAGGATGGAATGAAGATTGAGACGAAAGTGTCCTTAGTTGCAATTGCACTCAGTACCGTCGCGATATGCTTGACTTGGCAAAGAACAAGCGTGTTGGCGCAAACTCCGCCACTACCAATCCTGGCGAGATCTCTTACCCTGATAGATGACGGTGGGGAATATGCCAAGATCGAAAGAACCGACTTGGGGGCATCAGTTGTGCTGGAAGACATGCAGAAAAAGCCACGCATCCGGATGGTGGTAAGTGCGGATGGCAGTTCTGAAGTTCAGTTAATAGATGGCTCAGATGCAGGTGTAATCCGGCTGCAGCAAAGCAGATCGGGCACGAAGGAAAACAATTCAATTTTTGTCAGTGACAACGAGAATGATAGTATCGCCCTCACTGCCTACGCTGGGGACTCACTCGTCAATTTGGGCAATATTTCTATGCCGAACAGCCTGAGTTTATGGAGGCAAGCGCAGGGTAAGAAACTGGGTCTGTTTCTCAAAACCAGTGGTGCCACTGATGCGGGACCGAACGGTTATGACGCCTTTTTCGGACACCATGACACTCTTTGCCCTAAGGGTCTGGCGATTCTGAAGACGCCTCAAGGCGGAACCCTCTCGTATATAGGTATAGCGTTTCCGGATCCTTGTTCCCGGTGAACTAAAAACCGGATACATCACTAGATTCGGCTCGCGTACGCAAGTCGGTTACGATGGCGGTTTTCCGCACTCAGGGAAGCGTCGTAACGCGGCCCGCCGTGCGCTGCTGCCGTCACCGATATCCCACTCGGGCTGCAAGCGTGCGTTTGGTCGAGTCAGAGAAATCATCTCGGTTGAGGATCATGCCGGTGCTCGGATTTCAAGGCACTTCGCCTGCTAGTGTCCTGTTTCTAACGCTTCATTACAATGTCTAACCTTGCGAGCAATCGAGCGTGCCGAGGTGGTCCAGACGAAAGGTCGGGGACTGCGGTTGCGGCAGCGGATGTAATCGGCGATCTCGCGTATCAGTCCCGTGGACGGGGGCCGCAAGCGCGTGCTGGCGATCGGAATCAATTGGCTGGATGGGCTGTGACCTCTGTTGACCTACCCGCTGGAGCGTAGACAACCTCAGGAACACTGTTCCTTTGCCCGCTGGTTGATTTTGTCGAGGGTGGTAGTCCTGCGGCCTTCCGATAGCGCTCCTTGCGGTCTAGCAGGAATGCTCGGCGAAAAGCCTTCTGGCACTCTTTGTCGCAGGTTTTGGCCCCGCGGCGTACTCGTTCCTCGGGAATCTGCTTGCGGTCTACGATACAGAACAGCGGAATCATGGATGTCCTTTCGCTTAGCCGCGTGAAAATGGCTAGGCTTCGCCGCCCTTCCGGTTGCGTCTGGGTTGCGGATTTTGCGGGACTTTGCCGGATTCTGCCGACCTAAGTCCCTTATCTTCATTTGTTCGTAATAGGCGTTGCAGAACTCATAATCCGTAGGTCGTTGGTTCGAGTCCAACCGCCGCCACCATAATTTTGTAATGTTTTCAGCCGGTTGCAGTAACACTCTCCCGGGCGGCCCAACGTCTCCAGTGTGAACTGAAACGATGACCCTAGTCTTTTAAAGCTCTTTCCTGCGCTTCGGTGTTTTGTCTCCTAGTGCTCACTCTGGCATACATATAGGACCAGTTGTTGCAACCAGCCCGGTCGCTTCCTGCATTCACTTTGGACCCGCCAGGAAGACATCCCCAGGGAGCACTAGAAGCTGAACACAGCCTACCCGCGATGACTAAACGACATCAAAGGTGGGCAATGAAAAAGTTATCCCACCTTATTGTCTCAGTCGTTCTGGTTATGTTGTGTACAACCGAAATAGCCAATTCGCAGAGCACCACGGCACAATTGCCGGATAGCCCCTCGCGTGTCCGGCAGGTCGAGGGGGTAGGCCCGGACTCGCCCTCGAACCGGGAGGTGTCGTGGCGCAGCCTCCCGAAGGATTTTCTTCACGACCAGAAGGGCATTTGGATATTGTTCCCGGGCCAACTGGCGAAGGGACATTATTGGCTGCCCACACTGGCCATCGCCGGGGGAACCGCTGGATTGATTGTGGCCGATCCCCATGCCATGCCTTATTTCCGGTCTCACGCTCGAAATCTTGACGATGTGAATGACACATTCGACGCTCCCATCACCACAGGGGAGGTCATAGCCTTGCCGGCCTCGCTGTTGGTCGCAGGTTATTTACGGCACGACTCGTATCAGGTGGGCACGGCCCTGCTTGCGGGAGAGGCATACGCCGACAGTGCCGTGGTGGATCTCGCCATCAAGGCCATCAGCCGCAGAAAGCGTCCTTCTGACGTGGCTCCCGGGGCCCCGTTCAATGACACTTTTTTCAGCGGCGGGAAATCGCCGTTTAAGGGAAGCAGCTTTCCGTCCGGACATGCTGCCGGTGCATTTGCCGTGGCCACAGTGGTGGCCACGCGATATCACACTCATCGCTGGGTGCCCTGGGTGGTATACGGGTTTGCCAGCGCGATCAGCTTTTCCCGGATCACCACCAGTGCGCACTTCCCTTCGGATGTCTTTCTGGGCGCGGCCCTTGGCTATACCATTACCCGCTATGAAGTCCTACGCCCTCGATGAATGCGTCTGTGGGGGAGATCAATCAGGGGTGAGATCGTGGGTTCGAGTCAACCGCCGCCATCCGATATTTTCCCGGGATTCTTCCTTCTACGAGTGTCGGATTTCCGACGAGAGAAGGATTTCCGCTCAAACGTTATTTCCGTTGGAATAATCCTTTTCATGCCTAACAACATGGCAAACATTTGGGAGATCGAAAGGTCCAAATTGTCTTCCAGGGGTCCATCACTCGTGCGCGCTCCAGCCGAAACTCCCCTCCAACCAAAGCCCGCGAAGAAACCGTATATCGCTCCGGCCCTGCAAGTCTTGGGAACGGTCGCTGAACTCTCGGTGTCCGGTGTGGGGAGCCAAAAAGAAGCGGGCACCACGATTCTGACAAAAAAGCCGTAAAGACCCAGCCGCGGACTGAGCCTCGGCCGAGCAGGCTGTTTTTGGCGACCGGAAGCCACCGTGATCTTCTTTTGATTGTTCCCGAGCTGTGCCCCTGGTTGCAATCCACGTTGTGAATGGCAATTCGTCCGAGGCGCGATCGAATGACTCAAGCCGGCGTGCGTGATGCGCCGCTTTCCGCATCACTCGACGGCATTTTTTGAGATCACTTCGCGATACCACTCGGCGCTGAGTTTGGGCGTCCGTTTCTGGGTTTTGAAGTCAACGTAGTGAAGGCCAAAGCGCTTGCTGTAACCATCGGCCCACTCGAAGTTGTCGAGCAAGCTCCAGAGGAAATATCCTTTTATGGGATAGCCTTCTGCGGCAGCACGATGCAGGTTCGCCAGGTGATTCCGCAGATACATCACGCGGTCCGTATCTTCAATCCGCCCTTGAGAGGTCACCACATCGTCAGCGGAGCAGCCGTTCTCGGTGATGTAGAGAACTTTTGGTTTCCAGATGTCGCTGACGTTGCGCACTGCCCAGTAGATCACTTCAGGACCGATGAACAGCCAGGGAGAGGCCATGTGCGGATATGAAGCCTGGCGCTTCTCAACCGCGTAGCCGGCAGCAGATCCGTCCGCTCGCACATACTCCGGGGTGTACACGTTAAGGCCGACGAAATCGAGCGGGCTGGCGATGATTTTCAGGTCGCCGGCCTCGACCTTGGGAGCGTCGGCGCCTTCACGCTCGAGATAGCCGTCGGTGTACTTGCCTTCCATGATCACAGTTAGAAATGGGGCATTTCCCTCCCGGGTAGCACGCCGGGCAGCCTCAATGTGTTCGCTGCTTTCAATGACCGGCGCGTAGACGGTGGCATTCTCTGCCAGACCTATCTGGGTCCCGGTTTGGGCGTTGGCTCGAATGGCCTGCACAGCCAAACCATGCGCCAGTACGGCGTGGTGGCGAATCTGGTTGACCGGCCCAGGGGGCAACTTCAGACCCGGCGCGAACTGGCCCGTCTTGTGGCCCAGATCGGTGATGCACACAAGCTCGTTCACCGTGAAAAAGTGATGGACACGATCCGAAAGGTGCTTCGAAACATAGGCTGCATAGTCGGCAAATGCTTTGGCGGTGTCGCGCGACTGCCAGCCGCCAGGCAAAGCCTGCGGCAGGTCCCAGTGGAAGAGGGTGACGTAAGGTGTGATGTTGTTGCCTAACAGTTCGTCGACCACGCGCTGGTAATACGAAAGGCCCTTCTGGTTGGGCTGGCCATCTCCGTCAGGGAAGATGCGGGACCAGGAGATGGACAGCCGGTACATTCCCACCCCAAGGCTCTTGAGAAGCCTCACATCCTCCTTGTATAGATGATAGGAATCATCGGCCACATCACCGGTATCGCCATGAAACGTTTTGCCGGGAGTGTGCGAGAAAGTGTCCCAAATCGATGGGCCTCGTCCGTCTTCGTTCACCGCACCTTCAATCTGATAAGAAGCAGTGGCGCACCCCCATAAGAACCCTTGCGGAAACTTCAGGAGGCTCGCGGCGGGCGTTTGACCGAAGGCACTTCGCGGCAGGAGGTCGCTGACCAACCCCGCGCCGGCAGTAGCGGCCAGTATCCCGGCGAATCGACGACGTGTGAGATTGTCCATGGTTCGTGGAATCCTATTCCCAGGCCCCGGTAACCGCAAGGCCTATGCGGCGTTGGTAGTGACTGAATTTGAAATGCAACCTCTCAGCACACCTAGATAAATGGCTTTGCGACTGTTGCCATTCAGCCGGAGCGTCATGCTGAGCTTGCGAAGCATCTGGCGTGGAGCGGATATGAAGAGGACCCGCAATTGCGCACCAGCACGTAATATCCCTTCGACTTCGCTCAGGGCAGGCTCTTCGGTACTAAAGTCGCTCAGGATGATACCCCTTTTCGCGATTGCAGCAACGATTCAAAGCGCTACCCGGGTGCGCAGCGCAGACTCGTCCAGCTTGACGCCGGCCAGCCTGATTTCCCGGAACAGATGCAAGTTGGAAGACATGACGACACCCGGACTGAGATGAATGTTGGGCGGAAACGGCACTTTATTGGTCAGGTGGTCGGCCATCAGGCGCACGGCCATCTGTCCCTGGCGATGCGGTTGCTGATAAATGGAGGCGGTAATAATTCCCTTGTGAAAATACGGTGCCATTTCCGCGAACAGGTCGGTGGTGATGAGTTTCACTTTTCCTGCCAGACCGTGCGCTCCCAGCGCCCGGCATACCGGAAGACAGTTCACCGTGTTTACATAGAGTCCAGCCAGCCCGGGCTCTCGACGCAGCAGATCGAAAGTCTTCTGAAAACTTTCCTCCTCGTCTTCATGCCCTTCAATGACCGTGACAATCTTTCCTCCGGCGCAGTGCTGGGGGAACGCTTCCGCGAAGCCGTCGGTCTTCTTGCGATGATCTTCCGTGGCCAGCATACCCGCGACGACCGCAACCTGCGAACCCGGAGGCACAAACTTTCCCATCAGTTCGCCCGCCAGACATCCGTTTAGCCGTGGTTCCACGCACACGATGGTGGCCCGCCGGCTCTCGGGTGCGTCGGTGGATACGCAGATCACGCGTATCCCTTTTTCCTCGGCGTCGTCAATCAGGGGCGCGAGGCCCGTCGGATTTCCGGCGGTCAGAACGATTCCATTGACCCCGCTTTGCAGGAGTTCGGTAAAAGCCTGGGTGTCACCCTCGCCCAGCACCTGCACCGGACGATTGACGAACTGAATGCCAAACTGGGCCATGCGCCGGGACTCGTCCAGAACTCCGCTCCACAGTTCGTCATAGAAAAAATGGATTTCGCGGGGCATGCAGACCCCGATACGAATACTGGATCGGGCCACGGAGAGGGCCCGTGCTGCCAGGTTGGGCGTGTACCCGATTCGTCTCGCAATCAGCAAAATTTTTTGCCGGGTGTCTTCCTTGATACCGCCGCGTCCGTGCAAGGCGCGGTCAACCGTCCCGATCGAGACCTCTGCCAACTCCGCGATCAAGTGAATCCCATGTCTTTCTTTCTTCATTGCCATGATCCTGTCTTGCCCTTGACCTGACTCACTGGGGACCCAAAAAACTTGATGCCCGACGCGTGGCTTCGGATCCTGGCAAAAAACGTGAGGTCTTCCGTGTACGTTAACGATGATATACTCCAACGCGCTATCTGGATAGCCGTCATCCCCAGCGGGCCAAGGAGTGGATCATCGATGCCCCATCAACCTGGTCGAATCTCAATTACTTGCGTATGGCTCATTCTGCTGGTCACGCTGGGCAGCTCCGCGGCTCAGACTGCGAAATCTGCCGGCACTCCGCTATACCTGGACCCTTCTCAGCCGGTGAATGTCCGGGTGGATGACCTGGTTTCGCGAATGACGCTGGAAGAAAAGGCGTCGCAACTGGTCAACCAGTCGCGCGCAGTTCCCCGCTTGCAGATTCCGGAGTACGACTGGTGGAGCGAAGCCCTGCATGGAGTTGCGCGCGCGGGAACGGCGACCGTATTTCCCGAGCCGATCGGGCTTGCCGCCACCTTCGACCCGCCCTTGATTCACCAGATGGCAACCGCCATCGGCCAGGAAGCTCGAGCCAAGCATAACCAGGCAGTTCGGGCCGGAAGGCGGGACATCTACGAAGGTCTGGATTTCTGGTCGCCCAACATCAATATATTCCGCGATCCGCGCTGGGGACGCGGGCAGGAAACCTACGGCGAGGACCCGTTTCTCACGGCGCGAATGGGCGTGGCGTTCGTGACCGGCATGCAGGGAGACGATCCGAAATATCTTCAGGTCATTGCAACGCCCAAGCATTTTGCGGTGCACAGCGGGCCCGAGACTACCCGTCACATGGTCAACGTGGACGCGACCAAGCACGATATGGAAGACACTTACCTGCCGGCTTTCCGCGCCACCGTGACCGAGGGCAAGGCCAGATCGGTGATGTGCGCCTACAACCGCATCAACGGGGAACCGGCGTGCGCCAATGCTTTTCTGCTCGAGGACATGCTGCGCGGCGCCTGGAAGTTTAAGGGCTACGTGGTTTCAGACTGCGATGCGGTGGCGGATATCGAGCGCGGCCATCATTTCACCCAGACCATGGCTGAGGCGGCCGCGATTTCGCTGAAGCGCGGGACGGACAACGAGTGCGCCGACTTCGGTCAGAAAGCCGTCGACAACTCCGACTACGTGAAGTATATCGATGCCGTAAAGCAGGGATTGCTGAGCGAGAAGGACGTTGACGTCGCCTTGAAACGGCTGTTCACCGCCAGGTTCGAGCTGGGCATGTTCGATCCGCCCGAGATGGTGAAGTACGCGCAGACCCCGGAATCGGTGATTGACAGCGAAGCCCACCGGCAACTCGCGCTGAAGACCGCGCGCGAGTCAATCGTTTTGTTGAAGAACGACGGCACGTTGCCTTTGAAGGCGAGCGCCAGGAAGATCGCAGTGGTTGGACCGCTTGCCGATTCATTGCACGTGCTTGAGGGTAACTACAACGGCACCCCGTCACGGGCGACCACAGCCCTGGAGGGCATTCGCAAGCAATTCACCAACGCCGCGGTAACGTTCACGCCGGGCACCAGCTTTTTGCTGGAGTATGGTGCGGTGCCGGCGTCATCGCTGTTCACCCCGGACGGCAAGTCCGGCCTCAAGGCCGAGTATTTTAAGGATCCAGCTTTCCATGGCGCGCCCGCCAAGGTGCAGGTGGACAAGGACGTGAACTTCGCCTTTGCTCCAGGCACGACTTCGAAGACCGATATTTTCGCGGTGCGCTGGACGGGCTTTCTTACGCCCGCCGCCTCCGGAACCTATCACCTGGGGCTGGATGGGAGTCTTGACCGCTTGTGGCTGGACGGCAAAATGATTGTCGACGATCCGAAGAGCCACGACTCCCGGCCGATGGTGGCCGAAGTTGCGCTGGAGAAAGGCCACCGCTATCCCCTCAAGATCGAATATTTTCAAGGACGCGCTCGCGGCGTGAAACTGGTGTGGCGCGAATTGAGCCCAGATCCGATCGGTGATGCGGTGGCTGCGGCGAAACAAGCGGATGTAGTCGTCGCCGTGGTGGGAATCACGTCCGACCTCGAAGGTGAAGAGATGGATGTTGCCGTGCCCGGTTTTGCCGGAGGAGACCGCACCTCTCTTGACCTGCCCAAGGCAGAAGAAGACCTGCTGAAGGCGGTACAGGCCACCGGCAAACCGCTGGTGGTGGTGCTCATGAACGGCAGCGCGCTCGCGGTGAACTGGGCGAACGAAAATGCCAATGCCATCGTCGAGGCCTGGTACTCGGGTGAGGAGGGTGGAACCGCGATCGCCGAGTCCCTGGCGGGAGTGAACAATCCGGCAGGGCGTCTGCCGGTAACGTTTTACAAGGGCGTGGAACAGTTGCCGCCATTTGACGACTATTCCATGAAGAACCGGACTTACCGGTACTTTGAAGGAGAGCCCCTCTATCCTTTTGGGTACGGGCTGAGTTACTCGAAGTTTGCTTACGCCAATCTGAAACTCTCCGCCACGACTCTCAGCGCGGGCGATTCGATCGACGTCGACGCGGACGTGAAGAATGCAAGCGAACGCGAAGGCGATGAAGTGGTGGAATTGTATTTGAGCTTTCCGAAATCTGCGGGCGCTCCTCGGCATGCGCTGCGCGGGATGACTCGCCTGCATCTGGGAGCGGGAGAGACCAGGCACCTGCACTTTACCCTGGATGCGCGCGACTTGAGCGAGGTGAATTCGCAGGGAGATCGGATCGTCGCTGCCGGAGCGCACCGGGTATATCTCGGCGGCGGACAGCCGGAAACACGCGCTGCCGGCGTCGAGGCCGAGTTCAGTGTCAGCGGCGAACAGAGATTGCCGGAGTAGGGTGCTTCCAAGGTTTCGCAATGCGCAAGGGGCGCTGATCGTTCCGTGGAAGAGCGGCCCTTTTCGGGCGGCGTCCTCAATGTCGCTTTGCGTCGGCCTTTAGGCATCGTGGCGCCACCAGGGCTGAATCCCGGCATCTCAGATCGGCGCTGGGTGACGCGGCGCTAAAGCGCGGCTCTTTCACGAAGATTGAAGCAGCTGTTTCCCACCACGCCATGAGGGGCTGCCCACGAGGTCAACCCATCCAAACTGGACCTAACCTGAATCGCCGAACGCCGCCAACACGGTTGTGATCGCGGGATACATACGGCGGTATGCGGCATAGCCTTTATTCATGCATTCGACTGCCGCCGGTTGCGGAGCCACGCGCTGAGCGACCTTCACGACCTGGTTGCAGGCGGCATCGACCGAACTCCAGATTCCGGCTCCAACCCCGGCGAGAATTGCGGCGCCGTAAGCTGCGCCTTCTTCGGCTTCGAGAATTTCGACTTCGTGACCGTACACATCGGCCTGGATCTGGCGCCACAAAGCCGAGCGCGCGCCGCCACCGCCCAGACGAATATTTTTTACCGGCACCCCCATCTCCGCGAACAGAGTGAACGAGTCCCTGAGACTGAAGGCCACGCCCTCGAGGATGGCGCGGACTACGTGTCCCCGGGTGTGGGACGCAGTCAGGCCGATCAAGGCTGCGCGCGTGTTGGGATCAAGATGCGGCGTGCGTTCCCCCATCAAATACGGAGCCCATAAGAGCCCGTCGGCTCCCGGCGAAACCGATGCGGCTTCGGCAGTGAGACGCTCGTACGGATCGCTTTCGTCATCAACGCCGGCCGAGCTCACGCCGAAGGTATCGCGAAACCAGCGCAGCGAAAGACCCGCGGCCTGAGTGACACCCATCACGTGCCAGCGGCCGGGAATCGCATGACAGAAAGTGTGCAGCCTTCCTCTTGCGTCAAGGGAGGGACGGTCGGTGGCCGCAAAGACCACTCCCGAAGTTCCAATCGTGGCGCTCACCGCGCCCGGTGCTGCAATGCCGATGCCCACTGCGCCCGCCGCCTGGTCCCCTGCGCCCGCCACGACCGGGGTTCCCACTTGCAAACCGGTCGCGGCGGCTCCGGCAGGCGAAACATTTCCGCAAATATCGGGAGACTCGAATAGCTTCGGCAGAAGCGACTCGCCTATGCCGGCCGCCTGCATAACCTCATGAGACCAGCGGCGGTGGGCGACATCCAGCAACAGGGTTCCGGAGGCATCGGCCATGTCGGTCGCCCGGACGCCGGTGAGCCGGAAGCGAACGTAGTCCTTGGGCAGCATGACCGAGCGGACTCGCTTCCAGTTTTCCGGCTCGTTCTCGCGCACCCACAGAAACTTGGTAAGGGTGAAGTTGGGCAGGGCAGGATTGCAGGTAAGCTGGATCAGCTTTTCGGCGCCGATCTCCTGGGTCAGCTCCCGGCATTGTTTTTCGGTGCGCACGTCACACCAGATGAGAGCCGGCCGCACTACCTGGTCGCCTTCGTCCAGCATCACGGCCCCGTGCATCTGTCCGGAGAATCCGACGCAGGCAATCTGATCGGCGCGCAAAGCGGCCCCCGCCAGGGCTTTCCGCACCGCGATGGCGCAGGCCCGCCACCAGTCTTCGGGATCCTGTTCGGCCCAGCCGATTTGCGGCGATGCGAACGGCGCGTGCTCCTCGGTAGCGGACCCCAGCACGCGACCCTCCTGGTCCACAATCAGGGCGCGAGTTCCGCCCGTGCCCACGTCGATTCCGAGGACAGATGTTGGCATCTTGTTTCGTGTACGTTAACGGCCCCCGTAGCATAACACGGAGATTTGATGGAAGACGGGCGTCCCCGCCTGTCATTGCGCGCCGCCCAGGGTGAGGGCGAGGGCACGTCCTCATTGGATTTTCAGGGCGTCACTGGGCGCCGTAGTATCCGTCTCTGGCTTGTACGATGAGATCTTTCTTTTTCGCCACAACCTGAATCTTGTGGTATCCCGACGCAGCAGCCTCACGATTGGGGGTGTACCCCAGGTTGTACTGATTGCGCAGCTCTTCTTCAATCTGGGAGTAGATCTGTTCGACCGGTTCCTTCTTCGAGACCTCAAACAGCCGTCCGCCGGTTTCCTTGGAGATTCGCTCCAGAATTTTCTTGCCGTCGGCATGTTCTTCGGGGAAGCGGTGACCGCCCCTCCCCGGTCCTCCCATGCCGCCACGGCCCATGCCCGGGCCACCCATGCCGGGAATGCTGATGCCGGTCCGGCCAAAGCCTCCGCCATTGCCGTAAGCGTCCTGATCCTTGAACAGAATGGAATAGACGATGGTGTTGGCGCGCTGAGCCGACTCGATTGCGACATCAAGGCTTTCCTTGCTGCCCATGTCCACGCCGTCGGAGAGCACGATCAATGCCTTGCGGCCCGGCTGCTTCTGCATCAATTCGTCCGAAGCCAGATAGACCGAATCATAGAGAAGCGTGCCGCCTCCGTGCCGCCCCGAACCACGTCCTGAACCTGGCCAAGGGCCGCCTCCTCCGTTGCCTCCGCCACCGTTGCCTCCGCCACCTCCTCCTCCGCCTCCGGTGCGAGTGAACTCCGGAGTCTGCAACGACTCGAGGGCGTTCTGCAACTTCTCGTGCGATGAAGTCATGTCCTGCAGCAGCTCTACCTCGCGATCAAAGTGGATGACAAAAGCTTTATCCTTGTCTTCGCGCAGCATCTGCGCCAGGAAGCTTTGACTGGCGCTGCGCTCTTCGCCCAACACCCGTCTTTGACTCAGGCTGGTATCGACCAGCAGGCCGAGCGTGAGGGGGAGATCGGTCTCGCGAGCGAAGTATTTGATGGTCTGCTCACGACCGTCCTCGGTCAGAGTGAAGTCGTCTTTGGTCAGGTCATTGGCGATTTTTCCGTGTTTGTCGCGCACCGTGGCCAGCACGTTCACCACCTTGACCTGCACCGACATCGTGGTCACCGGCTGGTCATCCGGGTTGGCGGTGGCTGCGCGGGAACTGGCCGTGGTTTGCCGGGATGCGGAGGATTGCGCGACCGCCGGTCCGAACGGCAACACTATCAACGCGCACAGGATTGCGAAGCGATCAAGAGTCAACTTCACGGGACAGGCCTTTCTCATTACTCCGTAATGGTGAGAGCGTGGCGGCGCAGGAATTGGTTGTGAGCTCAATCGTAAAGGTTTGTAAAGGCCGTCCCGCGCCAGGATATGCCTGGTCGAAGAGTTGCATCGGGAGAGGAATATAGGAGAAGCAGGTTTCAAACTGATCCGCTGCTGATATAGGGGCGCTGTATATTGTCTGACGGCAGAATGACTGCCTGAGTTAAAACCTCTCCCCAGGACAAAACTGCATGATGGACGACAAGGCAACTCCCGACGCGATGCCGCCCGGGCCGCGGGTCGAGCCTGGCTCGGCCCAGCGCCCCGAACGTACGACGATGCAAGGACGATTGGCAGCCCTCGCGCCGCTTGACCCTCGGGCTCACGGGGAGGCGCTCTATGAAGGGACGCGGGGAGAGTCAGGCAACCGGTTGTGGCAATACCTCTTTGAAGGACCATTCCCGGATCGGCCGGCCTTCGACGTCCACCTGCAACGGATGGCGGCCTCAGACGATCCTCTCTTTTTCGCAATTCTGGATTCGGCCTCCGGCAGCGCCCTCGGGTACGCCTCCTATATGCGGATCGAACCCGTGCACCGGGTCATCGAGGTCGGCAGCATTTTATACACTGCGCGCATGCAACAAACCGCGCTCGCCACCGAGGCCATGTACCTGATGGCGCAACATGTTTTCGAAAAGCTGGGTTACCGCCGCTATGAATGGAAGTGCAACTCTTTCAACGCCCCTTCCCGGCGGGCTGCGCTGCGTCTTGGTTTCACGTTTGAAGGAATTTTCCGCCAGCACATGATTGTCAAAGGGAGCAATCGCGACACCGCGTGGTTCTCCATGCTCGATTCTGAATGGCCGGTCCGAAAGGCGAATTTCGAACGCTGGCTGGATCCCTCTAATTTCGACCAGGATGGCCGGCAAAAACTGGCGCTCTCCCGGCTCAACGGAGGGTGAGTGGCGTGGGGTCGGCAGTCCGAGAGTGGCATCCGCAGTGCTTTCGGTTTTACGACGGGTCGACCTTTTGTTTTCCGGTTTCCCGACGGACAACGGAATTTAATCCGCAGTTACCTCATTTGAGAGGACAATCTGGGTGTAAACGGGGCGACAAGAATGCGAGCGGGGAGGAGTTTGTCTGCATGAGTTCTCCTGGGGCCAGCGCTTCGATGGGCCGGGTGCTTCTGGTGTGCGAGGATTCAGTCGTCATTCAGCAGTTGGCCGAGGGCATGCAGCAGCTTGCGATTGCCACTGAAGTTTGCATGGATGTCAGCGTGGCTCGACATCTGGTGAACTGCAAGAAATTCGAAGCTATCATTGTCGATCTCAGCCTTACGGAGGCCGATGAAGTGCTGGGCCAGGTCCGCCTTTCGCCATCCAATCGGACAGCCGTGACCTTTGCCGTCACCGACCAGGGGAAGCCGGCCCGGTTCGAAATTCAGCCGAATTTTGTGATGGAGAAACCCCTTTCCAGCGGTTCAGTCGGGCGAACCTTCAAAGCCGCGTTCGGGTTGATCGTGCGGGAGCGGCGGCGTTCTTTTCGCTGTCCAATCAACATTTCGGCACAGATCCAGACCGGCGGCGAGGAAGCGAATTGCCAGGTGGTGAACATCAGCGAGGGCGGCCTGGCCGTCAGCGCAACTCAGGCCCTGAAGCCCGGTATGCGGGTCAGAGTTCGGTTTATGCTGCCGGGCCAGCCGGTCCAGTTCAAGATTGAGGCGGAAGCTTGCTGGTGTGATGAAAAAGGCCGCGCCGGGCTGCGCTCACTTCTGATTCCATCGGACCAGCTTCCCATCCTGCAACAGTGGCTCGCCGCCAAACTGGAGGAGGACTTGCCGGAATCGGTGGTTCGACAGTTCCGAAAAGAAAAAGAATAAGAATTAAGCTTTCAGCTTGTCCCTGGGTCATGGGGATTTGGTTCACAGCTGGAGGCAAAGTTACCGTGGACACCTGTCCTTAAGGACAGGTAACCGATCCCGCAGTTACGTGTCCCCCCACAGTCATCCGCCAGGCAGTTCGTAACTTGTGGCTTCGCCCGGGCAAAACTACTCTCATTAACTATGTGGCCACACTCTCTGCTGTTCTCCTCCGATGAGGAGGCCTCACGCGCTCTGAGCCACGCCTTCAGAGACCTCGAATTCGAAGTTGAGACTTGTCCGGAAATCTTCAGTGCAGTGGAAAAGATCACCAGGCGCAGTTTTGACGTGGTGGTTTCCGACTGGAACGAAGGGCTGGAAGCTGTCTTTTTGCTGAAGACGGTGCGGGAGCTCAAAGCCAATCACTCGGCCTTTACCATCGCCGTTGCCGACGCGGAAGCCTCGGCCGCGGCCCGGGAGGCGGGCGCCGATCTGGTCCTGGGTCGCCCACTAATTCCGGATGAAATCAAGTATGCCTTGCTGACCTGCGATTCGTTTCTGGTCCAGATGAAATCATGCCTGCCCGGGATCGCTCCATCCTCCGGAGAAGGAGTGACCGCGAATCCGGAGTCCAGGGCGTTTTCGCCGTCAGAGAAGGAAGCTATAGAAAATATTCTTCCGGAACGCAGGACGCCGAATCCGTCGCCGCGTCTTCGTGCCTGGCCCTCCCCCCCTCCCCCACGCCGTGAAGAATCGGTTTCGCCAATGGTTGCTGCCGAAGAAATTTTTGACAACGACCAGCTGTATCGATCGCGCATTCGATCCCTGTTCCAGGCACCGGAGCCGAGTTTTTCTTCGGCCGAAGGTCTTAGCCGCAAAACCCGTCGCCGGGTTCTGCCCGGCCTGGCAATTGCCGTGGCCTTTCTTTCCGTGGGCTACGTATTCAGCGAACCGCTGCGCGGACAAGGCACGACTTCTGTGGCCAGAATATGCGCGCGCATGCTGGAACACACGCAAGCCTGGCTGCACCAACCCGATCGAGGCGGGAACGCGGCGCCGGCAGTTCAGGTGGCGGAGAATATAAGCGACCCGCAGTTCGGGCCTCCAGGCCGGGCGGTGTCACGCATCCGGATCACCCCGGTCCGAGATCCATTTTCGAATAATGCCGTCGCCAAACCAGCAGACCCGCCACCGCCGGCTCAAATTGCGTTTCAACCATCCGACCAGCAGCAGGCGGCGGCCGCGGCAGCGTCTGTCCGCATTCCGGACAGTCTGACAACGCCGGTGCAGAGCGCGAGCATGCGCAGCGTAACCCGGATTGCTCCATCGATTCTCGCCGCCATCGAGCCCGTTTCATTGTCCGAGGATCTTTCCCGCAGGCTGGTGCTGCAGAAAATCCTGCCCCATTATCCGGAGCAGGCGGTCAAGGCGCGCCTGCAAGGGCCGGTGGTACTGCAGGCATGGATTGGCCGCGATGGCAGCATTCAGGACCTGAAGCTGGTGCGTGGCTCGTTTCTTCTCGGGCAGGCCGCCTATCGGGCGGTAAAGCAGTGGCGCTACCAGCCTTATCTGGTAAACGGTTGCGCCGTTGAAGCGGAAACCCTGGTTACGGTGGATTTCAGGCTGCCTTAGTTCTTTGAGCACCGAAAATCCCGGAACCCGCCACCAATCTTCACCAATCTGCACGGATCAATGTCCTGATTTTGGCTTTGCTGAGATCCGCGTAAATCTGTGGCCGCTCCTCGACGTGCAGCTTCCTAATCAACCCGTTCACAACTTTTTACTTATTTTTACCCCCGATTGACACCGACGTGTGCGCATTTGACTATGTTCAATGCAGGCTCAGGGAAACAAAGTGCATAACCTGTCCGAAGCAGGAATCCAGAAATGAAAATGAAACAGCGGAAACCGGGAACGCGATTGCTCCTGACGCTGGAGCTCGCGGTGATATTGCCCGCCGCTGCGCTGGTGTTCCTGAGCGCCTGGCACGTGAAGCACATTCAGCGCGACCGCGGAGTGGAAGCCACCTTCCAGCGCGAATACAGCCAGGTATTGGCGATCTCGGAAAAACAGATCAACCACAAGGCCTATGAATTGATAGACGATGTGCGCACCGACTTCCCCACCCCCAGCGAGTTGTGCCCGTCTACTCTCGACAAGATTCTGTCCGCGCATCCTTACGTGGCGCACGTATTCATGTATTCCCCGGCGACCGGCATGGTATTTCGCTCCCAACCCAGCGGGTTCAAGAAAAATGAGGGGTTTCACGACGAGGCCGAATACCTGAACAAGATGTACGAGGGTTGGTTGAAAATAGACTTTCACGACCTGTCCGAAAAATTGGCGCACCTTCAGAAGAAGGGATCGCCATATATCTTCGAGGCAGAGTGGGTGCCGCGCGGCGACAAGAAAGTCTATCAATCGACGGCGCTATTTTTGGTGAAGGGCGAAAAGCCGGATTCGGTGGCCATCGCCGGAGCGGCTTTCGATGCCGACTACTTGAAAGATCAGTTTTTTCCCCAGATGCTGGATGACGTCATCAACCGCAATGTGGCGGATGCGCAAACCGACAAGAACCACGCGGTCATGATGCTGCGCGGCAAGTACGAGTCCGCTGCCCTGGCCCAATCTCCGGGATGGGACGGCGGCGCCCCTGAAGTGGAGAGAAACCTGGAAGGCGCATTCCCGGGACTGACTCTGGACATCAAGCTGCACGGAAACACGCTGGCCGCCATTGGCGAGCGTTTCGCGCGCATCAGTTATCTCACGCTGGCGGCGCTCTCTCTGGTGTTTGCCGTGGGAATCGGGCTCACCTACCGCAATGTGACCAGGGAAATGGCGCTGGCGCGGCTGAAGTCCGATTTTGTTTCCAATGTTTCGCACGAGCTGCGCACTCCGCTTTCGCTGATCCGGCTTTACGCTGAGACCCTGGAGATGGGCCGGCTCACCAGTCCGGACAAACATCAGGAGTACTACCGCATCATCCGCAAGGAGAGTGAGCGTCTGACCGCTCTCATCAACAATATCCTCGATTTCTCGCGTATCGAGGCCGGACGCAAGGAATACGACTTCCGCGAGACCGATATGAGCGAACTGGTGCACAACACCCTGGACTCTTATCGCTATCAACTGGAGCAGAGCGGCTTCCAGTTTGAAGAGAAGATCGACGAAGTTCCACCTATGCGGGTAGACCGTGAAGCCATGGCCCGCTCGCTCCTGAACCTGGTCAACAATGCACTCAAGTATTCGCAGGACCGGAAATATATCGGGGTGAACCTCTATCGCCACAACGGCTCGGTGAAGCTCGAAGTGGTGGACCAGGGTATTGGAATACCCGACCAGGAGCAGCAGAAGATTTTTGAGAAGTTCTATCGCGTGGGAGATCCGCTGGTGCACAACACCAAGGGCAGTGGCCTGGGACTCTCCCTGGTGCGACATATTGTGCAGGCCCATGGCGGGGAAGTCTCGGTGGACAGTACACCGGGCCGGGGCAGCAAATTCACCATCGTGCTGCCGGTTAACCCGGCGCAGCAACCGGCGAACGCGTAAGGGCAAAGCTTCTCGGGTCGAGCAAGTCTCAGCAGCAAGGACGACGGCATGACGAGAATCCTGATTGTCGAAGATGAACCCAACATGGTGGCGGGCTTGCGCGACAACTTCGAGTTCGAAGGATACGACGTCATCACCGCCCCGGATGGGGTCGCCGGCCTGGAACGCGCCCTAAGCGAAGCTCCCGACCTGGTCATCCTCGATGTGATGATGCCGCGCATGAGCGGCCTCGACGTCTGCAAGCAACTCAAAGCCAAACGGCCCTCGGTGCCCATCATCATGCTCACCGCGCGCGGCCAGGAAGTGGACAAGGTAGTCGGCCTGGAACTGGGCGCGGATGACTACGTCACCAAGCCGTTTTCCATCCGTGAACTGCTGGCGCGGGTAAAAGCGGTTCTCCGCCGCGCCAAAACGGCTCCCAAGGACCAGGAGCGTTATTCGTTCGGCGAAGTCGAGGTGAACCTCAAGAGTTGCCAGGTATCTCGCAGCGGCAAGACCATGGATTTCTCATCCAAGGAATTCGAGCTGCTCAAATATTTTTTGTGCCATCCCGGCGAGGCCCTGAGCCGCGATCGCCTGCTCGAGGATGTGTGGGGCTATGACCGCTTCCCCACCACGCGCACCGTGGATGCGCACATTGTCCGCCTGCGGCAGAAGGTCGAGCCCAAGCCGGATGAGCCTCGCTTCATCCTTACTGTGCACGGTACTGGTTACAAGTTTGTCGGGTAACGGAGATGAGTGTGCCAGAGATCAGCAAAATTCGTGGGACGCCATACGTGAGCCGCCCGATACTCGGCCCCGTGAAGCAAACCAGCGGGAGTACGCCGATCCGGGTGGACGATTCCGCGCTGATTCGCGAAGCCCAACAGGGCAACACTGCCGCTTTCGAAGAACTGGTACGGCAGTATGACCGCGCTGTGCTGCGGCTCGCCATTCACCTCACCGGTTCTCCGGAGGATGGACAGGACATCTACCAGGAAGCATTCCTGCGTGCTTACATCAATCTGGCGCGCTTCCGTTTCGAGTGTTCCTTCTACACCTGGATCTATCGCATCGTCACCAACCTCTGCCTGGATCATTTGCGCAAAAAGCGCTCCCGGGGCAGAGACTTGAATACGACAACTTCACCGGAAGGCGAGCAGGAAGATATGCTCGACCGCATGCCCGATCACAGCCCGTCCGCCAGTCCAGAGCGAAGCTTCGCCGGGCGGGAACTGCAGCAATCCATTGTTCGCGCCCTGGGCCGGCTCTCGCCCCGCGAGCGCATGGTGTTCGAACTCAAGCACTACCACGGCATGAGGTTGCGCACCGTTGCCGGAATGCTGAACACGACGGAAGGCACCATCAAGAACACGCTATTCCGCGCCACCCACAAGCTGCGCACTCAATTGGCAGAAGTGCGCTGACGCCAATCGCCACCAACCGCGTAGAGTAAGCGATGTCCTCAGCTGCCCGGCAGAGTGAAGCTCCGCGACTTGGCCGCATGCGAGTCGAGCGAAGTGCCGTTATTTTGCGGGATGCAAAAACTTGTTGAGCGATGCTCGACCGGACAGATAAGGACATCTGTCCCTACGCGGTTCGTGGTAGGTCAACCGGAGTTTCACTTTTTCGGCAGCGCATCGTCCGCGACCACGACTTCGGCCTTCGGGGCGACAGCATGAGCGGCGCGAGCCCGGCGGGCAATTTCTCCCAAGGATGGGTTCAACCGAGGCAGCGCTTTGGGCTGTACGACAGGCGCGCGTCGTTGCGGCGAGCCGGTGGCAATGAGTTGTTCCGTGGATACACTGGACTCCAGGACGGGCTCCTGCTTAGTCGCTCCGCGTTTCAATTCTTGCCCGAATGCCGCGGTCAGCAGCACCAGACCAACGATCAGCAACTTCAAAGCCATGTTCATAATATGGACCCTTTTGTGGGTTATATTTCCTAGCTCAGCACCTGGCTACTCTTATCCAAAGCATTTTTAAGCCCATTGGATGAGTCTGTGTATGCTTATGATAATACATGGGATAGTAGGTTTCATTCGATCATGAGAGGGGGCAATGGAAGGTGTTTTCCCACCCTCAGTGGAAACGGCTTTCCGCGCGGAATCGAAAAACTGAATAACGCTTTAAACTATAGATGTGGTGCCTGCTCCGTCAATCCCGCCCACGCATCCAGTCCTTGAGCCGCCGCTGGTGCGCATTCCACCGGGATGGTTCTCGATGGGGTCTGCGACCGGCCAGGACAATGAGCGCCCGGTTCATCGTGTGTGGGTGGACGAATTTCTGCTGGCTTCCTGCACGGTGACCAACGCCGCTTACGCCCAATTCGTGTCCGCCACAGGAATTTCTCCGGCGCCGATTTGCGATAGCCCTGATTTCAGCCATCCCGAACAACCAGTGGTCGCGGTCTCGTGGTTTGACGCCATCAGATATTGCGAATGGCTCGGCCTGGAGACGGGCCTGAGCTATCGCTTGCCGACCGAGGCTGAGTGGGAGCGGGCAGCGCGCGGCGGCGTCGAAGACCAACTCTATCCCTGGGGAGACGCCCCACCCCAATCATTGCCCGACTACGAGAAGCGTTGGAAGAAAGGCCCGGAGCCGGTGGCCCGGTACGCGCCCAATGCTTTTGGGCTTTACGACATCTGCGAAAATGTGCACGAATGGTGCAGCGACTGGTATGAAGCGGGCTATTACTCGGTTTCGCCCGCGCGCAACCCCATGGGGGCTGATCGCGGCGATCGCCGGGCATCGCGGGGCGGATCGTGGCGCCATCACATCAAGGCCAGCCGCTGTGCTGCCCGCTCCAGTATCCCGCCGGAATTCCACTACGCTGACTATGGATTCCGGGTAGCGTGCAGCGCCACGCCCGCAGTCGCAAACGGGTCTCGCCCGCGCAAACCTGAATGAAGAATGTTTAGCCCCGGTTTCTTCCGCTTCCCGCCAGCCAGCGGAAGAACATGTTGACCAGGGCGAGAATGATCGCGCCCACAAAGGCAGCGCCGAAAGTATCCACGTGGAAGCCGGGCACCACCGCCGAAGCCAGCTCGATCATGGCCGCGTTGATCACCAGCCAGAACAGTCCCAGCGTGAGCAGGACCAGGGGAAAGGTCACGATTTTCAGGAAGACTCCCAGCGTGGCGTTGACGAAGCCGATCACCAGCGCGGCAATCAACGCCGCCAGCGGTCCGCTGACGTGGAATCCAGGCACCACCCGGGCCACGATCCAGACTGCCAGCGCGCTCAACGCCCAGTTCAGGAGATGTCTCATGGCACTCTCCAAAAGCAACGGTGACTATAGTCTGCCGGCGCGCAGCGTGCAACTTCGGGAAGAAGCCTTTGCGTCCTTTGCGCACTTTGCGGTTTAAGTATTTGATTTGCTGCAAAATCCAACGCCTTAGCGCAAAGTTCGCAAAGAATTCCGCAAAGGACGCAAAGGTAGATCCGGGGCGCCACCTTTCCCGGGCTAGAGACGTGACTTGCGGCGACTCAGGGCAGCGCCCAGAGCGCCGCCCAATCCGGAGAAGATTATGAAGGCCGCCAGAATGGTGATCAGGGCCATGGTCAGAAGCAGGACGACGCCCTGCGGAGATTTGAGAAACTCCACGACTTGCTGGGTTTGCGGATCCGGATTACGCGCAGCGGCTTGCTCGACCCCGGCAATTAACTCTTCACGGACGCTCTCCCAGCCGTGGGACAGCATGGTACGGATCAAGAGCAGGACGGCGAGAATGGCGCTGCCCAGAACGCCGGTTGCCATTCCGAGTCGGGCTCCCATCCAGGGAGTGATATTTGCGGTCGGGATCCGGCGCCGGTAAAAGACCACCGACAGACTGCCGCCAATCAGCATCCCTAATCCGAGGCCGGCGAAAGGCGTAATCATGAGTACGGCCGCGATCAAGGCGGCGAGGGCAGTGGCGGGGAAGGCCTGTGTCCAGTCGATCCGGTTGACCAGCGCGGAACTGAAATAAGCCTGCGATAGCGAAGGGGCAGAATCAGAGAGAATTGCCGAAGGCATCATGGCCTCAGCCTGGGCAACTCGGATTTGCGGCGCATTACACTGCGGACAGAAAGTGGTGCCCTGTTCGACGCCGGCGCCACATCGATGACAGGGATACTCCACTAGATTCAAGTTACAGCAGGGCAGCGAGCAGAGGCAAGGAAGGCGGACCCGCGGTAGTCGGTCAGTTCGAACTGCTCTCCGCTCATGGAGGCGTCATGCTGAGATTGCGAAGCATCTGGCGCGTGCCTTGCCAATTGCTGACGCGGCAGCATATCCGCTTCACGCTAGATGCTTCGCAAGCTCAGCATGACGCTCCGCTGAACGGCAACGGGCGCAAATTCAGCCCCTACCGGACTGGGCAACCGGCAATTGATGTATTGCCGGATTTTCAAACTGTCGAATTCAGCCGCCCGGCCTTTTCGCCCGATGTCTTAAATCCTCTTTCCTGGAATTCGAAATCAAATGGTGTCCTTGCCGTGTCGCATCTGGACATACACCAGGGCAAAATCCGACCCCTTGCCATCGTCGGCGGGTTTGATGGAAGCGATGTGCTGGTTCTGCTCGGTACCCACTTTCAGTTCGATCGTCTTGCCATTCTGATCGTCCTCGCACTTCAGTTTTCCGGAGTCGCTGTCGTCGTGTTCCGTGGTTGCGCTGGTATGGCTCTTATCGGTATGGCACTCCAATACGCTGCCGTATTTCTTAAGCTGGTCCTTGTAAAAAGCAACCAGCTTGTCCGGCGGATCGTCAGACGTGTATTCCATGGCCACCACCTTGACCCCGAAGAGGCTGGTGGAAATATTGACGTGGGCGCCGGTCTCCTGGCCATTGCCGCTTTTCTCCTTGCGGCGCGCTCCTGGGTAAACCGCCAGACCGACGTCGCGCGCGTCGGCATCGTTCCTGACATGAAGAGCGCCCAAGGGAGTTTCGATGTCCACTTTTTTTTCTTTGCCCTCGCCGTCTTTCTTCACGTTGAGGCTGCAGCCGGGCAGCACGAGCAAGGCGCCGAAAGCCAGAGTCAAGGCGAGTCCTGTATGGGCGAGTCCTGTATCACTGTTGCGTATGAGCATGTTGCGATCCTTCCTGAGCGAGTTGGGGCGACCGCTCGATGCCGGCGCCACGGGGAGCGATGTTGGGAATGCTCACCGGCAGATGGCCCCGTATGGCAATCTCTCCGAAGAGAGCTTTGACGGCGCTGGTTTCCGAGATGCCGGCGTTGGAAAACGTGCACAGATAATTCTGTATTGCGGGAAAATCCTGCGCCACGTAAGGGTTTCCCATGGCGACGACGGCGGTTTTCGGCGCAGCGTGATCGAGTATCGCCTGCAGCAGCGCGCCGCTGGCGTCGTTGAGCGAAACCGAGTTCGTCAAACCGTTCGCGCCTGGCATGGCTTTGCCGGCGGTGGGCACCACGTAGACTGCCGCAATCACGGACTCCGCCTGGTCCACCGCTTTCAGTATCTCGTCCGACATGGCGGCCGCGATGCGCGGGTCCACATAGATGACATGAGCATCGGGCACGCGAGCCTTGACCGCCCGTTCCAGGGCGCGGCCCGACTCGGTGCGCACATCTTCAGAAAGTATGATCGCCACCACCCGGTTGTGTACTTCCTCCACCTGTTGATACGGAAGACCGCTCTTAACAGTTCCGGTTTGTTTCAGGGGCAGCAGCTTGCCATTGTCCCGGACCAGGGTGACCGCGTCGTCGGCAATCTGCTGCCCCAGGGCCAGGTTTTCGGGCTTGCCTACGATCTTAGGCAATGCATTAACATCCACCAGGCGAGCCTTGTTCAGCCCCAGAGCGGCCTTTGCTTTTAGCAGCTTGAGGACTGATGCGTCGATTCGGGCGGAGGGAATTTCTCCGCTTCGGGCGGCCTCGAGAAGAGCATTGTAGGACGCGTCCAGATCCGCGGGGATGAGCAACAGGTCGTTGCCGGCTTTGAAAGCATCCACGGCGGCACGGCCGATATTGGCGGAGTAAAGGCGGGTCAAGCCGGCCATATCGAGGGCGTCGGTCACTACAATGCCCTGAAAGCCGAGTTCGTGCTTCAGCAGATCGGTAACAATCGCGGGAGAAGTTGTGGCCACGCGGTTAGGATCGGTCTCCAGCGCGGGAACGCTGACGTGCGCCACCATCACGGAATCGACTCCGGCGGCAATCGCCTTGCGGAAGGGAGCGAGTTCGACCGAATTCAAGCGCTTCCGGTCGCCGGTCACCTGGGCCACGCTGAGATGCGAATCGGTGGCGGTGTCGCCGTGGCCGGGGAAGTGCTTGGCCGTGGTCATCATTCCGCCGGCGCGTGCTCCCCGAATATAGGCGGCGACCAGATCTCCCACCTGTTCGGGATCTTCTCCGAAAGAACGGGTATTGATGATGGGGTTCGCGGGGTTAGAGTTGACGTCCGCATCGGGGAAAAAATTCCAATGAACCCCGACCGCGCGAGATTCCTCGGCCGTAATGGCGCCGAATGCTTTCGCGTAATCTTCCTTCCCGGCCGCGCCGAAAGCCATGGCGTGCGGGAACGGAGTCGCGCCCCGAAGGCGCATGGTGACTCCGCGTTCAAAATCGGCGGTAAAGAGCAGCGGCAGTTTGGAGTCCTGTTGCAAACGATTGAGCAGCTCGGCGGCCTCGTAGGGCTCGCTGCGGTAGAGAAACGGAGGCTCCCAGGGCACAGTCATCGCGAAAGAGCCGATGTGATACTTGCTCATGACGTCGCGGAGCTGGAGATACTGCGGGCTGTCGACGTTGAGAAATTCTGCCCGCACCCAAACCATGAAAAGCTGTCCGACCTTTTCTTCGAGCGATAGCTTACGCAGGGTCTTCTGCGCCCATTTCTCGCCGCCATGGTCGAGGTATATGGGGCCGGGCTTTTGATATTTTTCCTTGGCCAGGCTGGGCAGACTGGTGGACAAGAGCAGCAGGAAGACCGCCAGGGTTCGAATCATGAAAGTTCGAATCATGGAAGGACGATAGCATGGAAGGGCGCAGCCCCGGCAAGCGGCCGGCTGTCCGCGAGGCGGGGGGGCAGGCCGCGATGCGTGCCGGCATTTGGAGCCCGGCAGTCGCGGGTGGAGCAGGCCTTCAGGCCTGCAATAAATGCGCCCCATGTCATGGGCTTCAGCCCTCGCGGTACCTCAAAGCGGCTAAAGCCGCATCTCAAAGCCCGGTATTCATGCAGCGCTAAAGCGCTGCTCCACCCCGCATCGGTGCCAGCTGCAGGGTGGAGCAAGCCTTCAGGCCTGCAAAAATGCGCCCCATTTCAGGGGCTTCAGCCCCCGAGGTACCTCTGCGGCTAAAGCCGCCTCTAAGCCGGTATTCATGCAGCGCTAAAGCGCTGCTCCACCCCCACATCGGTGCCAGCTGCCGGGTGGAGCAGGCCTTCAGGCCTGCAATAAATGCGCCCCATTTCAGGGGCTTCAGCCCCCGCGGTACCTCAAAGCGGCTAAAGCCGCATCTC
>JBOGLC010000009.1:0-31833 GCA_050746005.1 Terriglobales bacterium
TGCTTTCTGCGTAAACTCGATCCGGGCCGTCGCAGCACCGCCGCCGCCCCTTTCACGATAACGGCAACAGCAGGTCTTTCGACTCCAGGAACGAACTCGCAAGCGAGTTCCTTCCCCCGGCTCAAGATGACAGAGTTGAATAAAATCGAAACCAAGTAATATCTGAGTATGAGGCGTCTTTCCTCGCTCTCTTCTGTGGTCGGACTGCTCGCGATTCTCTGCCTGAGTCTGACCGCACAGTCCGGACCTTCAGGGCCGACGGCTGCCTACCTGGGTTTTGACCGCAACGATTATCCCGGAGATGAGAACCTGCCAATGCTTCGGCAGACGTTTTCTTATGCCGGTTTCTGGTTGAACGATCCTCCCGGCGAGAAGGTCAATACCTGGTCGGGCAAACGCCCGGCCCTGCAATCCGCGGGTTTTGGATTTCTCGTGCTTTTTAACGGCAGGCTCGACAAAGCGCTGAAAACGGTTTCGAACGCCGCCAGGTTGGGCAAGTCCGATGCTCAGGCAGCCCTGGCCTCCGCGCGGAACGAGGGGTTTCCTGCCGGTGCAACAATCTTCCTCGATCAGGAAGAAGGCGGCCGGATGCTGCCCGAGCAGAAGGCTTACATCTACGCCTGGGTGGACGGCATTGCCGCCGCTGGTTTCCGTGCCGGCATCTACTGCTCCGGTATTGCGGCCCAGGAGGGCCGCGGCATATCCGTTGTCACCGCTGAAGACATTCGCCAGAATGGTGGCGGAAGAAAAATGGTGTTCTGGATCGCGAACGACGCCTGTCCGCCCTCACCCGGATGTGCGTTCCCCAAGCGCCCGCCCAGTCCAGCCGAGAGCGGCCTCGACTTCGCCGAGGTCTGGCAATTTGCGCAATCTCCGAAGCGGCGCGACGTGGCGTCCGGCTGTCCGGCTAACTACGATCGAGACGGAAGTTGCTATGCTCCGGGAATCGGTCGTGCTAAACGGCTGCATCTCGACCTGAATACATCGACCAGCGCCGATCCTTCGCAGGGAAGAATTCCTTAGCCGGGAACGGCGGTCCCTCAGGCTATTGATGTACCTTTAAGCAAACCCCCGCGCCGGCGCCATCCTGAGGGACTTCAGTCCCGAAGAGCCTGCCCTGAGCGAAGGCGAAGGGATCTGGCGCGCGGCACTACAGCTCCCGCCAACGTGCATATCCGCTTCACGCCGGATGCTTCGCAAGCTCAGTATGACGCCAGATATTCAACCGGAATTGGGATTGTTTCGCATGAGAAGTATGACTTCGTGCCGGCTGGGACCTGGTCGGCTCTCATTCTCCGACCGGATGCATTAGAATAGCTATACCCCTATGGCTGACCGCAGTTTCACCCTCGAAGAAGCCCAAAGCCTTCTGCCCGTGCTGGAGTCGCTTCTGCGCACTGCCAGCGATGGCAGGAAATTGATTGAAGTGGTCGACACCGAACTCCAGGAACTCGCGCATCGCGTCTTCCTCAGCGGCGGGTTGCTGGTAAACATCATTCAAGTAGCTCGGCGCAAGGCGGAGCGCGAGAAGACCGTGCAGCGGGTAAAAGACGCGCTCGCCGAAATTGAGGCCACTGGAGTGCAGCTCAAAGACCTCGACATCGGACTTCTGGACTTCCCCTGCCAGGTGGAAGGGCGCACCGTACTACTCTGCTGGAAGCTGGGTGAAACGAGAATTACCCATTGGCACGACACCAGTGAAGGCTTCGCCGGCCGCAAGCCCATCGACGAGAAAATTGCGAAAGCGAAGAAGGCAAACTAGCTGGTTAGCTCTCAGCTGTCAGCCGTCAGCTTTCAGAGAAATCTGCAACCGCCGAGCCCGCCGAGAAAAACAAATTATTCTCTGCGATCTCTACGATCTCGGCGATCTCGGCGGTTAGCCGCTTTAGCTGACCGCTGACAGCTGAAAGCTGAGAGCGGTTTCACGGCTTCCCTCCTTCATTCCACTGCGGCGTAAATGAAGAATTCACCAGCCATCTGATCGGCCACAACAGGGATGCGATGGCCGCGTCCATGTGCTTGAAGTCGATGCGGGACACCTCGTCGCTGGGCTGGTGGTAGTCGCTATGCAATCCGTAGCTCGAAACGGTCTGGGCGACGACGCCTTTTTTTGCCAGAACATAATTGTCGGAGCGGGCGAAAAAATTCTGCTTAGGATGGGGATCGCCGACCAGCTTGGCCCCATGAGCGGCCAGCGCCGGCCCAAGATTCGAGCGTTCCCACCCTGTGAGCCACACTGTGTCTGAGCTGACTGCGGGGTCGGCGCGTCCCAGCATTTCGAATTCGAGGTTGACCGCGATCTGCTTGAGTGGCACCGGAGGATGCTGCAGGAAAAAGGTCGACCCCTGCCCACCGGTTTCCTCGCTGCCGAACAGGGCGAAAATAACCGTGCGTCTGGGCCGGGGGCCGCTTCCCAGGACGCGCGCCAGTTCCAGCACCGCGGTTGTGCCGGAAGCGTCATCGTCGGCGCCGTTGTAGATGTTATCTCCGTTTACCGGCGGCCCGATTCCCAGATGATCGAGATGGGCCGAGAGCAATACCGCCGTCGCCTGTTTTGGATCGCTGCCGCGCAGCACACCGACCGCATTCCAGGTGTACTTCTTTTCGGTGGCCAGGGGGCCGTCGAAGCTCAGGATCGTGTTTTCCGGAAGGGCTTCAAGGACGGTTGTCGCTTCGGGGCTCGCTTCGAGCAGGTTGACGTCGCTTTCGAGACCGGAAGCGCCTTGTCCTTCGAGCCTTACCGGTAGCGTGGGGATCTGCGCGGAGCCCTGAAATTCAGCCGTGCGTTCCGGAGTGGCAGCGATAATCGCCGCCACCGCTCCCTTGGCGGTCAGGGCGGACGCTTTGGCGCGCTGCCGGCGCCGGTCGTTTCCCAGAATCAGGACGATCGCGCCCGAACTCTGTGGATCATCTTCGTCCGCGTTGATCACCCGCAACGGGCCTGAGAAGTGACTCTGCGACAGATAGAGGGCCGCGAATTCTTTGCCACACTCCCAGGAAACTTTCTCCTCGCTGGCGCCCGGCTTCGAAAATGTGAGCTGCGGGGGCGCGGTAAATTTCGGCGCCTGGAGCGCCGCCCGCTGGATGTAGCCGCCGTTGTCGCCGGCAGGAGCGATACCATACGCTCGCAGCTGCGAGGCCACGTAGGTAGCCGCAACCAGTTCGTCGGCGGTTCCGCTGCCCCGGCCCCGCAGCGCGTCAGACGCCAGGAATTCCATGTCCGCCCGTATGCAGTCGGGGCACAATCGCGGGCCGGGGTGCGATTTTTTCGCGGTCGCCGGCAATAAGACCGGGCGGGTCTGGCTGACCGACTCCGCAGGAAGGCTGGCCGGGAAAGAGATGACGCAAAGAGAAAGAGAAAGAGAAAGAAGGATAGAGAATCTTTTCATCAGCAGGTTCACTTCGCCCAGGACTCGGCACGATCCCAGAGCAGATTAGCAGACTTGCAAGACCGGTGGTGCCGGCGCTGCATTGATTCCCGTCACGAGTCCGTCCCTGGACCTTCGTGCACACGGAAGTACACTCGTTCGTTCTGGCGAAAACCGTCTCTGCTACAATCCTGCTTAGCCACTCGCAGCGGACCGTAACGGGGACAAGTACGTCTGCCAGGATTCTTTCGACATGCCCAGCTTCAAGCTAAGACTCCGTTTTTTGGCTATGTTTGCAACTCTGCTTCTGCTTGCCCTGGCGGCCGGTTGTCGCGGATTTTTCGTCAGCCCCACGCTTACATCTCTGACCGTGGCCCCGACGTCGGTATCGCTCATACAAGGGCAGACCCAGCAGATGTCCGCAACCGGCAACTATTCGGCGGACGATAGCACCAAGGATCTGACCGGAAGCGTGCAGTGGACCACGTCGGACTCAACGGTCGCGACCGTCAGTGCTGGCGGTTTGCTGAAAGCAGCCGCAACCCTTACGAACCCTCCCGGCACCGCGACCATCACCGCCACTTCCGGGGCCATTACGGGCACTTCGACGGTTACGGTAAACACCGGGCCACTGCTTTCCATCGCTCTTACGGTGTCAACCCTCAACCCCACTGCCGGCTCGACCTTCACCTTGAGCGCGCAAGGAACATTTTCCGGAAGCAGTCAGGTCCAGGACGTCACCAGTCAGGTGACCTGGAACAATGACAATACGACGGCTGTAACTTTGAGTCAGGGGAGCGGAAGCGCGACCACGAACACCGGCACCTCGGGTCAGGTTGCTCACATTTTTGCCACGCTTAACGGGATTGACAGCAACACCGTGACCATCACTGTGCAATGAACGAGATCCGATGTATCGGAATCTGCACCGGGGGAGGCGACGCGCCCGGCCTCAACGCCGTCATTCGCGCCGTGGTCAAGTCTGCCTTTCTGAAGTACAAGTGGAAGGTCATCGGCATCCCGGACGGCTTCGATGGCCTGATCTGGCCGGAGAAATCCTACGAACTTACACTCAAGGATGTAGGCGGCATCTTGCCGCGTGGCGGCACCATTCTGGGCACCACCAATCGCGGCGATCCCTTCCGCCACTGCGCGCTTGAAGACGGCAAGGAAGTGGTGCGCGATATTTCCGACACCGTAATCGCCAACTCCCGCAAGCTGGGGATCGATGCCGTGATCAGCATTGGCGGCGAGGGCTCGCAGACGATCGCGCTCGAACTCTTTCATAAGGGAATGCAGATCGTGGGCGTCCCCAAGACCATTGACAACGATCTTTCGGCCACGGAAGTCACCTTTGGCTTTGATACCGCGGTCAATACTGCCACCGACGCGGTGGACAAGATCCACACCACGGCCGAGTCGCATCATCGCATCATGGTGGTGGAGGTCATGGGACGCGATGCCGGCTGGATCGCGCTCGAAGCCGGCATTGCGGGCGGGGCTCACGTCATTCTCATTCCCGAAATTCCGTTCACCATCGAAAACGTTTGCAGATTTGTCCGGACGCGTGAGGGCTATGGCAAGCGTTTTACCATTATGGTGGTGGCCGAAGGCGTCAAGGTTCCCGAGGGACTGAAAGAAAAGCGGCGGGCCGGCTCGGTGGGCAATCTGGTCGGCAACGCCATAGCGGCCAGCGCCAATAAGGAAGTGCGGGTCAGTGTGCTCGGACACATTCAGCGCGGCGGTACGCCCACGCCGTTCGATCGCATTCTGGCCACCCGTTTTGGCGTGGCTGCGGTCGACCTCATCGCGCAGGGCGGCTTTGGCAAGATGGTCTGTCTGCGCAGCGGGCAGGTAGAGGCTGTAGACATAGCCGAAGCCATTGGCCGCCTGAAGACGGTCGATCCCAAAGGCCAGTTGGTGCAGGCTGCCAAAGCGATCGGTATTTCGTTCGGAGATTGAGTACTCAGGTAGATGAACCAGAGCGCGAAAGATTGACTCGACCAGCTGGCGTTCTCCAGATCCATAGTTTTGAATCTCCAGGGGAATTCGTTCCGTGAATCGTTGCCGCCCATTTTTCGCACGCCGCTTTTTGCCGCTCCTGCTGGCAGGCGCAGCTCTGTTCGCCGGTTGCAGCCGCGGCAAAGGCGGCAACAAGGAGATGGCTTACGTATCGGCTCCCCAGGCCGCTCTGCGCGACCAGGTGGCTGCGGTTTACAACAAAACCGGAACCGTAAAAAATGGCGAAGCCGTGCAGATCCTGGAACGCGACCGCCGCTTTGCCCGGGTTCGTACCTCCAGCGGGGCCGAGGGATGGCTGGAACAGCGATATCTGGTCCCCCCGGAAACCTACGACGCCTTTCAGAAACTGGCGCAGCAAGTGCGGGATGAGCCCGTTCAGGCGACCGCGATCGCACATAATCAGAGCAATATTCACCTCCAGCCGGAGCGCGACGCTGACCACCTCTACCAGGTGGACCAGGGAGCCAAGCTGTCGCTCATGAGGCGGGCCAGCACGGAGAAGCCGGCGCGTGCCGGACAGGCCCAGGTCGAGCGAACTGGAAAAGAAGGGGCGGCACCCGCCCCTCCGCCGCCCATGGAAGACTGGTGGCTCGTCCGCGATGAGGCCGGACACGTGGGTTGGGTCCTCGGCCGCATGTTGGACGTGGATGTGCCACTCGAAATCGCGCAATACTCGGAAGGCCAGCGCCTGGTTGCTTCATTCGTGCTGGACCATGTCACCGACGGCGAGAAACAGGTTCCGCAATACCTGGTGCTGTTCACCGAAAACAAAGATGGCATGCCCTTCGACTTCAATCAGGTCCGCGTCTTCACCTGGAACGTCAAACGGCATCGTTATGAGACCGCTTACCGCGAGCGCAATCTCAACGGTGTGTTGCCGGTCACGGTCTCGCATGAGGTCTTCGACAAGGAAGGCAACCTGCCGACGTTCGTGGTCCGGGTAAAAGACGATGCAGGGAAGATAACGGAACGCAAGTACAAGCTGAACACGCCCATCGTGCGCCGGGTGCTGGCTCCGGGAGAACAGAAGGAAGTGGTCACCCATCGGTCATCGGTGGTCAGGAAGAAGAAAGCAAAGCACTGACCACTGAGAACCGAAAACTGAAAACTGAAGATTGAAGACCCAGAGCCGAAGACTCCAGGAAGACTCCAGACGGAAGACCGAAGGCTATCTCGCCAAACCTATTTTAGGCAGCGCGGGCACCTGCGTGCCATCATCCAAAGCTCGCTGCCAGGCGGCGATGGAATTCAGCAAGGCCGCCAAATGGATACCGCCAAAGCCTTCCGGATAAAGTGAGAGGTTCCGGAACGCGCGCCGCAGCACCGACCGCGCCCCCACCGAGTTTCCGTTTCCATAATGGTAGAGCGCGACCGCAACCTGAATCAGTCCCTGCAAAAACTTCTTCTCCCCCCGGGGTGCGTCCCGCCAGACGTCCTCCAGTGCCTCGTGGGCTTCGAAGAAATGGCCGCGGTTAAACAGCTCAATTCCGCCGCGGCATCGCTCAAAATCCACGACGCATTGTGGCACAGAAGACGCGGGGAGTTCTCCAGTCCATGATATGAAATTCCATATGTAAAGCGGCGCACCTTCTCCATAATTCAATATCAAACCTAGGCATCAAGATCGTAAATACTTACAAACAATGCTTGTTATAGAAGGCAGTTTTGGAGTCTCAGTTGCTTTAACTGTCTATCGATGTTGTTCATAATTATGGGCTGTATTTGTGTTTTGTGTTTCCAGTTTTACTACGCCGGGGACTTCCAGTTTTGAGGAGAAATCGCATGGAATCAGTCGTGTCCAAGCTAAAGGTTTTTGCTTTCGTGCTCGCGCTGCTCAGTTTGATGGCGCTTGGTTCGGGATTGGCATACGGCCAAGCCATCAGTGGCAGCCTTGTCGGCACGGTATCCGATTCCTCCGGCGCTGTCGTGACAAACGCAACGGTTGAAGCTACCAATGTGGGCACCGGACTGGCCACCACCATCGCAACGGGGAACACGGGCGCATATCGCTTCGAGAACCTGCCAGTCGGCACCTACAGGGTTACCGTGAAGGCGTCTGGGTTTAAGGCGGTCACTCAGCAGGTCGACGTAGTCCTCAATCAAACGGGTACTTTAAACGTTACGCTGGCCCCTGGGGCGAGCACCGAGACTATTGAAGTGTCGGGCGTTTCAACAGTCATTGATACGACCTCAGCTCAAATATCAACCAGTTATGATTCTCGATTCTCGCAAGATTTGGGACTTACATCGGCTGGCGGGACCGGTGCCGGCGTTTTGAATTTGTCTTTGTTGAGTCCGGGCGTGACCCAGGCAAGTGCCATGGGTCTGGGGGTTGGACCTTCGGTAGGCGGCCAGCGACCGCGCGACAACAACTTCACGGTTGAGGGCGTGGATAATAACAACAAGACCGTGACTGGCGCCCTTATCTCGGTGCCGCCCGACGCAGTCGAGAGCTTCACTCTACTTTCAAATCAGTTCGATACCGAGTTTGGGCACTCTTCCGGCGGACAGTTTAATACCACCATTAAGAGCGGCACGAATAGCTTTCACGGATCGATTTACGAGTATTTCCGTAATCGCAATCTGAACGCAGTGGACAACATAGCATCGCTTCAGGGCCTCACCTCGAATCCGCGCTTCGACAGCAACCGCTATGGCGCCACTTTCGGCGGCCCGATCGTCAAGAACAAGCTGTTCTTCTTCACGAACTTTGAACGCCAGCCTGTAGGCCTGACGGCAAGCAGCGGTGGCACTGTGCAGACGCCGACAGCCGCCGGTTTAGCGGCCATTGCCACCGACCCGGGCGTCAGCCAAACGAATCTTGGAATTTTCACGCAATACGTCCCGGTCGCTACCTCGTCCGCCGCTTGCATTCCGTACAATGGGA
The DNA here is from genome assembly GCA_050746005.1 of Terriglobales bacterium. GTDB lineage: Bacteria > Acidobacteriota > Terriglobia > Terriglobales > Acidobacteriaceae > JAIQFF01. The sequence goes on from JBOGLC010000009.1 coordinate 8,278, forward strand.
TAAGCAACGGAGTTACATTCGGCTCTTTCAGCGCTCCGGCCAATGGCTCGTGCGCAGCGGGTTCGGTCGAGGTTGGCAATGTTTCGATCGTGCCTCCCTCGTTTGAGAACTTCGAGAATTTCGTTCAAAGCGTGGACTTCAATATCTCTGGGCGCGACCAGCTCCGTGGACGCTACGTCTACAACAAGCTGGACGAGATCGATACAGCCGCACAGCTGGGCGCGTTCTACCTCAACACGCCGTTCCGCTTTCACTTGTTCACATTGGGTGAATATCACACCTTCTCACCCAACGTCTTAAACGAATTCCGGGTGGGATTCAATCGTTACGCCAACACCACACCCGCAGGGAACTTCTCCTATCCGGGTCTTGACGTATTTCCCAACATCACGCTCTATGATCTTGGCAGCGGCCTCAATATCGGACCGGACGGCAACGCCCCGCAGTTCACTATCCAGAATTTCTATTCGGCGGTGGACAACATTAGCTGGACGAAGGGCAAGCACACATTAAAATTCGGAGCAGAGTACAGGGAATACATTTCGCCCCAAAGCTTCACGCAACGGCAGCGTGGCGATTACCAGTACAATTCGACGCAGCTTTATCTGGAGGACTTATCTCCCGATAATTTTGGTCAACGAAGCACCGGTTCCATCACGTACTACGGCAATCAGAAGGCGATCTATTGGTACGCCAATGATAGCTGGCGGGTGACGCCGAACTTGATCCTAGACCTCGGCATACGCTATGAATTCACCACCAATCCCGAGAGTGAAAGCCGCCAGTCCCTCAATAGCTTGGTAAATACTCCTAGTTTAATTGTGCCCCAAGTAAATCAGCCGTTCATCTTCACCAACCCGAGCGCTCCCAAGAAGGATTTTGCTCCTCGAGTCGGTTTTGCTTATTCGCCGGGCGGAAGTGGCACCACATCCATTCGCGGTGGCTTCGGCTTGGCTTACGATGTGCTTTATGACAATATCGGTATCCTTGCGGTACCGCCGCAGGTTGGCTCTACGAACAATGTGGACCCCAGCGCTTTGACCGCAGGTTTTCTGGCGAACGGGGGACTTGGGGGCGGGGGCAGCGGCATTAGTGTCCTAAGCCAGGCTGATGCGTTTGCGAACACCGCGAACTGGATCCCGCCACACATCAAGCTGCCTTATTCGATCAACTGGAACCTGGGCATCCAGCACTCGTTCAAGAATTATGTTGCCGAAGTTCGTTATGTGGGAACGCGTGGCGTGAACTTGGATGTCCAGAATATTATCAATTTGCAGGCCGCGGTAACCCCGACGCGGTTCCTGCCCACGTTCGTCCAAGCTCCATCCCAAGCTTACCTGGATGGCCTTACCACAACCCTCGCTGGCCTCCAGGCGCTTGACCCTGAGGTGGCCTCCTACGAAAACGCGGGTTTCGGAAATCTGATCACTGCTTTCCTTCCGATTGGTGACTCGATCTACCACGGATTGCAGTCGTCGCTCAACCGGCGGTTCAGCAACGGCCTCGCTTTCCAGGCGTCTTACACTTACAGCCGTACTATCGACGACAGCACTGCCGACTTTCACTCCACCGACATAACCCCTCGGCGTCAGCAAGATTTCCAGAATCTATCCTCCGAGAGGGCTGTATCGCCCCTGTCTCGTACCCACCGCTTTACTTTGGCGGCGGTGTACCAGTTACCCTACTTCAAGACCGGGAATTGGCTCACGAAGAACGTAATTGGCAACTGGGAATTTAGTCCGGTTTACACGTACGAATCTCCGGAGTGGGTAAGCGTGCAGTCGAATCTAGACGCTAACTTGAACATCGACTCGGCAGGCGATCGCGCCATTGTCAATCCTGCTGGTGTCAAAGGTACGGGGAGCGACGTGACGCCATTGTTAAACAGTGGCGGCGCTACAGTCGCCTACCTTGCCAACTCGAACGCTCAATATATCCGTGCGAGTCTTGGAGCGCTGGCTACGAGTGGACGGGATACGCTCGCCACTCCTCCCACCAACAATATTGATTTGGGAGTCTATAAAGACTTCAACATCACCGAGCGGATGAAGTTCCGCTTCGGAGCCCAATTCGCGAATGTAATAAACCACGCTCAGTTCATTGCCGGCAGCAACCCAGGTCAGGGGCTAGGGGTCAACGACGTGAACTCATTCAGTTCCACGGGTGCGACCTACAAGAACTACCTGACGCCCGGCAAGTCGACGTTTAACAATCCGCAATCGGTGTTCGCCAGCAACGCTCGCAGCATCGCTTTGGTGGCGAAGTTCACCTTTTAGCCGCGGAATCTCAACCGAACCTGATCCCTTAGGAGGCTCGAAAGAGCCTCCTTATGTTTCGATGCACCCTCGTCGACCTTCTCTAGTGGCATAAACCTACCCAAAAGGGAGAGCTCCTCTCCCTTTTTTGCGTGGCGGAGGGACATTGATGAGGAAGGTTCAACTGCGTCCCGCAAATGTTCGAGCTATCGCCTATGAAATTTCGTACGCCACCAATTTATAACTCCATAATGTGACCTATGTACTGTTGTCTTTGTTGATTCTTCTGACCCGCTAACTCCTTCCAAATTAGCTACTTCACATAGACAGCTCTACTGGCCTCTTAATTGCCACGAACAGGGAATCAGGACCCTGTTAGATACTGGCCTTGTTACGACTTGCCTCGCTCCAGGGCTTGGGTGCTTTACGGGTGTGAGGTCACAGGGCGCTATGGCAGAGCGGAATTCGGAGGAAAGAAAAATGCAGAAGCTGAAATTTGCTTGGGGAACCGTGCTCGTGGTCATGTTTTGCGCCGCGCTGTCGCTGGGGCAAACCGGTTCGATTCAAGGCACGGTGACCGACACTGGGGGAGCCGTAGTTTCAGGGGCGGAAATTACGGTCAAGAATCTGGGCTCGAACGCCGTACGCACTGCCACCACCAGCGGAACTGGGGCGTTTAGTATTCCATCCCTGGTTCCCGGGGACTATGACATCACGGTCAAGATGGCCAGCTTTAAGACTTTCCATGCCGCAAGTGTTCAGCTTACGGTCGCGCAGGTGCTGCCCTTGAATGTTCAACTGGAACCGGGGGCGGTCACCGAGGAAGTCCAGGTACGCGCCGATCAGATTCCCGATGTCGATCTGGAAACCTCGCAGGTCAGCAATCTGGTGGATGAACGATCGATCAAGGACCTGCCGCTGATCACGCGAAATCCCTATGAACTGGTTTTACTGTCTCCGGGCACCTCGCAGACCAACGCGCTGGGCGGCATTACCGTCAACGGCTCGCGAGAACGCAACAACAACTTCTTGTTGGATGGAGTAGACAACAACGATACGGGCGTGCCGGGAGGGATCGTTTCGGTACTGAACGCAGATCCTGAGTCTACCCAGGAATTCCGGGTCATCACCAACAACTTCAGCGCCGAATATGGCCGCAACACTGGCGCAATTATCGACGTCGTCACTAAGAGTGGAACCAACACCTTTCATGGCAACGCTTACGAATTTGGGCGCTGGAATGCATTCGGGGGCGCCCGGGACTGGTTCAACCGGCCTGCCGACGGCCCGCAGAATCCCTATGTTCGTAACCAATTTGGTTTTAGTATTGGCGGCCCCATCATCAAGGATAAGACCTTTTTCTTTTTCAACGATGAGCTGCAGCGTTTTCGCACCGCGTCAACAGCGGTCGCAACCGTACCTACGGCAGCATTCAAGTCCGGGGTATTCACCTATCTCGGCCAATCGGTGGATCTGACGCAAGCCGGCGCTAACAACGGAACCGGGAACGCGTTTTTCGGCGACCCCGCCGCTAACGCGCCGCCCGATCCGACCATGCAGAATGTTTTCTCCTTGTATCCGAACCCGACCGTCGATAATGGAGACGGCTTGACGGGTACGCTGTTCTACCCCAGCGATTCGAAGCAAAACAGCTATCAGACAGTCGCCAAAATCGACCACCATTTCACCGATCGTGAGGTGGTCAGCCTACGCTACGGCTATGATGGCTTTAACGATCCCAATCCGGCTGCAGTCCCCATCTTTGGGAACGTAAGCACAAAAGCGCTTAGCCAGGGCCTGGCAGCCAACCTGACCTCTACCTTCAGCAGTACTCTCATCAACTCGTTCGTCTTTGGATGGAACAAGATCTACGCTAGCTTCGGTTGCAACGGCTTGAGCGTGGTGGACAGTGCCATTCCTTCGGTCGATCAATTTGGTAACGGCTGGGATATCTATCCGGGTACGTTTTCGGATTTTGGCTGCAGCGCGCTGGTTTCCGATGGTCAATGGCGCAAGACTGGCACCACCAGCTATACGGACGGTCTAAGCTGGTCGCACGGAAGTCACACGTTCAAGTTTGGCGGCGATTTCCGCAACATTGGTCAGACGGGTCCGAACAGCTTCTATTCGCGGCGGCAGGTTACCGTAAGTGGCCTGTTACTGAATTTCGGTATTCCTATTGTCCAGGGTGTCTCGACCGACGATCTGGCTCTGGAAGAAGCGGCCCAAGCCTATTACGGTCTCGTGGAAAATGATTTTCAAGCACAATTCTTTGATAAGGCCGGAACCCGTCAGGCTACAGACAACAAGCGTTTCCGCCAACACGAGTATGACTGGTACGGGCAGGACACGTGGAAGGTACGGCGGAACTTGACCCTGACGTTGGGATTACGCTATCAGCTCGATGGCGTGCCTTACGAAGAGGGTGCGAACTTCTCCAATGTGCTGGGCGACCCCGCGGCGGGTACGGTAACCCTGTCTGTCGTTGGACCAGGGACCGGAAAGCAGCTTTATGCTTCGGACTATTCCAACATCGAGCCACGGGTCGGTTTTTCGTGGGATCCGCGAGGAGACGGCAAGATGGCGGTGCGGGGCGCCTTCGGCGTATTCCATGATCGCGTCTTCGGCAATCTGTTCGGGAATGCCCGCGGCAATCCGCCTTTTGAAGAGGACTACAACCAGTTTCCCGTCGATACAATCAACGGCTTCTACGGCGGCGCGCTCAACGGGCCGTTCCCGCTGCCCACTCCGCCCCAGAAGCCTGTGACCAATGTATTCGTCGATGGCGACGCGATAGCGCCTACGCTCTTCGATCCCCATTTTCGCAACTCCGCCAGCAACAACTGGAACTTCGGCATCCAGCGAGAGTTGCCTGGCAACAACGTGCTTGACCTCGCCTATGTAGGATCGGAAGGTCACCACATTTACCGGATACTGGACCCAAACTCACCCGATCCCGCGCTGGTGCAGCAGTTGCTCGCTTTTTGCGTCCCGACGAATCCGTTGAATCAGGGTTTTGTGCAGGGGCAGTGCAGCTCCGACGACGTTTCATTTAGCCTCCTGTACCAAGGCGCCGATTTCGGCTACCTGCCCTTCAACGCAGTGGCTCACAATGCCCTGGTTCAGCCGTATTTTGCTGCCTCGGTGGGCAACTCTCTCTACAACTCATTGCAGTTGAAGGTCACGCACCGTCTGAGTCATGGCCTCCAATTGCAAGGCGCCTATACCTGGTCCCATGCGATCGACAACTCCAACGACCCTTACGCTCCCGCGGTCGGGAACCGTGCTTTCGCGCGTAATTCGCGTGCCCTGAACGAAGAGCGAGGCAACTCGGATAACGATATCCGCCACGTGGCCGTGATCAGCTATGTGTGGGAAGTGCCGTTCGGAAAGGGCAAGGCCTTCCTGAACACTGGATTTATCGGAAAAGTGTTCGAAGGTTGGCAATTCTCGGGAATTACCTCGGCGCAGACCGGACATCCGTTTGACATATTCACCTCGACCGACATGGAACGTACGGGTTTGAGCGGCCGCGCGGACCTTGTGGGTAATCCTTACGCGCCCGGGGCCAACAACGACAGCACGGCGGGAGGCAGTAAGGTCTGGTTTACCAATCCCGCAGCCTTCTCCGGTCGTACCGATGGCAGCGGCGCCCCACTTTACATAGGTCCGGGAAGCTCTGGCCGTAATAACTTCTATGGACCGGGTTTCGTGAACTTTGACGTGGTTTGGGCCAAAACGACGAAGATCACGGAGCGGTTCAACGCCGAGTTGCGAATCGAGGGCTACAACATCTTCAATCACCCGCACTTCGAAAACCCGGGGTTTGATGGTGCGTCGAACCGGATCACGGCATCCAACTTCGGCTTGATCAACGCTACGGCCTCCCGCCCGGACGGAACCACCTCGGCCCGGCAGTTACAGGTGGCGCTGAAGCTTAATTTCTAGGGATCAAGGAATAAGCTGGCGGCCTGCGGGTTCGTCCCGCAGGCTTTTTTCTGATCCCCCGGGTGATTGTCAGGCGTGTAAAGAGGCACATCATGAAGTCCCGCAGACCGATGTTTACGGTAGTTGCGGCCAGGATGGCCAGGGTCGTGTTGTTCCTGGTTTTCGCATCTCCCCTGCTGCGCGCCGCGGATATGAAGCCGGAGGATGTCGTTGCCCGGCATCTGGATTCCATCGGCACGGCGGAGGCACGGGCCGCGGCGAAAACACGCATCGTGCAGGGAAGCGCTCTGTTCAAAATTCTGGTGGGGGGCGGTGGCGAATTGCAGGGCACGAGTGCGCTGGTCTCGGAGGGACGGAAGTCGGTCCTGATGGTCAAATTCAACAACGGCGATTACCGCGGTGAGCAGTTCGTTACCGACGGTGAGAAGGTGTCGGAGGCCGCGACCACGGCAAATCACAAGTGGTCGGATTTTGGCGTGTTCGTGCGCAGCCAGGATCAGATCGTACGTGAAGGCTTGCTGGGCGGAGAATTAACCACCGCCTGGGCCCTGCTCAATCTGGCTGAAAACAAAGCCAAGCTCACCTTCGATGGGGAGAAGAAAGTGGATGGCCGACCCGCGTATCAACTGACCTATCACTCTAAAAAGCGGGATGAACTCACGGTTCATCTCTACTTCGATCCCCAGACTTTTCAGCACATCATGACCACCTATGCGATCACGCTGGCTTCGGGTCTGGCAGCCTTTTCGCCTTCCATTTCCGATCAGGCTGGGCTGACCAACACTTCCGGCGCCGGGGGTGCGGACGTTACCCAGAGCTCCAAGCAAAAGGAGACACGGTACACCATCGAAGAGCGGTTCAGCGATTTCAAGACAAATGAGAGGTTGACTCTGCCCAAGAAGTATTCCATTCACTTCACCGAGGAACTTCAGAACGGCACCACCAAGGTCTTTGAGTGGGATCTCACCACAGAAGAGATTTCCAATAACCATCCCCTCGATGCGAGGAATTTTCAGGTCAAGTAATCGGCCAGTGCTGCAGTCTCGCGCAAACTGAATGTCCGGCCCGGCCTTTCGCTTCGGCCTGCCGTTCCCCACTCCCAGTCCTCACCTTCCTAGAATCGTGTAATGCGAACTGGCGGCCATGAAGAAGATCATGGGCACGGACAGGAAGAAATTCATACGCGAGGCCAGAAATGCCTGTCGCGCCATCACGGCCGCATTCGCGGGTGGCGTGCCGGCCAGAGTGCCGCGGATAATCTTCTTGTTGTTGCGCCAGATGATTCCCCACACGTTGAACAGCATGATGAAGCCCAGGCCGCCGCCGATGCCGATCGAGAGCACGTGGTTATCGTCCTGGCCCACCGGGGTGTAGTTGACGAAAAGCCAGCCCGCTGCGATCACCAGCACCGCCGTGATGGCGCCCAGTGCGTATCCGCTCGGGGTCTTCGAGATCACGAAGTAGAGAATCATCGAGGTCGCAATCCAGATCAGCAGAAACAGACCGATCGTGCTTCCGGCTCCGACCCCCATGCGGTGGGCAGCGGCGGCGACATAAATCTGCGACCAGTACCAGAAGCCCACGAACACGGTCAGCATGGCGCTCCAGCGGAACAACTGCAGCGCAGGCATGGTCAGGTACTGAAAGATTTTCGGCTTGCTGGCCGCGTCTATCTGTTTCATGAAGGGTACGTTGACCAGGTTGAAAAAGTAGAGGAGTCCCACCCAGGTGATTCCTGCCAGCAAGTGAACCCAGCGCAGCATGAAGGCCAGCGCCTCAGTGCCGGTATGGGTGGGCATAACGAACAGGGCGATTTCGTGATGCATGTGTGACTCCGGAGGCTGAAGGATGCCAGCGCAGCAGCCAGGCCTAGCTGCTGCGCCGGGCGAAGCGGAGAATGGTTGCACTTTGCAGTAGGGATGTCAATCGAACCGGCGCCGTCGGTAGTGGCTGAATTTGCGACCGTAGCTGTTCAGCGGGGCGTCATGGTGAGCTTGCGAAGCATCCGGAGTGGAGCGGATATGAAGAACGCCATCCGTTCTGCGGCTGCACGCAAGATCCCTTCGCCTTCGCTCAGGGCAATCTCTTCGGGACTGAAGTCCCTCAGGATGACACTTTTTAGAAGTTGCATTTCGCCAACTACTCTCTATGGACTGCCAGACTGATTGCCAGCTTGAAATGCGGGAAGTAACGCCGTATCGTACGAATACTGCCAGCAGTCGGCATCGTGCGCCAGGGTACAGAGCGGGCATCGCGTGGGCGGCCTTGCTGTCGCCGTTCCCCACTGCCCAACCCGCGCCACGAAGAGTGCCGGCAGTCAGACCTGACAGTCAGAACGTCGCAGTCGGGACCTAAGGAGATCGGCGATGGAAAATAAGCCGGCGCAGAACATCCAGGATACCTTCCTCAATACCGCGCGCAAGGAGCGCAGCAACATCACTATTTATTTGTTGAGCGGGGTCAAGCTCACTGGACGCATCCGCTCCTTCGACAAGTATTCGGTCGTGCTCGACACCAATAATCAGGAGCAACTGATCTTCAAGCATGCCATCTCCACCGTCGTCATGGGGAAGCCCGCGCATGGTCATGGGGATAGGCCGACGGTATTGCCGACACCGGCGGCCGCCACGTCGTCGGATGCGGAAGCGGTTGCGCTGCCGCGCTCGTCCGGCACCGAGGGATGAGATGGGCCGGGTTCCATAATGCGGGCGCGAGCGTTCTCGCTCGTGCGGAATTATCCTGGCGCTGCGGCATGAGCGAGGCGCTCGCGGCTGCGTCCCTCAAGGTGACGATTGAAGAGTAAGAGTGGCATCGGGCGCACCCCTTCGGCAGAGGGGAACCGGCGGCCCCGGGAGCGCGCCTTTCTGATCGGGCTGGAGGTGCGTAGCCGTTCCCGCCGCCCGGCATCTCCCCGGGCCCGGAATGGTCCGCTGACCGCGGCCGCTCAGTCGGCTCGCGACGCTTCCACGCGCCCGGCGGCGACAAAGGCCCAAGACATTCCGGAATTCAGCGCGGATGAGTCTCTGGCCGAGTTGCGATCTCTGGCGCTCAGCGCAGGCGCGGAGATCGTCGGCGAATTTTTGCAGCATCGCGATCGGCCGGATCCAGCCACGCTCATCGGAAGCGGCAAGCTGGAGGAGATTGCCGGCGCCACCGCCTCGGTTTCCGCCGACCTGCTGCTGTTCGATCACGACCTCACGGCTTCGCAACAACGCAATATCGAGGGTCTGGTCAACACCCGCGTGATCGACCGCACCCAGCTCATCCTCGATATTTTCGCCAAGCATGCGCGGACGCGTGAAGGCCAACTGCAAGTGGAACTGGCGCAGCTGGAATATATGCTGCCTCGCCTGGGCGGGCGCGGCGTGGAGATGTCGCAGCTGGGCGGCGGCATTGGCACCCGCGGCCCCGGCGAAACTCAATTGGAAACCGATCGCAGGAAGATTCATCGGCGTATCCGGCATGTGAAAGAGCAGATCGAAAACGTGCGCCGGGTGCGGGCGCAGCAGCGGGCCCGCCGGGAAGCGGTACCGGTGGCGACGGTCGCGCTGGTGGGCTACACCAACGCCGGAAAATCCACGCTGTTCAACGCTCTGACTCGCGCCGCGGTGCTCGAATCTCCCCGGATGTTTGCCACGCTCGACCCGACGATTCGTTCGGTGGCGCTGCCGTCGCGGAGAAAGGCGCTGCTTTCGGACACGGTCGGATTCATCCGCAATCTGCCCCACACCCTGGTTTCAGCGTTTCGAGCGACCCTCGAAGAAGTGCAGCGCGCCTCACTCGTCCTCCAGGTTTCCGATGCCAGCAGCCCGCTCTCGGCGGAACAGGACGCCCAGGTAGAGAAGGTGCTCAAGGAACTGGAAGTCGATGCCAAACCGCGTTTGCGGGTGATGAACAAAATAGACCTGCTGCCCCCAAAGCAACGCGAGTCACTGCTTGACGACGCCGGCAGAGTGCACGTCTCCGCGGCGAAAGGCACCGGCATGACTACACTGCTGGACCGAATCGACGAACTGCTGTCCGAAGATCCGATCAGCCGGGTGCATCTCCGCGTGCCGCAGAAAGAAGGGAAGATGCTGGCGTTGCTGGAGGCGCGGTCACGAATCTATTCGCGGAAGTACAGCGGCGGATCCGTGGAGTTGGAAGTGGAAGCGCCGGAGTCGGTGGTGAGAAAAGTAAGAGAGTGGGTGGTAAACACCTTCTAGCTCTGGGCGCCTAAGTTTTTGGCAATCTTCGTGGCCGGAGGTCTTTTTTAGCTGAAAGCTGTTTGCCAGGGTCTAAACGTTTAAATGGGCCGGCAACCAAGAAGCGGTGACATTCCTTGGCTATCGGCCCATTCGATCCGGATTGGATCGGAGGTGATATCTCCATGCTAGACCCCTTATGCTGGATGTCAAGCGACTTTCTTCCCTTTCCTGAAATAGTTTCTGAAATAGTTCGCGTTCTGGTGATTTCAACCGGGAAAGATCCGGGATCGCGTTGACACACAATCCGTAACATGTTATTTTCAATGGTCTTAAGCCTCCTTACGCTCTAGACCTGATCAGCACACAATGGACGAGATTTTAGGACAATTAGGCGGATTACTGCTCGGGTCCGTGCCGACCATCATTTTGATCGTGCTGTTATTCGGTATTTACACCGCAGTGGTGCACAAACCGCTGATTAAAGTGCTGGCGGAACGGCATCGGCGGACCGCGGGCGCGATCGAAAAGGCGCAGGCCGACATTGCCCAGGCCGAAGCGCGCACCGCGGAATACGAGCAGCGGCTGCGGGAAGCGCGCATGAGCGTATTCAAAAGACAGGAAGCACAGCGCCAGTCAGCTCTGCAAGCGCGGGCCACGGCTGTGGCTGAAGCGCGGGCCCGAGCCCAAGCCCAGGTGGAAAAAGCGCGAACCTCCATTGAACAGGACAAGATCGCCGCCCAAACCGGTCTGGAAGCGGAGAGCGGAAAACTGGCGACCGCGATCATTCGCACCGTTCTGCAGCCGGCGACTCAGAGTCCGGCGGGGGGCGACTGATGTCCCCTTCACGCCTGGACCGACGCCCCCGTCCGATTTTGGCTTTGATCGTGTTCGCGGGCATGCTCCTCACCCTGGGAGCCGGCGCCCAGGCCCAGTCGACGCCCGCCATTCGTTCGCAGGGATACGGCAATACCAACGCCCAACTGGCCAGGGAGTCACGCGAAGCCGCGGGCGAGGACGACCAGGCGCAGTTCAAGCAGTCCGCCGCGGTACAGTTGGTGGCAAGGCTTACCGGCCTCAGCCTGGAGCACGCGTACTGGCTGTGCGTGCTGCTTAATTTTGGCGTGATCGCGGGCGCAGTTGTGTACTTGTCGAAGAAGAACCTTCCGGGAGTATTTCGGAATCGCACTGCGTCCATCCAAAAGGCGATGCAGGAGGCACGGCAGGCCAGCGAGGAAGCCAACCGGCGGCTGGCGGAAATCGAAACCCGTCTCTCCCGTCTGGATACGGAGATCGCAGCCATGGGCGCCGCGGCGCAGAAGGAAGCCGCTGCCGAGGAAACACGCATCAAGGCGGCGGCCGAAGAAGATGCGCGCAAGATCGTGGAATCCGCCGAGCAGGAAATCGCCGCTGCGGCCAAAACCGCCCGGCGCGAACTTACCGCCTATGCGGCGAATCTGGCTGTAGCCCTGGCCGCCAAACAGATCAAAGTGGATACGGCGACCGACCAGGCGCTGGTGCGAGAGTTTGCAAAAGAGCTTTCGCCCCAGGGTCGCAACGGTGGTGGATCAAAAGCCGGACCGGACGGAAACTAGAGGATGGCCTCCGTAACCAACACCTACGCCCGCGCCTTCGCCGATGTGGTTTTTGACCAGCATCTGGATCCGGCCAAGACGTTGCAGGAGGCACAGTCTTTGGCCCAGTTAGCGGCCAGCAGTCTGGAATTGCGGGAGGTCTGGGAAGCGCCATCGATTCCAGCAGAGCAGAAACGTGGACTGCTGGACGCGCTGGTCGCGCGCGCCGGCTTCTCCAGGTCGCTGCGAAACTTCGTCGCCGTGCTTATCGATCACCGGCGTATAAAATTCCTCGATGCCATCGTGAAGGAATTTGAGCACGAACTTAACCGTCGGATGGGTTTCGTCGAAGCCCACATCGTCAGCGCGCGAGAGTTGGGTGAGCCTGAAAGAAGCGGGCTCGAGGCGCAAGTCGCGAAGCTGACCGGTCGCAAGGTGCGTGCCCAATACACCCAGGATGCTTCAATTCTTGGCGGCGCCGTGGTGAAGGTCGGCAGCATGATCTACGACGGTTCGGTGCAAGGGCAACTGGAGAAGATAAGAGAAGCGATCAGCTCTTAGCCCGAACTGAAGTGTTTGTGATTCCAGACTCAGTGAGAGTCAAAGGCTTGACCGCAAAGGCCGCAAAGAAGTCCGCAAAGGACGCGAAGAAAAGCTAACGGCTAAGAGCTGACTTATGGCACAAATCAAAGCAGACGAGATTACAGAGCTGATCCGGCAACAGATCGAGAGCTACGAATCCAAAATTGCCGTGGACGAAGTCGGGACCGTCCTCACTCTGGGCGACGGCATTGCCCGGGTGCATGGCCTGGACAAAGTCATGGCCGGAGAGTTGCTCGAGTTCCCGCATGGCGTGGCCGGCATCGCCATGAACCTGGAAGAAGACCAGGTCGGCGTGGTGTTGCTGGGTGAGTACACGGAGATCAGCGAGGGCGACGAGGTCAAGCGCACCGGCCGCATCATGAGCGTACCGGTCGGCGAGGCCCTGGTGGGGCGAGTGGTGAACTCGCTGGGCCAGCCCATCGATGACAAGGGACCGATCGCCACCGACCAGTTCATCGCATTGGAGCGTCTGGCGCCAGGTGTGATCGATCGTCAGCCGGTGCGCGAGCCCATGGCAACCGGGCTCAAGGCCATCGACAGCATGATTCCGATCGGCCGCGGACAGCGCGAACTGATCATCGGCGACCGGCAGACCGGCAAGACCGCAGTCGCGCTCGATACCATCATCAACAGCAAGGGCAACGACCTGGTCTGCATCTACAACGCGATCGGACAGAAGCGGTCTTCAATTGCCCAGGTAGTGAAGATTCTCAGCGACGCCGGCGCCATGGACTACACCATCGTGGTGGCCGCGTCAGCCTCCGAGCCGGCGCCGATGCAGTACATCTCGCCATATGCGGCTTGCGCCATGGGCGAGTATTTCCGCGATACCAAACGCCACGCGCTGGTGATCTACGACGATCTTTCGAAGCACGCGGCGTCGTATCGCGAGATTTCGCTTTTGCTGCGGCGTCCGCCGGGACGCGAGGCCTATCCCGGAGACGTCTTTTATCTCCACTCCCGGCTGCTGGAGCGCGCTTCCAAGCTGAGCGACAAAATGGGTGGCGGTTCGCTGACCGCGCTGCCCATCATCGAAACCCAGGCGGGCGATGTCTCCGCCTACATTCCGACCAACGTGATTTCGATCACCGACGGCCAGATCTTCCTTGAAACCGATCTGTTCAATAGCGGCGTGCGCCCCGCGGTGAACGTTGGAATATCCGTCAGTCGCGTGGGCGGCAGCGCGCAGATCAAAGCCATGCGGCAGGTGGCCGGCGGCATGAAGCTGGAACTGGCGCAATACCGCGAACTCGCCGCCTTCGCGCAGTTCGGCAGCGATCTCGACAAAGCTACCCAGGCCCAGCTCAATCGCGGCCAGCGTCTGGTTGAAGTTCTGAAGCAGAAGCAGTTTTCACCCCTGCCCTTCTCCAAGCAGATTTTGATCATCTTTGCCGGCACCAACGGGTTCTTTGACGATCTGCCGGTAGATCAGGTGCGCGAATTTGAAGCCGAACTCTACAAATACGTGGATGCCACCAACCCAGGTTTGCTGCGCACCATCATGGAGAAAAAAGTTTTGGATGATGCCCTGAAAGCCGAAATGAGCAAAGTCATCAAGCAGAGCAAAGAAGCGTTCGTAGCAGACCGCCAGGCGGTAGCGAAATAAAAGCAACTGTGAACCGGGAACCAGGAACTGAAAACTGGTTTTTTGACAAAGGCCTCAGTCCGATCGATAACTGAAGTTGATCGTGACCAGCGACAAACGGCCAGCGGCAAACGATTAGACCATGCCAAATATTCTCGACATCCGGCGGCGGATTCGCAGCGTGACTAACACGCGGCAGATCACCAAAGCCATGAAGATGGTCTCGGCGGCAAAATTGCGCCGGGCGCAGGAGCGGGCCCTGGCGGCGCGGCCTTATGCCCAGATGCTGACCAACGTGTTGAAGTCGCTGGTCTCGCGCGCCGAGATTGACGATCCGGAAACAGGTGAGCCCCGGCACCCGCTATTGGCGCGCCGTCCGGAGAAGAATGTGCTGCTGGTGGTGGTCACCGGCGACAAAGGCCTGGCCGGAGCTTTCAATACCAACATCTTGAAAGCAGCGGCGCGTTTTATCGCCACCAAGGCGGATAAGAATCTCGAGATTGAAACCATCGGCCGCAAAGGTCGTGATTTTCTGCGGCGCCGTTACCGCGCAGCAGAGCCGAGAGCGTCCGACTCGCAAGCAGCGCCGCAAACCACCATCGTGGGGGAACAGATCGGAGTCTTGAACAAGATTGATTACGCTCTGGCGTCGGAACTGGCTGAACGGGTGATCGAGCGCTACAGCAGGGAAGAGATCGATGCTGTGTACCTGGTGTTCAACGAGTTCAAGTCGGTCATTGCGCAGCGTCTGATCGTAGAGCAGATCCTGCCCATCGAACAGATTGGCGCGCCCGAAGTGCGGATGGCGGAGGGCATGACCGAAAAGGAAAGGGACCGCGCCCTCGAAGCCGCGAAGGGTGCGGGCGTGGGCATTCGTCCCGCCGACACGCGCGACATCGATGCCGCCGCCGCCAAGTTCGCCACCGCCCCGGTCGACTATATTTACGAGCAGTCTCCGGAAGAGCTGTTTCGATCGCTGCTGCCGAAATATGTCGCCATACAGATCTTTCGTGGTCTGCAGGAATCGGTGGCGGCAGAACACGCGGCCCGCATGACTGCCATGGATGCGGCCACCAACAACGCCACCGACATGATCGATTCGCTGACTCTGGCCATGAACCGGGCTCGGCAGGCCAAGATCACGAAAGAGATTATTGAAATCGTAAGCGGAGCAGCAGCGCAGTAAGCAGCTTCTAGCCACTAGCTTTCGGCTTCTAGCCAGTTACCAACGGAAATCGGCCTGGGTGCAACTGCCGACATCTTTGTGATCAAGCTAGAAGCTAGAAGCTAGAAGCCACAAGCCACAAGCCGAGGTCTTATGCCAGAGAGAGTAGGACACGTAATACAGATTTCCGGTCCCGCGGTGGACGTGCAGTTTGTCGAGGGCGCCATGCCTCCGATTTATGAGGCGTTGAAAGTCGTCAGCGACGGCTTCACTGTGCCCAACCCGGTCAACGTGATTCTCGAAGTACAGCAGCACCTGGGCGAAGGCCGGGTGCGCTGCGTTGCCATGGAGGCCACCGAGGGCATGGTGCGCGGCATGAAAGCCATTGACCAGGGCGGCCCCATCTCGGTGCCCGTGGGCCGCGGCACGCTGGGGCGCGTGATGAATGTGATTGGATCTCCGGTGGATCAGTTGGGTCCGATCCAGCACACCAAGACCATGCCGATTCACCGGCCCGCGCCGTTGTTTGACGAGCAGGCGACCACCGCCGAAATGTTCGAGACCGGGGTCAAGGTCGTGGACCTCATTCAGCCCTTCCTGAGGGGCGGAAAGATTGGATTGTTTGGCGGCGCCGGCGTCGGCAAGACGGTCTTCATTCAGGAACTGATCAACAACGTGGCCAAGCAGCATGGCGGATATTCCGTCTTCGCCGGCGTCGGCGAGCGCACCCGCGAAGGAAATGATCTGTGGCTGGAAATGACCGAGTCGGGCGTCATCAAGCCCGGCGATCCGGAAAAATCCAAAGCCGCGCTGATCTATGGGCAGATGACCGAGCCTCCTGGCGCGCGTCTGCGGGTCGCGTTGACCGGACTGACGGTGGCCGAGTATTTCCGCGACGAAGAAGGCGCCGACACTCTTCTATTTATCGATAACATTTTCCGTTTCACCCAGGCGGGATCGGAAGTTTCCGCGCTGCTCGGCCGCATGCCCAGCGCCGTGGGCTACCAGCCGAACCTGGCCACGGAAATGGGCGAGTTGCAGGAGCGGATCACTTCAACCAAGAAAGGCTCCGTCACTTCGGTGCAAGCCATCTATGTGCCCGCCGACGATCTCACCGACCCCGCGCCGGCCACCACCTTCGCTCATCTCGACGCAACCACGGTGCTTTCGCGCGCCCTCACCGAGATTGGAATTTATCCCGCGGTCGATCCGCTGGCTTCGACTTCGCGCATTCTGGATCCGCGCATCGTCGGCCAGGACCACTATGATGTCGCGCAGGGCGTGAAAAAAACCCTGCAAACCTACAAAGACTTGCAGGACATCATCGCGATTCTGGGCATCGATGAACTAAGCGAAGACCAGAAGATCAGCGTGGCTCGCGCCAGAAAAATTCAGCGCTTCCTGTCGCAGCCCTTTCACGTTGCTGAACAGTTTACCGGCTCCCCGGGACGCTACGTGAAAGTCGCCGACACGGTGAAGGGATTCAAGGAAATCAATGAAGGCAAGTACGACGACATCCCGGAACAGGCCTTCTACATGAAGGGCACGATCGATGAAGTGCTCGAAGCCGCGGAGAAGTTGAAAGCAGCGTAAGAACAACTGATGCCCGACACTTTCCAACTCGAGATCGTGACCCCGGAAAAGATGGTGGTGAAAGACGTGGCCGAGGAGATCCAGATTCCTGGCAAGGACGGATACCTGGGCATCCTGCCCGGCCACGCGCCCCTGATTACGGAACTGGCGGTGGGCGAAATCAGCTATCGCAAGGCTGGGCAGACGCACTACCTGTCGGTGGCCTGGGGCTTCGCCGAGGTGCTTCCGGACCAGGTCACGATCCTGGCCGAGACCGCCGAGCGTCCCGAGGAAATCAATGTCAAGCGCGCCCAGGAATCCAAGAAGCGGGCCGAGGAAGCGCTGAAGGACGGCAAGACCGAGGCCGATTTCACCCACGCCGAAGACGCCCTCAAACGCGCCGAAACCCGCCTGGAAGTTGCAAACAAAAAGAATTGACGCCGCTGCGAAAGCCGGTCATCCTGAACGGCCTTCAGGCCGTGAAGGACCTATGTATTTCGGCAGTTCCCGGAAAGCCAGCCGCTCAATGTTGCTGCTGCAGTTCCCCCACCGGAACAATTCTGGTATCGGTACGAAACTTCTTGTAGTCGCGGTAGGTCATGTCCGCCTCCACGTTGAAGTTTTTCAGCAGCGCCAGGCGCACATCGATTTTGACCGCGACATGACGGGGCAGCCAGACTTCGTCGTTGACCCGGGTCTGGTCGAGCAGCAACCGCGATCCTTTGTGAATTCGCGCCAGAAACCAGCCCAGGGAAACCGTGTCGATGCACTCGGCGTCCAGCTTGACCCACTGTGAGTCAGCCTGGTCGATCCAGGCGCGGAAACGAAACTTGGGCAGGATCTTCGCCTGCTTCAAGTGGGGCTGAAAGTCGGGGCGAGGCTCGGCGTCGATCACGTAAGTGGCGCGTCCGTCGATCTTCTCCATGCCGATGAAGCGAAAGTTGTAGGCGTCGGCAACTTCGCCAACAAACTTGCGGCCATCTTCCCGATCTTTCTCTTCCTCTTCCTGCCGCTTCTTGCGCTGCTCGTCGCTCTCATTCTTGCGCTTGTCGGTCAGCTTCTGGATTCTTTCCTCTTCCTTGGCCGCATCTTTTTCCGAGAGGGGCTTGTCATCTTTCGCGATCAGACGCTCAACTTGTTCGCCATACAGCACCATAATTTCGTGAGTCTTCGACTCGCTCGATTTCACCTGGCCTTTCCCGTCGAGTTTGTGCTCTTCCTCGCGCTCAATATAGGTGTACTGGCGTTGCTTCTTGTCATTCTCGGCGTCTTTATCGGCGGCCTGGCGAATGATCGCGCGGATCTGGTCCTGGGAAAGCTGCGGCGGGGCTGGAGCGGTTTTCGGCGCTGGTTTGTCGTGGCCGTTCTGAGCGAGCACAAACCATGACACGAGAATAAGAAGAACGGAAATCGCTGCGGATCGTTTCATGGGGATTGTTCTAGTCTTTGGCCGCGGTCTTGAACTGGACCACGACCAACCTTACCGGATCCGACGTCGCGTTCAAATATGTCGACTTCCTTCCCGCGGGAATCCACACCACCTCGCCGGACGATTTGCGGATTCTCTCGTACTCCCCGGCCTTCAGGTCGATGTCGGTGACCGGAATCAGCAGTTCCGGGCCCGGCTTGTCCGGTGGCGGGAACGGGTCGCGGGAAAGTAGTTGAACGTCGCTCACCGTGGCCGCTCCCAGCGAAATCGAGTTCATGAACCTGGCATGGGGATCGACCGGAGGCGCAATCGACGCAGCCCCGTAATCCCAGGCGCCGGTATTGGCCTGATAGCCGTACGAAGTCACTTTGGGATCGAGAAATTCAATCGTGACATTGCGATATTCGATGGTGCGGTCGTTGCGGATACCGATCGCGCGTCCGCCAGGATTGAATCGCACATCACCCTGATTGAAATGAAAATCGACGATATCCGACTCTCCCTCCGGCCACATCACCACATCGCAATCCTGCAGCACGACTACCAGAAAATTATTGTCGTGGCGCGCCATGGTTCGCTCCAGAGATTTAAGCGTGAGCGCAAACACGCGCACCCGATCGTTCGCCAGCAACTGCCGGTAGTGTGGCGCCGAAGCCATGTCCGGCGCGCTCTGGGCCCAGGCCATGGGCGCCCACAGCAGCAGGACCAGGAGGCGAGAGTTCATAAGAAGAATTGTATTCCCGGAAGTTCGATCAGGTCGCACTCATTGCTTGCTTAACGCCGTTGTTGAATACCGCGGGATGTGGGCACGAGCGCCCTCGCTCCTGCGGCAGTGCCCGTCATTCGCGTCTGTCGGATTGAGGACGCACGAGCCAGGGCGCTCGCGCCTACGTCTCTATGGGCTGGATTTCAACGCTTTGCCCAGCACCTCGCCGCGAAATAATCTCTCGTCCACACGATGCAGGCGCTTCGCCATCCCCGGGCGCAGCAGTTTGTAGTGATGAACCTCGAACAGATAGTCCACAACAAACCAGAGCGGCTTTTCGGTGGTCATCCAGTGCCGGGAATCGAAACGGGCGAGATTGACCGGGCGGGAAAATGTGCGCAGGGTGCGCTCCCGCCGCAAATTGAAATAGAGATTGAAAAAGCTCATGGCCAGCTCGCGCAGCGTACGGTAGACCGGTTCGCGGTAGCGGCAGCCGGTGAAGTTGGATTTTGCCACCACTCCCCAGCACCCTTTTACCCGGTAAAGAGCGAGGACATGGTCGGTATCGTGCTCGGCTTCAAGGTCGAGCAGCAGGGCAGGAAATCCGTTGGCGCGCAACGCCGCCGCGGCGAAGATCGCCCCTTCCAGGCAGTGAGCGGTATTTTCACGCAGCACGAGTCGCGGCGACCAGGCCGTGTCGGCGAGGTGGTATGGCATGTCGTCGAGAAAACGCTGGATGCCGTAGGGATCTTTCAACCGGCGCAGCTGGCGCAGCTCGGCGGGCGTGAAGGCTGTCTCGGGCGGTTTCTTCATCTTCGATGGCAGTGTATCTGAAGAAAGCGGAAACAGCGTTAACCGAGGAGGACACTGAGAAACCGGCGCCAAAGGCGATCAAGCGAAAAGCTCCCCCAGCTCCTTTGGCTGGTCCAGCAGCACGTCCGGCGCAGCCTCTCGCAGGCTGCGGGGGGCGAAGCCGTAAGTCACGCCGCAGGTCCAGGTGCCGGCATTGCGGCCGGTGAGAATGTCGACGCCGGAGTCGCCCACGATCAACGTTTCCTGCGGCTTTGCGCCCATTTCCCGCAGGATGGTTTGCGCGCCCTCGGGATCGGGCTTCTTGGTGGGAAAGCTGTTCCCCCCGTATACCAGGCCAAAAAATTTTCCCAGGCCCAGGGCTTCCACAATGGCCCGCGAAGGGTGCACCGGCTTGTTGGAAAGCACAGCCATCTTGCGTGACTGGCCATTGTGCGAATTGTGCAGAGTCGCCAGCACTTCCGGTATGCCCTCGTACACGTGAGTATGATCGAGTTTGTGCTCGCGGTAGTAGGTGAGGAAGTATTCCAGGCCGGAGCGTACCAGCTTCTCATCGTCGGCTTCGTCGCCCAGAGCCCGGCGGATGAGCGCGGGCGCTCCATCCCCGACATAGCTGGCAATCACGTCCTCGGCCAGCTCAGGACGTTTCATATGCCGCAGCGTGGCATTCACCGAGTGCACCAGGTCCAGGCGGGAGTCGACCAGCGTCCCGTCGAGATCGAAGATCAGCAGGCGGATGGTATGCGGGTCGAAGGTGCGATTGAATTCGATCATTTGTGCTGGCTTTAGGATAAACGAGAAAGCGCTCAGCCATGAGGATTCATGCTGAGTGCCATGATTCCCGCTTTGCCCATTCAAGTCTCCGATTTACAATGCAAACGCGTCTTGTAAACTTGCATCGAAGGGAGCCGGATGGCCACTACGAAGGCTGACCCTAAATCGGCCGCAGGATCCGAACGCGATGTCAAGCGAGCCGGCAAGACCTACGAAGGTCTCTCCCGCGAACAACTGATCGAAGCCTATCGCCACATGTACACCTCCCGGCGGGTGGACGATCGGGAGATCATGCTCAAGCGCCAGCAGAAGATTTTTTTCCAGATATCAGGCGCGGGCCACGAAGCCGTGGGGGTGGCCGCCGCCCTTGCCCTGAAAGCGGGATACGACTGGTTCTATCCTTATTACCGCGACCGCGCCCTTTGCCTTGCCCTGGGGGCGACTGCCTACGACATGCTGCTGCAGGCGGTAGGCTCGGGGGATGATCCCAGCTCCGGCGGGCGGCAGATGCCCTCCCACTGGAGCCTTCCGGACCTCAACATCGTTACCGGCTCCTCGCCCACGGGAACACAGATTCTCCAGGCCGTGGGCTGTGCCGAGGTGGGCCGCTATTTTGCCGCCCATCCCGACGCGGCCCAAAAAGCCACGGGCGATTACCGGCAGTTCAAGGACGTCAAGTTCCACGGTGACGAACTTACCTATGTTTCGCTGGGGGACGGCACCAGCAGTGAAGGCGAGTTCTGGGAGTCGCTGAACACCGCCGCCAACTTGCGGCTGCCTCTGATTTTCGTGGTCGAGGACAACGGCTACGCCATCTCCGTGCCGGTGGAAGTACAGACCGCGGGCGGAAACATCTCTCGCCTGGTAAGCGGCTTTCCTAACTTCCATTTTGAAGAAGTAGATGGAACCGACCCGGTCGCCAGCTACGCGGCTTTTGTGCGCGCGGTGGCACACAGCCGGGGCGGACACGGTCCTTCTTTTGTGCATGCGCACGTGATCCGGCCGTATTCGCACTCGCTGTCCGACGACGAGCGGCTGTACCGGCCAGATGTCGAGCGCCAGCGCGATGCCCAGCGCGATCCCATCCCCCGCATGCAGATGTTCCTGATCCGCGAGGGCATCCTCGACGAAAAGGGCATCAACCGCCTGGAGAAGCAGGTAGACGACGATCTGCAGGTCGCCGTGGACCGCGCTTTGCAGGCCCCCGCACCCGCGCCTGACCAGGTACTGAAATACATCTATTCGCCCGACCTCGATCCCACGTCGTCTGCCTTCGAGACCGAGGCGGCGCCGGCCAGGCCCGAGCCGGCTTCGGCCGATGGCAAGAAGCCCGCGCTCAAAACCATGGCTGACCTGATCAATGCCACCCTGCGTGACGAGATGCGCCGTGACCAGCGCATTGTGATCTTTGGGGAAGATGTGGCCGACTGCAGCCGCGAAGAGTATCTCAAGCAGAAGCTGGTCAAGGGCAAGGGCGGCGTCTTCAAGCTGACCGCCGGCCTGCAGATGGAATTCGGTTCCGACCGCGTCTTTAATTCGCCCATTGCAGAAGCCAACATTGTGGGCCGCGCCACCGGCATGGCCCAGCGCGGACTGAAGCCCGTGGTCGAGATCCAGTTCTTCGACTACATCTGGCCGGCCATGATGCAGCTGCGCAGCGAACTGCCGCTGATCCGCTGGCGCTCCTACAATACCTTCTCAGCGCCCTGCGTCATTCGGGTGGCGATTGGCGGATACCTTACCGGCGGCGCGATTTATCACTCGCAGTGCGGCGAAAGCGTATTCACCCACATTCCCGGACTGCGGGTGGTGTTTCCCTCGAACGCGCTGGACGCCACGGGCCTTTTGCGGACCGCCATTCGCTGCGACGACCCGGTGCTCTTCCTTGAGCACAAGCGGCTGTATCGCGAAACCTACGGCCGCGCGTCCTACCCCGGCCCGGACTACATGGTGCCATTCGGCAAGGCCGCAGTGGTGCAGGAGGGAAGCGATCTCAGCGTGATTACCTACGGAGCCGTCGTCCCCCGGGCCCTGCAGGCAGTGCAGAAGCTGGAACGCGAGCACGGCATCAAAGCCGAGTTGATCGATCTGCGCAGCCTGAATCCCTTTGACTGGGAGACCATTGCCGCCTCGGTGCAGAAAACCAGCCGGGCGCTGGTGGCCTACGAAGATACCCTCAGTTGGGGTTACGGAGCCGAAATCGCCGCCCGCATCGCCGACCAGCTCTTTGAGCATCTGGACGCGCCGGTGCGCCGGGTGGCGGCCATGGATGTTTTTGTGGCCTACCACCCCGACCTGGAAAATGCCATCCTGCCCCAGACCAGCGATCTGTTCCGGGCCATGAAAGAGCTGTCGGAATACTAGTTTCCCTATAGCGCCTGGCAGGATGCCCTTGCAACCGGCCCCGCCACCCCGGCGCCACGGGATTTAACCCTATAAGAAGCCAGTATTTGCGGGCGTTTACCCAATCCCACCTCTTGCCGCCTGTCTAGATACCTGAGTAACGTCTGTAGTACTTTGGTTACGCGACGAGGGTACTTGTTGAACCGTCTGTATAAACACCGCATTTAGTGGTGCTTTAGTATCTATAGAACCCCATATATAGGGCCATATTGCAATTCCCGCCCGACCACTTTCCAGAAAACAGGTATAAAACCCGGTAAAACCCGGAGATACGCCTTGACCTTGGCAGTTTCCCGGTTGATATATGCTCAGCACACCTAAATTCACTCGAACGCAGTTTTGCACGAGGAATTTTCTCCCAAGTTTTGCCCGGCTGCCGGGAAACCGGTTGCGGTACGGGCCTTATCTGTGGAAAGGGTTGGAACTATGGCCGACTCGCGGGAAGTGATGAACATTCGCCAGGCGTCGCAATACCTGGGAGTGAGTCCTGACACGCTTTACAAGTACGTAGGCGAACAGAAGATTCCTGCTTTCAAACTGGGCAATCG
>JBOGLC010000010.1:0-33681 GCA_050746005.1 Terriglobales bacterium
GCTCTGATCAACCTGGTGTTCGGAGTTCTGGTGGCGTGGGTGCTGGTGCGCTACAGTTTTCCCGGCAAACGTCTGTTCGACTCGCTGGTCGATCTTCCGTTTGCCCTGCCGACGGCGGTTGCCGGTATCGCCCTGACCACGATCTACGCTCCGAACGGCTGGCTGGGCAAGCCGCTGGCATCGATCGGAATCAAGGCGGCCTACTCGCCGCTGGGAGTTGCTATCGCGCTCACTTTTATCGGGCTGCCGTTTGTCGTCAGAAGCGTTCAGCCGGTCCTCGAAGACATGGACAAGGAACTCGAAGAAGCAGCGTCCAGTCTTGGCGCTGGCCGCTGGCAGACGTTTTCCCGGGTCGTCCTGCCCACGATCTTGCCCGCCGCGCTCGCCGGTTTCGCTATGGCTTTTGCCCGGGCGATTGGCGAATACGGCTCGGTTGTGTTTATCGCCGGCAACATGCCGATGAAGACTGAAATCACGCCGCTGCTGATTGTCACCAAGCTCGACCAGTACGACTATGCGGGCGCAACTGCCATCGCAGTGGTCATGCTGGTCTTCTCGCTGGTCCTGCTGCTACCCATCAACCTTCTGCAGAAGTGGAGCGGCAGCCGCGAGGAGAAGATTGCTGAACTGGTGGCGGAGGAGATCCACTAGCGATGGCGACTGCTCTTCCACTCAGCTCCGGAAACTTATCGCCGGCCCGGCGGATCGCTACCGCCGCCACCGGCGAGTCCGCTATTGTCCGCTGGATCCTGATCGGCGTGGCCGTGCTCTTCCTGGCCTTGTTCCTCTTCATGCCGCTGACGATCGTCTTCTCCCAGGCTTTTGCAAAAGGGATGGGCGCCTACTGGGAAAGCCTGCGCACGCCCGATGCGCTGTCTGCCATTCGCCTCACCTTACTGGCGGCCGCCATTGCCGTGCCTCTGAACCTTGTTTTTGGAGTCGCTGCTGCCTGGGCCATCGGCAAGTTCGAGTTCTTCGGTAAAAGCCTCCTGATCACTCTTATCGATCTGCCATTTTCGGTTTCTCCGGTGGTGTCTGGCCTGATCTACGTGCTGCTCTTCGGACTGCAGGGACTACTGGGACCATGGCTGGCGCGGCACGACCTGCAAATCATCTTTGCGGTGCCGGGGATCGTGCTGGCGACGATCTTTGTAACCTTCCCCTTTGTGGCGCGTGAGTTGATCCCCCTGATTCAGGCTCAGGGACAGGAGGAAGAAGAAGCCGCCCTGGCCCTGGGCGCCAGCGGCTGGCAAACTTTTTTCCGGGTCAGCCTGCCCAACATTAAATGGGGACTGCTTTACGGCGTGATTCTCTGCAATGCCCGCGCCATGGGCGAATTCGGCGCGGTTTCGGTGGTCTCCGGCCACATCCGGGGGCGCACCAACACCATGCCCCTGCATGTCGAAATTCTTTATAACGAATACCAGTTTTCCGCCGCCTTCGCGGTGGCATCGCTGTTGGCTGTGCTGGCCCTGGCCACCTTGCTGGTCAAGACGGTTGTGGAATGGAGAGCGCGGCGCCAGCAGGCGGAATCCGCCCGCTGGGACGCAGAAGGGCAAATCGGATGAGCATTGAAGCGAACAACATCACTAAAAAGTTTGGCCACTTCACCGCGCTCGACCGGGTGGACCTGAAAATCCCGTCCGGCGAACTGGTGGCGCTGCTGGGTCCCTCCGGCTCGGGGAAAACCACGCTCTTGCGCATTATCGCCGGACTGGAATTCGCCGATTCCGGAACCATCCTGTTTGACGGCCAGGACACGACTCACCGCACTGCCCGCGACCGCCGCGTGGGCTTCGTCTTTCAACACTATGCCCTTTTCCGGCACATGACCGTGTTTGAGAACATCGCCTTCGGGCTTAGAGTTCGCCCTCGGAATCTGCGCCCGTCGAAAGAGCAGATCCAGCACAAAGTGCGCGAACTCCTCGGGCTCATTCAACTGAAGAATTTGTCCGGCCGCTATCCTTCCCAGCTCTCCGGAGGCCAGCGCCAGCGAGTCGCGCTGGCGCGAGCTCTGGCGGTCGAACCGAGCGTGTTGTTGCTCGACGAGCCGTTCGGATCGCTGGATGCGAAAGTCCGCCTCGAATTGCGGCGCTGGCTGCGGCAGCTGCATGACGAAGTTCACATCACCAGCGTGTTCGTTACCCACGATCAGGAAGAAGCGCTGGAGGTCTCCGATCGGGTTGCGGTGATGAACGAAGGCCGCATCGAGCAGGTGGGCAGCCCGGACGAGGTCTACCATCGTCCGATCACCCCCTTCGTCTACAATTTTCTCGGCAAGGTGAATCTCTTCCATGGCCGGATCGACGAAGAAACTCCCGCCATCCACGATGCCGCGACCGGAGACTTCGTCTATGTGCGGCCGCATTTGCTGGAAATTCAGCGTCAGCCCAATGGCGGCAGCAACTTTCGCGCCGTCATCAAACACATCAACTCCGCCGGCCCGCTGGTGAAGATCGAAGCCCTGAGCGAGTGGGGAGCCCCAGTGCAGGTTGAGATGTCTCAGGAAAAATTCCAGGAACTTCAACTGGCCAGGGAAGAAACGGTATTCATTGTTCCCAGAGAGCTGAAAGTATTTCACCAGAAGGCCATTTAACCTGTCCGGAGGCTAAGTCGAGAAACAGCAAGAAAGAAGACAGCGCCGGGCACCCCATCTGGCTGGTTTTGCAGAGAGGGCATGGCTCGAAGCTCCCGGCCGCATGCTCAGGCAATGCCGCTTAACCCTCTCGGTTGACCGCCCGGTTCAACCAAACCTTTAAAACGTACAACCGCTCGCTGCCGCAGAGGCGCTTATCCCCAGGTTACCTTTGTACTCTTTCATTGCCGCTGCAGTCATAGACACTATGAGCGGCGGCGTGCGCACCCGGCCAAGCCATAAGTTCTAAAAACGCAGCAGAAGGGCCAACCGCAAGCTGCTGAGCGGACGTGCCGGGCCACCGCTTGCGACTGCTTTCATGAACGACCATCCATACTCGGTCTACCGGAAGATAGCGCGTCTGGGCGCCCTGCTGTTAATCCTGCTGGGCGCGTTTGTGCTGCTCGGCTGGCTCTTGAACCTCGGGTTCCTCACCTCCGTGCTGCCCGGCCGTGCGACGATGAAGCCGAACACCGCGATCGGCTTCCTGCTCTCCGGCGTAGCCCTTTTCCTTCTCCTCCGGCCCCACCAGACCCGCACAGTTCGACTCTGGTGTGCCGGTTGCGCAGCGGCGGTGAGCCTGGCCGGACTCCTTACCCTGGGGGAATTTCTTTTCCATGCCAACTTCGGGATCGATCAGTTGCTGTTCAAGGATCTCGCGCAAATCTCTTATCCCGGCAGAATGGCGCACATCACAGCCTTTAACTTTCTTATCATTGGACTAAGCATTCTGCTGTTGGCCCTCTCCGATAAGCAGGCCAAACTCTCCCAGACCCTGGCGGCCGTTAGCGGGCTGAGCGCCCTCTTTGCCATCATCGGGTATGTCTATGGCGTGCCCATACTGTACGGCTCCATCGAGTACACATCCATGGCGCTTCACACCGGCGTCGGATTCCTGCTCGGCTCTCTCTCAGTTTTGTCCTGTCGCCCGGATCTGGGCCCCATGTCGGTGTTCACCAGTTCATACCCAGGCGGCTGGCTGGCTCGCAAATTGCTCCCAGTATGTGCGCTTGTTCCCACGTTGCTGGGGGCAGTGTGCATCCACAGCCGGCTATTTTCGAGCGATATACGGCTGAACATCACCTGTCTCGTGGCCGTCCAGATCATATTGTTCATGAGCCTGGTGTGGATTCTGGCATTTGTGCTCAATCGCGCCGAAGCCGAAAAAGCGGCTGCTCAGGACGCCCTGGCCCGTTCCGAAAAACTCCTGCAGCAGTCGCAGAGGATGGAAGCGATCGGTCTTCTGGCCGGCGGCGTGGCTCACGACTTCAACAACCTGCTCGCTGTGATTAATGGCTATAGCGATCTGCTGCTGGAGCGCCCCGATCTGCCGGCCCCGGATCGACAGAGCCTTGAGCAAGTCAAGCAGGCAGGGAGCAGCGCCGCAACCCTCACCCGCCAGTTGCTGATGCTGAGCCGCCAGCAGGTGATCGAGCCCGTGGTCCTGAATATCAACCGGACCGTCGGCAACCTGGATAAGATGCTGCGCCGCCTGATCAAGGAGAACATCGAATTCTCGTTTGTTCTGGATCCGCAGCTTGATCGCGTCAAAGCCGATCCTGGACAAATCGAGCAGATCATCCTGAACCTGGTAGTCAACGCGCGCGATGCCATGCCCAACGGCGGCACTCTGCGCATCCAGACAAAAAATGTCGAGAAGGCCCTTCCCGAAGGGGCTGCAGAAGGTTCGCCCGGCCGCTGCGTGCTATTGGAGGTGACCGATACTGGAACCGGCATGGACCAGCAAACCCAGGCTCATATATTCGAGCCATTCTTCACCACAAAAGCCGTGGGTAAAGGAACGGGACTGGGCCTGGCGACAATTTACGGCATCGTGAAGCAAAGCAACGGCTGCATCGAGGTCCAGAGCACGTTGGGGCGTGGATCTTCATTCCAGATCTTTTTTCCAGCCGAAGAGCGGGCCGGCGCCACCCCCGAACCCGGCAAAGAAAACGCCGCCGACCCCGTATTTTCCGGAGAAACGGTGCTCGTGGTGGAAGACGCAGATCCGCTGCGGGAGTTGATCTGCGGAGCCCTGAGCGCTTCCGGATGCAATGTGCTGTCCGCGGCCCATGGCCAGGAAGCATTGCGCATCGTCAATCAGCAAAAATGCGTGATCGATCTGCTGGTGACCGACGTGATCATGCCCGGCATGAACGGCCCCGCTCTGGCCAAACAGGTTCGCGAGCTTCGTCCTGAAATAAAAGTTCTTTACATGACCGGATACAGCGGCGAGTTTGTCCGGTCCGACATGCTGATTCCAGGCGTGTCCTTCATCCAGAAACCGTTCATGCCCGCCGACCTCCGGCGCAAAATCCGCAAGCTGCTGGACAAGCAGCAGGGCGCCAAAGCCGCAGCCGCAGGCAACGCCGGCTAAAAGCCATCACGACTTACGGAGGGACATCGGTCTCTAGTTAGTTCCTGGCGCTTTCGTGGCATGATTGAAACATGCCGGAGATTCGCTGTAAGGCGATGCTGTTCGATCTGGATGGCGTCCTCATCGATTCCACTCGCGCTGTCGCCCGGGTATGGCATCGCTGGGCGGTGGAGCGCGGTTTTGATCCTCATGAGGTGATAGCGCAGGCCCACGGCCGGCCCAGCCTCACCACGGTGCGCGAATACCTGCCTGATGCCGATCACGCCGCCGAGAACCGTGAAGTCGAGCGCCGCGAAATGGAAGATCTGGAGGGGGTGGTGCTGCTTCCAGGTTCTGCCCGGTTGCTCGCTGAACTACCTCCTGATCGCTGGACGATCGTGACTTCGTGCACCCGTCCCCTGGCTGAGACGCGCCTCCGGGCAGCGGGCCTGCCCGTCCCTGAACGCATGGTGACTTCGAACGATATACAGAACGGAAAGCCGCATCCCGAGCCTTATCTGAAAGGTGCGTCGGTCCTGGGCTGTTCCGCTGCAGAATGCGTTGTGGTGGAAGACGTGCCCGCCGGTATCCGTGCCGGCAAGGCGGCCGGCGCCACGGTCATCGCCTTCCGCACTACGGTCAGGGATCCCGAACTCACCAATGCGGGAGCGGATTGGGTGCTGAACAACTGCAGCGAGATTGCTCTCGCCGGAAAAAATTCAGACCTCTGCCTCGCCCTCGCGAGCGACGAACTACGACACAAGTAGGGGCACATTTACTCATCTGCGCGGAAGCAAAGCTCTGCTAGGTTCGCGGTGTGCCATCATTGAACCGGGGTCAGCGGCAACGTAACCAGAATGGTGGTGCCCGACCCTTCTTGCGAGTCAATGCGTACATCGCCGGCGAATTAGCATTTCATTCTTGGGGCGAGGCCGCCATGACGCCTCACAGGGCATGGTATCGAGGGGCGTCATCCTGAACGGCCTTCAGGCCGTGAAGAATCCGGCGTGAAGCGGCACCACCGCCCGGCGACAGTGCAAATCCGGCTGCCCGCAAGATGCTGCGCCAGCTCAGCGCCAGCCAAGACTCTCTCGCAACCGGTTTTCAGGTCGGGAACTCAGTCCGACCCTTGCAACAACCTATAATCTTCATGTTCGGCTGCTTTCTCGCAAGCCTTCTGGTGGGCGCCACCAAAGCCTATTCGGGCGGCGGAGCCGGCATAGTCGTGGAATCAACTACGTCCGTGTCCAAAGGAACAGGCAACCGTGGGATGGAAAATATTCAGCCGCAAGGCAGAACCGCAGAAGGTTACCACCGGCCGCTTTGAGATCGAGCGGGACGGCCAGATAGCCTACCTTGAGTACACAATGACCGGAAGCGTGCTCGGGCTGATCCATACGGAGGTTCCTGACAAATTGCGTGGCCTGGGTCTGGCGTCCTCTTTGGCCGAGACCGCCCTCCAGTATGCGCGCCAGAACAATTTGAAGGTAGACGTGATTTGCCCATCGGTGCTCGACTACCTCGCTAAGCACCCGGAATTTTCCGACCTGGTCCTGAGCTGATCTGCCCGAGGGAAACATTTCGTGAAAGCGGGAAGGCTCCAGTGCGCCTTGACGGAGTCAACGAAATCCTCCTTCGTTAGTTCGCAGGCGCTTCCATATTTTTTTGGCTCCCCAGCCTTCATTGACTTGGCTTATGTTCCGCCGTAGCATGCTTTCGCAAGATCGGTCATACCATCCGATGCGGGCGCATTGATCCGGATGACATACCAATCCACTCAGGAAGTATCAGGACGAAGAAGGACATTCATGAGTCGCTGGCTTAACCCGCGTTTTCTCACCACCCTCCTCTCTATTAGTCTCGTCTCCCTGGCGGGCGCGCAGGACTCCGCCCCGCCGCCGGGAGCGGTTCTACCCGATGTTCTCTACGGGGCCGCTTATTACAACGAGTACATGCCCGCCGATCTTCAGCCCGGCCGGCTGGAAAAAGATGTTGCTCTCATGCATGAGGCCGGCATCTCGGTCGTCCGCATGGGAGAGTCCACCTGGAGTCTCTGGGAACCCTCCGACGGAGTCTTCGATTATGCCTGGATGGATCGTGTGGTCGATGCCATGGGCAAAGCCGGGATCAAGGTCATCATGGGTACGCCTACTTACTCGATGCCCACCTGGATGGCCAAGGCCCATCCCGAGTTTTACGCGCGTCCGCTGGGCGGGGCTTCGATCGGCTACGGCATGCGCCAGAACATGGACACCGACAATCCCAAGTTCCGCATCTATTGCGAGCGCGTCATCACCAACCTGGTCGCGCACTATAAAGACAATCCCGCTGTCATCGGCTGGCAGCTCGACAACGAAACCGGCTCCTACGGAGCTTCGAACGAAGACGTCTTCAATGGTTTCGTCAACCACCTGAAGAAGAAGTTCGGCACCACCGACGCGCTTAACAAAGCCTGGTTCCTCAACTACTGGGGCCAGGACGTCAACGACTGGGCTGACATGCCCACCCGCGACAATGCCACCAGCACCAGTTACAAGCTGGAGTGGTCGCGCTGGCAGCAGATGCGCGTCACTGACTTTCTCGCCTTTCAGGCTGCGCTGGTGCGCAAGTTCCGGCGCCCTGATCAATTCGTGACCACCGACTACGGCTCCATGATGAGGCTCGACGTCAATGAGGCCGAGGTCGCCAAATCGCTCGATGTTGTCGCCAACAATATCTATCATGGCACGCAGGACCATTTCGACGGCGCCTGGCAGGCCTTGCAGGGAGACTTTTCCCGCTCCTTGAAGCATCAGAACTTTCTGGTCACAGAAACGGATGCGCAGACGCTGGGATGGGATTCCGCCAGTCAGTATCCTCCCTACGACGGACAGCTCCGCCTCGACGTCTACACCGATCTCTCCTCCGGCGCCAACATGGTCGAGTACTGGCACTGGCACTCTATCCACGCCGGCCAGGAGACGTACTGGAAGGGCGTCCTCAGCCACGACCTCGAACCCAATCGCGCTTATGCCGAAGTTTCCCGCATCGCGCACGAGCTGCGAAAAGTCGGCCCCGAAATCGTGAATCTTCAGATCAAGAATCAGGTGGCGATTCTTTACAGCGTAGACTCGTCGAACGCGATCAGCTTCATGCCTTTCGAACACCAGGAATTGGGATGGACGCCGGGGAAGGCCGCCGGCGGGTACAACTCGATCCTCTCGCAGCTGCACCGTTCTCTTTATCAGGCGAACGTCGGCGCGGACTTTGTCTTTCCGGACACTGCCGACTTCTCGCAATACAAGCTGCTCATCGTTCCGGCGCTCTATGTCGCCGATGATGCGCTGCTGAAAAAAATCGCCGACTATGTTCACCGCGGCGGCCACGTTCTCATGACCTTCAAGAGCGGCTTCACCAATGAGAACTCCGCGGTCCGCTGGGAGCGCGCGCCTGGTCCGCTGCGCGAAGCGGCCGGCTTTACCTACCAGGAGTTCTCCAACCTCGAGCATCCGCTGGCGCTGAAAGACAACCCATGGCACGTCGCTGCCGCCGACAACAAGGTCAGCACCTGGGCGGAGTTCCTGCTGCCCACTTCGGCCAAGCCTCTCGCTTTCTACGATCATCCCTTCTTCGGACGTTGGCCGGCCATCACCCGCAACCAGTTCGGCTCGGGCACGCTGACATACGAAGGCACCGCTCTTTCCGACGCACTCCAGAAGGCCGTTGTGCTTGATGTGCTGCGCGACTCTGGCCTCGCCAGTTCCGACCAGGCGCTTCCCGCAAGCGTGCGGCTCAAGCACGGCGTCAATCCGGCCGGCAAACGCATTCACTACTATCTGAATTACTCGAGTGCTCCTGCGAATTTCACTTATGCGTACGCCGCGGGCCGCGACCTGCTCACCGGCCACGCCATCGTCAAGGGCGGCAGTGTGAACCTTGCGCCATGGGACGTCGCAATATTGGAAGAGAGCAAGTAGAAAAGGTTAGTGCACCTGGCGGTCCGCGATGGTTCTTACCTCTGCCCAACGGCTGGAGCGTTTATCTGAATCCGTCAGAAACTCGATTCCGTAGAGATAGAGCGCGCGGTGGCGAACAATCCCGGAAACCCGGGTCAGCTCCCGGCTTCGGGGCGGAAGAAATTCGAGTTGAATTTGAGAACCCACGGGCAGATTTGCGATGGCAAACAGGCACATGCCGACATCGCTTAGATTGATGCCCAGAGCGTCCACCTGGGCAGACTCAGTGAAAACCTGCACGGAAGTGTTCAGCAATTGCCGTTTCCGGCGTCGACGGTCTGATTTCGAGCCGAGTTTAAAAATCATGCCTTCACCGGTGAGCATAAGTTAGCGTAACGACCTTCACCGGCAAAGATTACCGACGGTCAATGGGATGGAGGCGGGATCTGGGGCGCGCCCCGCCAACTGCCGACGCGGCTGTATATCCGCTTCACGCCCGATGCTTCGCAAGCTCAGCATGACGACTGCATCAGCGGAGGCAGCTCAAACTGACTTGCCCGAGCCTCTCGCCGCCCCGTTCCCCGCGGAAGTGTAAAATTATTCATCTCTCGTAACATCGTCGACTTCCACGATCCCTACAAGGAAGCGCAGTTGCGGGGACGGGTAGTGGAGCGCCGGCCTGATAACGACTTGAAAGTCATGGACCCGATCTCACGTAAGTACATCGGTAAGCCGTTTCCGTTTCGCAGCCCGGAGGGAAGGGTAGCGCTCGTGATCGAAATCGAGCAGGCGCGCTACAGCAAACTGCCTTTTGAACATACGCCGCCCCGTTAGTGTCGCTTGCGAAGGAGGTCGCCATGTTTGCTCGCACTGTGTCTGTCAAAATGAAGCCGGGAACGTTGGCCGAATTTACTATCGTCATGGACAACGAAATCCTTCCCTGGCTCCGAAAGCAAACAGGTTTTCTGGACGCGATCACGCTGGCTGCCCCCGGCGGCAGGGAAATCGTGTCGATCAGCTTCTGGGATCACGAAGAGAGCGCCAAGGTTTACAGCTCAATGGGCTATCCCGAGGTGCTGGAAATCCTGAAAAATATACTGGCGGGCACTCCCCAGGTCAGAACCTTCGATGTGGTCAGCTCGACCCTCCAGAAAATCGACCCGTCAAAAGCCTTGTCTTCCACCCGAAGTCGCCGGAAGGATCTGGGGGACACCACGACTGCAGCCAATCGAATCCATCGCGGGTGATCTTGCGGGAACAAGCACACAGGGTCAGTCTGACCCAGCCGGGTTTACCAGTAGGTGAAATGCAACTTATCCACCTGGACGTTATAGGGCGTTTGCTTGTAGTCTCCGTCCATCTGGAAGTTTAGCGTGATGCCGTACCATCCCGAAGGGGCCGAGCCGGGGGCATAGGACTGGTTCACGCTGCTGACGACGCCGTTCAATGCAATCGACTGGTAAAGCAGTTGGTTGTCGGAGGTTCGCTGGACCTGGATGGTCACGTGATTCCAGGCATTGTTCAAGGGATTGCAGGGAATGCCGGTTCCCACCCATTTCTGATTGATATTGTCCCAGATGTCCCACACATGTCCGCCGGCGATGCGGCATTGGTTGCCCCAGATGAAGCTTTGCCCGTCGAGATACTGGTTTATGTCAAACTCCAGACCTTGGGACGCGGCCGTGTTGCTGGAAAAAAAGTAAGCGTCGTAGATGAAGTTCCTGAGGTTCGGAACCAGGGTGTGATCGCCGTCGGACAGCCCCTGCGTCGAGCCTTGGCCAATTACAGCATTGACCCACAGGACGTCGGAATAGGGCACGGTTCCACCGATGTCGAACTGGGTCGCGGAGCTGCTCTGCGTCATTGCCCAGGTGACCTGCGGGCTGCACGTGCTGCAAATAGCGTACGCCGGCGCCAGCTCTCCCCAACCTTTCCATCCCTCGCTGGCCTGCACATTGGAGAGCGTGGATCCGCTGACCTTTCCGGTCGAAGATCCGACCTTACTGGGCGCGCTGGGACCCCCTCCGCAGGAGCCAAAAAAAAGAGCGTAGAGAATCAACCCGCTCAGAATGGATCCTCGCAGAATGCCTTTCCCGCGTAAATTTATATTCAAAGTAAACACAGTCCGAGGTCGAGTCACCTGCGCGACTCTGAGCCCACCTGAAGAAATCCTAGACAGTGGCTGCCCGTAAAGCACGATTACTGAGGGTGTTGGCCTTTGATCGAAGGGGATTAGACCCTGGGAGTTACTGCCCGATCGCAACCTTATAAGGGTGGAGATAGCCAGGTATGAGTCGTAAGGAGCACACAATACATCGTCATCCGGAAACCGATTTTCTTTGGTTCAGGGCTTCTTTGCCCAGGACTTCCTTGACTTTTTGCAACAGAACAGCCGCCGAAAATGGTTTGGGCAGGTAGGTCCACTCCGCCGACTGAACTCCCTTCCTGGTGATGGAATTCTCGGGATAACCGGACACGAAGATGGTTCTGATATCCCGGCTAAGGGTGGAAAGTTCATGGGCCAGGTCGCAGCCATTCCGGTCGGGCAACACTACATCTGTGACCAGCAGTTGGACTTCTTCCGGGTGAGCGTGAAAAGCCTGCGTCGCTTCCAGGGCATTTCGCGCCGGCAGTACGCGATACCCCGCAGACTGCAGAACTTCACACGTTACCTGGCGCACGAGGGCTTCATCCTCCACCAGCAGGATAGTGGAGACCGGACGACTTGAAGCCGGGACATGAGAGACGCAACCGGGCGCGCGCTTTGTATTCGCCAGATGCAAGCTTCACCTCTGCCGTCGGATTATGCATTTGTGCTTCCATGCCCAGGGGCACCCGTCTTGTCCGGCTGCGGATTGATGAGCCGGGAGTTACGATGCCTTTTGCTGGTTCTTCCAGTCAGAAAATTGCGGAGGCGATTTCGTTTCGGGACGGGCGTAAGCCTCTTCGGGAAAAATTGATGCGCTGCCATGCACGAGCGGGGCGCTCGCGCCTACATCAAGGCCGAGTCAGGAGGGTTTGATAGGGATCGAGTACGACCTTTCGGGTGCCTGCCGGCGCCGACAGGCGAAAGTTGGTTTCCGGACCGTCGGCGAATACCTGGCCTAACAGCAGATTCTTTCCCGCCAGCACCGCATAAACGGGAACCACGGTCACCAGTTCTTTAGGCGCGTCCTCCTGCGTAATCGTGCCGCTTACCTCCGAGCCATTGCTCTTCGGCAGGTATTTTACCGACTCCAGTTTTAGGTGCGGCAACGCCGTGCCATTGATCCATCCCTCATAGAACCAGTCCAGGGATTTGCGGCCCTCGTAGCGGAGAGAAGGCGGCAGTTCTTCTTCAAACACCTGGAGAAACTCGCGGGTGCTGATGGCCTTTTCCTGATAGCGGTCCCGGGCCTTGCTGAGGGCGCGCCAAAAGGGCGCATCCGCCTCCGCGTCTGAAAGGTTGGGGGAACGCCAATTCTTGCGTTCGGCATCACGGAGCATGTATCGCAGCATGTGGAAGAGCCAGGTGCCGCGACCATAGCTGATGGCTTCGTATCCGGTGGGAAAATGCGAACAATTGAGCCGGGTGCCGAAGGTGACCGGACCCGCCTCCGCCAGCGGAGATCCCTCCTTGTTCTTTACCAGCAGGTTTTCGCGGTATTTTTCCATGACAGTGCGAAACTGCGACGGCGATTCAGACTCGAGCAGCATCAAGGCGCTGTAGTTGGCCAGGGCCTCGAAGAGCCATTGATCGCGATAGCTTTTCCAGGACAACAGATCGCCCCACCACTGGTGCGCCGTCTCGTGGGCGATCACGTTATTGCTCAAGATCTTGTCCACCGGACTCATCCGCAATTCGGACTTCTCGTCGGGGGTCAGGAAAGAGAAACTGGAGAGAAAGATAAGTGACGGCCAGCCCTGGCTGACATAGCCGGGCATTTGGGTCAGGGCAAGACTGCTGTAGGGGTATGGACCAAAATGGCGAGCGAAAAACTCGACGGCTCGCGCCGACGTATTTGCCACCGCCTGCGCATTGTGCGCCGGAGATGGCGAAGGAGCGGTCACAACCATGGCAGTGCTCGGCCGGCTCAGCCGAAAGGGTGAAGGAGGTTCCGCCGCGGAGGCCTCAGGCGTGGCTTGCGGAAACGATCGTTCGACTCCGGACGTGGCGTAGGCCTCCACGGCAACGTTGCCGGCCTGGGCGGTTACTCGCGAATACTTGCCCAGGTTGAATCCTGCCATCGGCATGCGACGATCGGAGATCCAATGGCTGGATTGTTCGCCCGGCGGCAAGTTGGAGGGCATCGCCTCTTCCATCCGCTTTCCGGTGGCCACCAGCGTCCATTCCGAGGGATAGCGGAATTGCAAGTCGAATCTCGCCATCTCCAGACCTCGATTGGGATACCACGTTCCCCGGGCCCCCACATAGAGCAGCCCCCTTCCGGCGTCAGAGAGCACGTCGCCCCCGTAGACGAAGTGCAGATCAATCTGCTGGCCGGCGCGCAGCGGCTGGGGAAAAATCACGGCCACCAGATCGTTGCCCCGCCGTGCCAGCTGGGTACCCTCGAGGGCCTGATTGTGAATGAACTCCACCGGATGGCCGTCAGCTTCTACCTTGCTGATCCGAAGGAAGCGCGACAATTCGAAGAGCATGCTTCGCTGCCCGCCGCGCCGCACTTCGAGCTGCAAGGATG
This sequence comes from Terriglobales bacterium, assembly GCA_050746005.1. Classification (GTDB taxonomy): domain Bacteria; phylum Acidobacteriota; class Terriglobia; order Terriglobales; family Acidobacteriaceae; genus JAIQFF01. Next base: position 13,606 of record JBOGLC010000010.1, read on the forward strand.
CCTCGGCGTCGAGCCGGGTCGGCGGCGCTACCTGGGCCCGGATTTTGAATTCCGAAACGCTGAAGGCCTCGGGATCGGCTTCTTCTCCCATAACGCCGGCGGCATCGCCGGAACGTCCCCGGGCCTGGCCCAGCGCGAAGGCGCTCCATACGTCGTAGTAACTGTCGCCGTCCACGGTCTTCTGTTGGCCCGCCCAGATCTGTTCGGCAGCGAGGGAATCGAAGAAGAGATCGAAGGTCCCCAGGTTCCGTCCCTGGAGGCGGGCATGCAACATGCGATCGTCGTCGGCACGGCGCTTGGATTCCTGCTGCGCCGCTCCTTCCCGGCCGGTTGAGGGCAGAGAATTACTGAAGGTGAGAAGCAGGCGCAAGGCATCGAGTTGCGCCAGGTTGCGGGCGGCGGAGTCCCACTGGGCGAAAAACTCCTGTGAGTCACCGGCTGGACGTAGCGCGGGTTGCAATTCGGCAAAGGTGTCGTCGTTAAAGCGAAAATATCCGGTAACAAATTTCTCTTCCAGGATGGCCGCTCCCGTAAACAATGTCATGGAGGCCCGCTCTGCCTGGTTGCTGGGAATCAGCAGCACTTCGCCCTCGCCCTCAAAAAATGCGCCTGTGACATGGCCGGCGACATCCTGGGTAAAAGCGATGGTGCCATCGTCAAAGGTAATGTGAAAGGCGGCGCGCTCGAGAGTCACCTCCCGGATGTGATAGACCCGCGATTTGTCGAGACCCACGCTTCGTAACTGCAGATAAAGGGTTTCCGCGGGGTGCTCTGGTAAAGAGGGAGTCGCGGCGGCGGACGACGGGCCGGGCGGAGGGGCCGGAGCTTGCGCATTGCTGAAGGGCGCGGCAAACAAAGCGAGCGCCAGCCAGAGCGCCGCCAGCGCCACAGCGGGAATAATCCTAATTACCTTGGTCACTTAGGCTGGCTTCACCCCTGTTGCTAGAATGCGCCATAGTGCGGGCATCTGTCATCTTCCTCTTATGGTCGGGTCTATTGCTGGGCGCAGCCGGTGCCTCCGCCGACGTGATTCGCCTGAAAAACGGCCGCACCATCTACGCCGACCAGGTCCACGAAAATGGCTCACACCTGGAGTATGAAGTCGGCGAAGACTCTTACGCAATTCCGAAATCAGTAGTGGACCGGATTGAAGCCGGGGGAGTTCCTCCTGAGCCCGCTTCTACGAAGGGTTCCGACGATGTTCCCGCCATCACTCCGCCCGACAATCTGAAAGGTGAAGCGAGCGTCGGCGAGAGGATTATCCGCGACGGCAAGGTGGACATCGATGCCCTGGCTGCGATTGAACAACAAGGCATTGCTCCGGTCACCGCCGCGGCGTATTTCATCGCCGGAAAGCACGACATGGAGCAAACCAACTTCAGCAAGGCCCGGACCTATTTTGAGACCGCGCTCCGTTTTGACGGACAGAACCCTACGATTCTGAACTATTACGTCGCGCTGCTGGTACGGACCGGGAACGCCGCTGAGGCCTTGCCCTACGCCGAGCGCGCGGTACGAATTGCGCCGGATTCGCCGGACACCCTGGCCATCCTGGGCTATGCGCAGTACGCCAGCGACCGCGACCGGGACGCCATCCGCAGCTGGAAACGATCTTTGCAGCTGCGTCCCGATGCCCAGGTGCAGAAATACCTGGAAAAGGCGGAACGGGATGCCAGCGCAGAATCGCAGTTTACAGAGAACGAAAGCAGCCACTTTACTTTGAAGTATGAGGGCGGGCAGACGCCTGAGTCATTGCGCCGCGATCTGATCACCACCCTGGAGTCGCACTATGACGACCTGGTGCGCGACCTGGGAGTGGTTCCACGCGGCAGCATGGCCGTGATCCTCTACACCGACCAGGCCTTTTTCGACGTGACCCAGTCGCCTTCCTGGGCGAGCGCCGTGAATGACGGGAAATTGCGCATCCCGATAAACGGGATGACTTCAGTTACGCCCGAGCTTTCGCGTGTGTTGAAGCACGAGCTCACGCACTCCTTTATCAACCAGCTTTCCGGGGGACGCTGTCCGCAGTGGCTGAACGAAGGCATCGCGCAGGCTCTGGAGCCCAAATCATTGGGCTCGCGCGGACGCCGCCTGGCTCAGCTCTTCCAGGCGCAGCAGGAAATTCCCTTCAACGCGCTGGAAGGCAGCTTCATGCGCCTTTCGTCCACCGAAGCTCTCCTGGCCTACGACGAGTCTCTGGCGGCGGTCCAGTTCATTATCGACACCCACGGCACCAGCGAGCTGCCGCGCATTCTGCAACGACTTTCTGAAGGAAGCTCCACCGAGTCGGCTTTGCGGGCCACCGTCCACGATGACTACTCCCGGTTGCAGGACGACGTGGGCAAGTATCTGAGCGACAAATACGGGGACTAAGTATGGCCGGGCGGCGATACTGCCCGAATACCAGGGCGGCTCGTGATGAACACTCATGCTTTGCCCTCTTAAAGACCGCGGGCGAGTCGCCCGCGACCACACAAGCACATTGTTACCGGATTTGAATCAGGTCGGTGGCTCCTGGCGCCACTGCAGCCGGCGCAGGAAACTGCGGCGCGCGCCAGGAGTCGAAGACAGACACCTGGTGCACGCAGGAGACAGTGCAGTTGGGAGCGCAGGATTTCTCCGAGAGATATTCGCGGCGAATGTCGTCAATGGTGTACTGCTCGAGCGGAATGGCAGGATAGCCCCGTTGCTGCGAACAATAATGCACCAGGCCGTCTTCACAGATGTAGAGATAGCGCGCCCCGGCGCGGCAGCGCCACTGATTGGGGCGTCCTTGCGCAATGTTGTCCTGGAAGCCGTTGATGCGGGTGAAGCTGCTTTTCTCCATCGCCTTCATCTCGTGGTAAACCCGCCGCTCCTCGTCATTCAGCGGCTGTAACTGGCCGGAGCCATCGTGAATGATGCCGATGGTTGAGCTGAAACCCAGGCCCAGGGCGCGCCTGCCGATGGTAAGCGCGTCCTGCGGATGATTTACGCCGCCGCCTACGACGGAATTGATGTTGACGTGAAAATCGGCATGCTCTGCCAGCAATTCCAGTTTTCTGTCCAATACCTTCAGGCTTTTCTTCGATACCTCGTCCGGAGTGACGTTGTCGATCGAAATCTGCAGCCACTCGAGACCGGCGCGGTTAAGACGTTCGATGCGTTCCGCCACCAGAAGATAGCCGTTCGTGATCAGCCCGGCGATCATTCCGCGCTTGCGAATCCGGGCAATGATCCGATCAAGCTCGGGGTGAAGCAAGGGCTCGCCGCCGCTGATGGTGATGACCGATGTCCCCAGCGCGGCCAGTTTGTCCACCCGGCGGTACATCTCTTCGGTGGCGACAGGCTTGGAAAAATCGTCGTATTCATTGCAATACTCGCAAGCCAGATTGCAGCGCCGGATAGGGATGATATGCGCCAGCAGCGGGTGGTCCGTGGAGGCAAAGGCCCCTGCGATCATGCGCGCTCCCCGCAGGTTGCGGTGGAAGGCCTTCAAACGCCGACGCATTTTGGTCCCGGTGGAAGACATGATGCTTCATTGATTAGACCATACGGCCCCGGTGAACTGCATCGACCGGACAGTGTTTGGGGATATTTGTAGAGTGAACGGAGAATTGCAGCGTCGGAAAATCCAGGCCTGGCGCGGATTTAACCCAAAACTCACATTCCAGAAATTGCTCACGTTTTTTCTTTGCTTACAGGGTTAATCGATAAGGCTGTGACCGGCCTCGCGCAGCGCTCGCAGAGCATCGCCCGCATGCTCGATTTTGACCATTATGTAGTCAGTGTCAAAGGTGGAGACGGCGAAAATGGGAACTTCCCTTTGCGCCAGCGGGTCCAGAAACGATGCGAGGACTCCGGTCAGGTGGAACGGAAATGGCCCTTCCAGCTGGAAACAAGTCCACGGCGATTCACACTTCGCGTTGGGGGGAGCCAGCTCGGCGGGACAGACGATGGAGAGCTCTTCGGCGGTTCGCGTGATTGAAATGAAAGATGTGGCCGCAATGGATGCGGGGACAGGAGCATCCGGGGGCAAGCGGCAGACCGCGAAGGTTACCGGAAGGCGTCGAAACTTTAGCTGCATGAAGCGATCTCCGTGATGTAGAGGCTGGATTCACCGAGAATGGTAATTTCAGGCGGCGCCCATTGCTTTCTTGACCGCGGCCGCGGCCAGCAATCGGGTTGAATCCAGGGTTGGCAGCGATGAGGCATCGGGCGTCACCAGCAGGGGAATTTCGGTGCACCCGAGCACCACCGCATCACAGCCCTGGTCGGCCAGGGTTCGAATTGCTTCCTGAAAATAGGCCAGAGATCGTGGAGTGAACTGAGCGTTTACCAGCTCGTCCATGATGATCTGGTTGATTTTTTCGCGGGCCTGCGGGCCCGGAATGCGATGCTCAAGGCCCGCGGCCTTCAACTTCCCCGGGTAAACCGGACCTTCCATCAGGTAGCGCGTGCCCAGCACGCCCAGGCGTTTGAATTGATTCCGGCAGGCCTCGTTTGCGACTTCCTGAGCGATGTGCAGCCAGGGCCGCGGGGACCTGTACTCCACCAGATCGAAAGCCTGGTGGATGGTGTTATCCGGACAGATGAGGAAATCGGCGCCGGCCTGGGCCAGCTTCTCGGCCGATGAAAGCATCAGATCTGCGACGCCGGGCCAATCACCGGCATAGATACAACTCATGTACCGCGCCAGCGCGTGGGTATGCATCGAGACTTCGGGATGATTATGGGTGCCCATCACCTGCGCACCCTCGAGCGCGACGGTGCGATAGCAGAGAGCCGCCCCCTCTGCGCTGCAAGCCACGATGCCGATGTGCTGGGTCATGAGGTTATCCCTGCCGCTTATTCCTGCGCCGCAATCTTCTCCACCTGCTGCAACATCGCGTCCAGGTCGCGGCGCGAGTAATATTTGCCTCCCACAATAACTCCAAAAATCTTGCGCGTATTGCGAATATCTTCGAGCGGATCTGCATCCAGCAGCACCAGATCTGCGGTGCGTCCCAGTTCCACCACTCCGTATTTATCCATTTTGGCGGTGAACAGCGCCGGATTGAAGGTGGCGGACTGCAGGGCCTGAAGCGGCGTGAATCCACTCTGGACCAGCCACTCCAATTCATCATGCAAACTGAATCCGGGAAACACGTAAGGATCGGGTCCGTCGCTGCCGGCCATGAACCGTACGCCGGCGGCGTGCATCGCCTTCACCAGCTCCAGATCGCGGGCCGCTTCGGCCTTCAGACCGCTCAACTCTTCGGGCGAGGTTTTTTCGCGAAGCTGGGCTGGATCCCACTGGCGGCGGACGGAAGCGGGAACATACTTGAGGCGGGGATCGGATTCCAGGTCCGCATCGTCGATGTGGCTGTTGGCCTGGGTCCACACCAGAGTGGGCACCTGCCAGGTGTTGCTCTTTGCAAGTTTCAGAAACACTGCTCCAGCCTTAGTCTGGTCATAAGTGGAAATAATCTGTGGCCCCAGTTTTCCAAAAGCCACGTAGTCATGATTCCTCAACGCGGTAATCGCCTGGGCGCGAAGTTGATCTTCGCGGGAAGAGCAGGCCAGCAGCACTCCGGTCAGGTGCTCGATACTCTTCTGCCCTGCTGCGGCCGCTTCGCTGACGCTCACGGAATAGGGCACATGACCCACGAATGGTATTTTCTGTTTTGAGGCCTCGTCGGCAATCGCAAAATAAGAATCGCGGGGAACGGAAAGAATTTTCACAAAATCCAGGCCACGCCTCTTTACTGTATCCACCGCCTGGCGTCCCTCTTCCGGAGTATTCACCGCAATGGTCTGCCGGTCGCTTTTGCCGGCCGCCAGAAACGGGCCGGCCAGCATGAGATGGGGCCCCAGCAATTCTCCGCTCTCGATCCGGCTGCGGCGGTTCTCGAGCACATCCGGGTCTCCGCCCATGTCGCGCACGCCGGTCACGCCGTTGGCGATGTAGAGCGGGTAGATCACCCTCTCATCCCAGGCCGGGGAGATAAACGCGCTGTGTACGTGCATGTCCCACAGTCCCGGGACCATGTATTTTCCGTTCGCATTCACGATGTGAACGTTCCGTCCCGGACCGACGAAGCCTACCTTGGCCACGCCGCTGATCCGGCCTTTCGTAATTACCACCGTCACTCCTGGAGCAATCCCGCCGTCGCGTGTATTCACCACATTGACATTGGTGAAAATGAGCGTTTCGGTAGGGGCCTTCGGTCGGGATTCAGCCCAAAGGAAAGTGGTCAGCGACAGCCAGACGATCAGAGATACTCTCATGGCCCAAGGCTCCGGAAGAAAAACCAATCTGGAAATCTAAGTGTGGGCTACCGCTGCGTCAAACAAATTCAGGAAGGCCAGTTTCTTTTCTGCGGGAAGGAAGGAGGCTTCGAAAGAATTCCGCGCCAGCTCCCGCAAATGCTCTTCGGTAAAGCCGAAAGACTGCTGGGCCAGCTGATATTCCCGCGCCAGCGACGTGCGAAACATGGCGGGATCGTCAGTGTTGAGCGTGATCATGATGCCCTGATCAAAATATTGCCGGACGGGATGGACGCTCAACGACGGGCAGGAACCGGTACGCAGATTACTTGTAATGCAGATCTCCAACGGAACCTGGCGGGTGGCCAGTTCTTCCACCAGTTCGGGATCCTGCGCGGCAGTGAGTCCATGACCAAGGCGCTCGGCGCGGAGATTGAGCGCGCCCCAGATGGATTCAGACCCGGCATTTTCGCCGGCGTGGGCCGTCAGGTGCAGTCCGCTATCGGCGGCGTAAGCGTAGGCATCGCGGAACAATTCCGGCGGTCCCTTCTGCTCGTCGCCGCCGATGCCGATGGCAACGACGTTCCGTGCCTGATGGCGGACCGCAACTTCGAAGACCTGACGCGCGGCCAGCGCCCCGAACTGGCGTACCGCATCGAAGATCCATAGCAACGAGACTCCGAAATCGCGCTCTCCCTTTTGGCGTCCCCGATCCAGGCCTTCGAACAGGACATCGAAATCCTGCTTGCGCCATAGACACACTCCTACCGACACGCACACCTCGGCGTGCAGCACGTTCTGTGCTTTGAGCCTTTCCATCAGGCGATAGGTGATGAGCTCGTAATCGTCGGCGGTTTGCAGGTCTTCCGTCACGGCCTTGAAGGCCAGCAGGAAACCGTTGAAGTCCTCGTAGCTGTACAACTTTTCAATGTCGGCAAGGCTGCTGCTCTTGCCGTGCCGATGGCGGAGTTCGAGCAGGGTGGTGGGATCGATCGCGCCTTCAAGATGGAGATGCAGCTCAGCCTTAGGCAGCGTCACGATAAATGAACTGGGCTGCGAGGCCATACATTCTCATTGTAAATTGAAAAACTGGAGAATTGCAGTGGAATAGATCGCCCGCCACAGAACTGAGAACCGAGAACTAAAATCTGAGATCTGAAATCTAAAAAAAGTCCGGGATCTGAAATCGAATCAGATCCCCTAAGGCAGATCTGTCGAGCAATCTCACTCACCCGTGCTTTTGGCGAATTCGCTGTGATGTCGGCTGTAGAAGATGTAGATGACCAGGCCAAGCGCGAGCCAGATGAAGAAGCGCAGCCAGGTGATTACGGTCAGGCCGGTCATGAGCCCGCCGCACAACACCACCGAAATCAGCGGAAACCAGGGAACAAAGGGAACCCGAAAGGTGCGGGGACGATCGGGCTGCTTGCGGCGAAGAAAAATGACGCCCAGCGACACCAGCACAAACGCAAACAGCGTCCCGATATTGGAGAGATCGGCGGCGTCGCCAATGTCCACCAGTCCTGCGGGAATTCCCACAGCGAAGCATGCAATCCAGGTCGACCAGTACGGGGTTTTGTACCGGGGGTGCACGGCGGAAAAAAGTTTGGGCAGCAGGCCGTCGCGCGACATGGCGTACCAGATACGCGCCTGTCCATATTGAAAAACCAGCAGCGATGAAATCATCCCCGTGAGCGCGCCCACGACGATCACCGAACGGAAGAACGGGTGCGCACCCAGGTACTTCAGGGCATAAGCCACGGGCGCTTCGGCGGCTTCGCCGGAAACAAATGTCGTGTACTTCATCATGCCCAGCAGCACGATAGCAACCCCGACGTAGAGGATGGTGCAGATAATCAGCGAAGCGATGATGCCGAAGGGCAGGTCGCGTTGCGGAGTCTTGCACTCCTCGGCCGCCGTGGATACGGAATCGAAGCCGATGTAGGTGAAGAACACAATGGCGCCGCCGGTGATAATCCCGGAAAATCCCGAGGGAGCGAACGGTACCCAGTTGGCCGGATTCACCAGCAGCCCGCCCACCACCAGGAAAGTGAGGATCGCGCCGATCTTGATTATCACCATCACGTTATTGGCCCCGGCTGACTCCTTCACACCCCGCACCAGCAGCAGCGTCAGAATAAACACGATGAGAAATCCCGGCACGTTGAAATACGCGCCAGTCCAATGTCCCGAGGCCCAGACCGGGCTTGCCCACGCACTGGGCAGGTTCAGACCGAAAGCCGCCAGTTGCGCTTTGGCATACCCGCTGAACCCGACGGCCACGGCAACATTGCTGACCACATATTCCAGGATCAGATCCCAGCCGATGATCCAGGCGAAAATCTCTCCCAGCGTCGCGTAGGAATAGGTGTAGGCGCTGCCCGCAATGGGGATCATAGACGCCAGTTCCGCGTAGCATAAGCCGGCGAAGCTGCAGGCGACGGCAACCAGCAGAAACGAGATGGCGATGGAGGGGCCGGCCGGGGGGCGCCCATGCATCAGCGCCCCCGAGGTGCTTCCCGTGCGGAGCAGGTTGGAGATCAGATCCAGGACCTGCGCGTGCAGGAGGGATGGCGCCTCGAAGTGCTCTCCCGCTGCGGCCGTGCCGGTGAGGACGAATATCCCGGAACCGATGATCGCGCCAATGCCCAGCGCGGTAAGCGACCACGGGCCCAGCGTCTTCTTGAGCCGATGGCCGGGTTCGTCGGCTTCCGCGATCAGTTTGTCGATGGATTTGCAGCAGAGCAGCTGGTTGTCGGACGAGCGGGCCGGTGGTGGTTGTGCCAAAGGGTTTTGGTCTCCTGAATAGGCGGCTGTGTAGCGGCGGGTCTTTGACCCGCCCTGCCCGGGTCAGAGACCCGGGCCCACACCAGCATGATCTAGCGTTTCGCCGTGCCGCGTGCCATCTTTTTCACTTTGCTCTTGGCTGAACCGCGGGCGTATTCGCGCGGCTTCAGCGGATTTTCCGCCTTGCGTTTCTTGCGCGACGCGCGCTTGGTTTTCTTGCGTTCTGCCTTGCTCAGTTTGCTTGTGTTTGCCATGAGTGCTGTTGGTTCTCCTTAAATTTTGCTTCAAATTTGGCCTGGTCTGGGGCGCTGCTGTTTCTTTCGCTTTCAGGGCTTGGCCTTTTTCGGCTGCTCACCCCGGGCTTGCGCCCGGGGCTATATTCTTGCGCCGCTTCGCGGCTAGGTCGCTAGAAGCTAGAAGCCAGGAGCTGAAGTCTAGGCCCCCTCCAGCTGCGCATACTTCTCCACCAGCTTCTTCAAACCGAAGCGAGGGAATTGTACCGTAATCTTGGCATCTTCACCTTCTCCTTCGCGCTGGTAGACGGTGCCTTCGCCATATTTCGGATGGCGAACTTTCTGCCCCGGACGGAAACCTTTTCTGCCCTTTGGCTCCTCGACCGGCAGTCTGGGGATGCTGAACTTCTTGCCTCGCGAGGCGAAGAAGTCGGCAATGTTCTCGATGGAGTTATAGGACTTGCCGGAATAAGACGGGGCCGCAGCGCGCGATTTCTGCGGATTCGTCCAGGCCGCGCTCTGGTCTTCGTCTTCGTATGCGTAATGGGTGGAGCCTGGTTCCTGATCGTGGGGTCGCGGGCGACTCGCCCGCGCAGCTCTCTCCCGCCTTCGAGACTGTCCCAGTTCTTCGACTAATCCTGCCGGTACCTCTTCCAGGAATCTCGACGGAATACTGGCTTCGGGCAGATCAGTCCCGTAACGGCGCCGGTAGACGGCGCGAGTCAGAATCAGCCGGTCCATGGCGCGGGTCATGCCTACGTAACAAAGCCGGCGTTCCTCCTCGATGTCATCGGGCTGCAGGAAAGTTCGCGAGTGCGGGAACAGGCCTTCTTCCAGGCCGCCCAGAAAAATCAGCGGGAACTCGAGGCCCTTGGCTGCATGCAGGGTCATCAGAGTGATCTGGGCGCGCTCGTCGTAAGCGTCGGCATCACTGACCAGGGCGGCATGATCGAGGAACTGGTCGAGAGTTTCGCCGCGGTCGCGGGAATCCATGGCCGCGTTGACCAGTTCGCGAAGATTTTCGACGCGGGAGTAGGCCTCGGGCGTGTCTTCCTGTTCGAGCAGCTTGATGTATCCGGTACGGTCGATGAGAAATTTCAGGATGTCCGCCGTGCTGGCAACCGGGGCGTCGGCAGCGCCGGCATCCTGCCGGCTGTCTTCTTCCCGGAGGTGTCCTGCCTCCACTTCTTCGTCGGGCGCCCTTGCCGGCGGCTGTAATGCCCGTGCAGCACTGGCGCTGCTTTCGCTGGGCTCGCTGAAGTCGAACGAGAAGTTACCCAGGCTGAAATCGGTATCGTCTTCCTCGACGGACGCTTCTTCGTTCCCCTCCACCTCGGCCACGGCTGTCTGTTCCAGTCGTTCGGCGTAGCTTCCAGCCAGAATGGCCCGCCCATCCTCAACTATGTTGGTGAAAATCTTCAGGGCAGCAACCGCCCGCTGGGGAAGAAGCTGGCGCTTGACCACTTCCGCAATCGCTCCCCACAGGGAAAGACCGGTCTCGAGCGCGACCTGTTCCAGGGTTTCAATGCTGGTCTTGCCGATCCCGCGGACCGGGGTGTTGATCACCCGCAGCAGCGAGATGGAGTCATCCGGATTGTGGATGACTTTGAGGTAGGAGATCATGTCCTTGATCTCGGCGCGTTCATAAAAAGAGAAACCGCCGACCACGTGATACTTCAGCCCGTAGCGGCGCATGGCCTCTTCATACAGGCGGGATTGCGAGTTGGTCCGGTAGAGCACGGCGGCGCGGGCGGTCTCGCCCTGGTCGGCGGCTTCGCGCAGGTATTTCGAAATGTAGTCGGCGGCAAAAAGAGATTCGTTTTCGCCGTCCGGGGCTTCGTAGTACCCGATTTTGGCGCCGCCCTGGCGCGAGGTCCACAGGTTCTTGCCCTTGCGTTTGAGGTTGTTCGCCACCACGCTCGACGCGGCCTGCAAAATGTTCTGCGTCGAGCGGTAGTTCTGCTCCAGGCGGACGATCTTTGCATTGGGAAAATCTTTTTCGAATTCCAGGATGTTGCGAATGTCCGCTCCGCGCCAGGAATAAATCGACTGATCTTCATCCCCGACGGCACAGATGTTGTGATGGCTCCCGGCCAGCAGTCGCATCAGTTCGTACTGCGGGCGGTTGGTGTCCTGATATTCGTCGATCATCACGTACTGATACCGGCGGTTGTAATAGTCGCGAACCGCAGGGACGGCCTTCAGCAGACGCACCGTCTCCAGCAGCAGGTCATCAAAATCGAGGGCGTTGGCCTTGCGCAGCTCCTTGCGATACTCCTCGTAGATGTGGGCCACCTTCTCGGTCTTGGGATCGCCCGACTGCAGATACACTTCCTGCGGATCGAGCATATGGTTCTTGGCCCATGAAATATGGGAGAGCACCGAGCGCGGCGTAGTCTGCTTGTCGTCAATCCCAAGGCGCCGCATCACGGACTTCACCAGCTGCTGCTGGTCGGATTCGTCGTAAATGATGAAACTTTTCGTCAATCCGATGGGCGGCTGACCGGGAACGGTCGAAGGGATGCGCAGTTGTTCGATATCCCGCCGCAACACGCGCACACAGAAAGAATGGAACGTGGAAATTGTCGGTTTGGCGATGGAGAGCCCGCCCACCAGCTTGTCCACCCGCTCGACCATCTCCTGCGCAGCCTTGTTGGTGAAGGTCATGGCCAGGATGGACTCGGGCATCACCCCCAGACTTTCAATGAGATAAGCGATGCGGAAAGTGATGACCCGGGTCTTGCCGCTGCCCGCGCCAGCCAGGATGAGCACCGGGCCTTCCGTGGTTTCAACGGCGGCGCGTTGTTGCGTATTGAGTTGATCGAGAAAAGACAAATGCGGAGCGGCTCCGGGGTTCACTATAGATTTTACCTTCTCCAACGGGCCTATCCGGTCTTGGCCGCTGCGCGCTCAGCCTTGCACTCCTCGCATGGACACACATCGCGCAGAAACTGCCAGGAATAAATGCCCAGTTCGTGCCCATCATTCCAGTGAAACTTGATGGCGTATTTGCCCACGGCGTCGGCAGACAACGGTCTGGCGGCTTGCTTGAACATAGGGAGCGCGCCGGGCGCGAGTTTAGGCGGCTCGCCGGGCTTGCGGCCGGACTTGCCCCGCTCATCGTCACAAAGAGCACAGGGGCAGGCTTCACGCAGAAAGGGAAACGCGTAGTGCGATTGGTGGCCGTCCTTCCACTCGATGTCGACACCGGTGCCCGTGGTCAGGTTTACTTTCACCGACTTGGGATCGGGAGCCGGGGCCATGATTTCAGTATCGCACACGGCGAAATTCCGGCGTTTCCTGTTCTGAGAAGCAACCGAATTTATTGTGACGCATGACCGTGACCACGAGGAGGGACGAGCGATAGCCTCCCCAGCGGGCCCGTAGTGTAATGGGAACACAGCACCCTGCGACGGTCGGATGCGGGTTCCAATCCCGTCGGGTCCACGCTCCGAGGGAGCGTGGGTTGTGTGGGAGCAACGCAGGGATAGGCTCCCGACAATGGTGACTCGACTCTCGGACAGCGCGGTTTATACTGAAAACCGTCGCAGGGTGCTGTAAGTACCCATGATTTAGAAGCGGTCCCGGAGATATCCGGGGCCGCTTTGCTTTTGGCGGCCAAATGGAATACGAAGTTGTCGAAAGCAGGCGAAATCCGGTAAAATCTATATTTTACAGATTAAGTTCCGAACTCACCTGGAGCAGTCAATGGCACACGTATGTGATATCTGCGGCAAGGGGCCGCAATTTGGCAACAATATCAGCCACGCCCACAACATCACCAAGCGGCGCTGGAATGTAAATTTGCGGCCGGTCCATGCCAAGGTGGGCGCGGCGACCAAGAGAATCCGCGTCTGCACCTCCTGCCTGCGCAGCGGCAAAGTGGTCAAAGCGTAAGAATCCCCCTCCACACCCGTAACGATACGCGCCAGATCCTTCACCCGGCTGAAGCCGGGTTCAGGATGACGCCGAGTTGGGGTGGGGGCTCGTGGCGGTTCCGGCATCCCGTTGTAATCCCTACTCGGTGATGGCGTCATCCTGAACGGCCTTCAGGCCGTGAAGGATCTGGCGCGCATCGGCCCACAGATTTTATCCGATATTTATATCGTGTTACGATATAAATGAAAGCGATCACGCATTCGCATGGAAAAAACTCTAGCCCTTTCCGATTACCAGGCACTGGCCGAGCTACGCTATCAGGTCCGCCGGTTTCTTCATTTCAGCGAACAGGCAGCCCGGAAAATGGGGCTGGAGCCACAGCAGCACCAGTTGATGTTGGCGCTCAAGGGACTGCCGGCCGAAATGCGCCCAACCATCGGGACTCTGGCTGAGCGCCTGCAGATTCAGCACCACAGCACCGTCGAGCTCGTGAACCGGCTGTCCGCCGAAGGCCTGGTGCGACGAAGCCGCGCAGCCGAGGATCGGCGTCAGGTACTGCTGGGCCTGACCTCCAAGGGCGAGAAAATACTTCGGACATTGTCCATGGGCCACAAGACCGAGCTGCGCACCCAGGGGCCGGCCCTGGTAGCGGCGCTGGAACGAGTGATTCGCCCTGTCAGGCGCGCCCGGGGATCCGCGCCTCAAGACTACTTTCGGACGATTCGGGAAAGCGGGTGAGGGGTGTCGAAGTCGAATGATAAGGAAGTTTCCGGAGAGTGCGCAGGCCTCGACCCCTATCCTGCGATCGCGGTCACGGGTGCACAGGTCGGAGATACCTCTCTGGCCGAGCCCGCCCAATTCCGCATGGTGCTGGTCTCGTTCCTGGCTGCGGCGATTGGCCTGACCGCCGGGGGCATCGCGTTCCTGCTTTACCGGCTCATCGGTCTGTTGACCAACATCGCTTTCTACGGACGCTTCGCCGCCGACTTCACCAGCGCTCGTCACAATCATCTTGGGCTGTGGGTCATTCCGATTCCGGTCATTGGCGGAATTATCGTCGGCATCATGGCCAAATACGGGTCCTCGAAGATCAAGGGGCACGGCATTCCCGAGGCCATGGAGGCGGTGCTTTTTAATCGCAGCCGCATTCAGCCGCGGGTGGCGATTCTGAAGCCGATCTCGGCGGCCATCGCCATCGGTACGGGCGGTCCTTTCGGCGCTGAAGGTCCTATTATTCAGACCGGCGGCGCCGTGGGATCGCTGGTGGGGCAGATTTTTCACACTACCGCGTCAGAACGCAAAGTGCTCCTGGCTTGCGGCGCCGCGGCCGGCATGTCGGCAACCTTCAATACGCCGATTGCCGGCGTAATTCTTGCCATCGAGTTGCTGCTGTTTGAATTCAAAGCGCGCTCGTTTATTCCTCTGGTTGTTGCCAGCACGCTTGCAACCGCGGTTCACATGCAACTGCTAGGCGCCGGTCCCATGTTTACGGTCACTGCCATGGATTTCGGCGTGCCCGGTGCTTTACCCTTTTATCTGTTGCTGGGTGTGATCTGTGGACTGGCGGCCGTCGGGTTCAGCAAATTCCTCTATTGGACGGAAGACCAGTTTGAAAAGCTGCCGGTTGACGACCTCTGGTGGCCGGCTATAGGAGCCCTGGGGCTGGGCGTCATCGGATATTTCGTTCCGCGAGTACTGGGCGTGGGCTACGACACCATCAGCGACATTCTGAATGCGAATCTCGGATGGAAGCTGCTGATCGTCATCATGGTAGCCAAGGCCGTGGCCCTGGTCATTTCGTTGGGATCGGGAACCTCTGGCGGTCTACTCGCGCCCATGTTCATGTCGAGCGCGGCGCTGGGCGGGGTATTTGCGATCGGGATAAACGAGATTTTGCCCGCCGCCCACCTTTCAGCCGGGGCCTTCGCCCTGGTGGCGATGGGTGCGGTATTTGGAGCGGCGTCCCGCGCGGCCTTCTCTTTCATTGTCTTCGCCTTTGAAATTACCCGTGACTATAACTCTGTGTTGCCGCTGATGCTGGTTACAGTCATTGCCGACGGGGTCGCAATCCTTCTCATGCCCAGGGCCTCCATCATGACCGAGAAATTGATCCGGCGTGGACTGCGCATCCACCAGGATTATGAAACCGACATATTGCAACAGATGGTGGTCGCGGAGACCATGGACCGTGAAGCTCCAACTCTGCCCTCCGGGATGCCGGTCCGCGACCTGGCTGAACGCATCGCCCGCCACGAGCCTGAAATCAGCCGTCATCAAGGGATGTTCCTCATCGACCCGCAGAATGAGCTGTCGGGAGTCATCACCCGGGGTGATGTGTTTCGGGCGCTCGACGTCGATCCAACTGGAGCGATGAGTCTACTTCAAGCTGGAAGCCGCAAAGTGATTGTGACCTATCCGGACGAAACGCTGCATGACGCTGCCGCCAAGATGTTGCGCAATAACATCGGCCGCCTGCCGGTAGTGGAACGCAAAGACCCGCGGCATCTTGTTGGATATCTTGGCAGGCCGGGAATCATGGCGGCGAGACTGCGCCGTCTCGATGAGGAACACGTCCGTGAAGCCGGATGGGTGAAGAAGTTCCGCTGACGTCAAGTCGCAGGCCTCAGGCCGGCGCGACCGCGCGGGTACTTGCATCTGCTGTAATCCGTTGTCCCTTATTTCTCGATGGCGTCATCCTGAACGGCCTTCAGGCCGTGAAGGATCTGGCGCGGGTCGGCAGGGACCCCGCGGCCCAAGTAGCCAGTTGAGCGATGGAGTCTGTGACGAAGGTCACGAGTGAACCCCAAACCCGTAACGCTACCCGCCAGATCCTTCACCCGGCTGAAGCCGGATTCAGGATGACGCCGGTTTCGGGGTGGGTACTTGCATCTGCTGTAATCCGCTGTCCCTATTTCCCGATGGCGTCATCCTGAACGGCCTTCAGGCCGTGAAGGATCTGGCGCGGATCGGCAGGGGCCCGGTCGACTGGCTTATGCACATCCTGCCATTCGGCGGCTAAGTCGTGCCAATGCGGGTTCATGCTTTCGATGAGTGCGATCTTCTTGCTGCGCCGCCAGCCTTTGATTTCCTTCTCGCGG
Source organism: Terriglobales bacterium (assembly GCA_050746005.1). Classification (GTDB taxonomy): domain Bacteria; phylum Acidobacteriota; class Terriglobia; order Terriglobales; family Acidobacteriaceae; genus JAIQFF01. Next base: position 29,834 of record JBOGLC010000010.1, read on the forward strand.
GCGATCGCCTCAGCGGGATAAACGAACATCTCGTAGTAGGCCAGACGAGTCAGGTTATAGCGACTGGTGAACCCAGGACTCAGTTTGCTCTTGTGCTCGAAGACGCGGCGTGGCAGGTTGCCTGTTATTCCGGCGTACAGGACGTGCGAGCGAGGGCCGTTGGTCATGATGTACACGTAGAAGTGTCTCGGCTTACTCACGGGGCTTTCCTCGCTTTTCTCTCGTAGGGTAAGCGCCCGACGCAAGCATGTCTGTGACGAAGATCACACCTTCGCCTCCAGACCCATAACGATACGCGCCAGATCCTTCACCCGGCTGAAGCCGGGTTCAGGATGACGGCGGTTTCGGGGTGGGGTGCCGGCGTCGGCGTCGGTGTCGGGTTGTAATCCCTATTTCCCGATGGCGTCATCCTGAACGGCCTTCAGGCCGTGAAGGATCTGGCGCGGGTCGGCAGGGACCCCGCGGCCCCAGGTAGCCAGTTGAGCGATGGAGTCTGTGACGAAGGTCACGAGTGAACCCCAGACCCATAACGAGGCGCGCCAGATCCTTCACCCGGCTGAAGCCGGGTTCAGGATGACGGGGGTGGGGGCTCGTGGCGGTTCCGGCATCCCGTTGTAATCCTTACTCGGTGATGGCGCCAGATCCTTCACCCGGCTGAAGCCGGGTTCAGGATGACGCCGATTTGGGGTGGGGCGTCGGCGTCGGCGTCGGCGTCGGGTTGTAATCCCTATTTCCCGATGGCGTCATCCTGAACGGCCTTCAGGCCGTGAAGGATCTGGCGCGGGTCGGCAGGGACCCCGCGGCCCAAGTAGCCAGCTGAGCGATGGAGTCTGTGACGAAGGTCACGAGTGAACCCCAAACTCATAACGATACCCGCCAGATCCTTCACCCGGCTGAAGCCGGGTTCAGGATGACGACATAATTTAATGGGCGGCGTTAGTTGGGCTGTTTCGCAGGCGCTGGCGTGCTTGTACTAACTCTCTTCTGGGCCGCCGCGATCAGTGGACGAAGAGCCTGTACCGAGACGCCCAGCGTGCCGCCGGAAAAACCGTCGATATACGCTTCGTTGATGCCGATCACCTGGCCTTGCGAGTTGAATACCGGGCCGCCGCTGCCGCCGTGGGCGGTCGGGGCGTCGTAGATCAGTTTGTCGCCCACCACGTCTCCCAGGTGTCCGCAGGTGGCGGACGGACGGATGAGCGAGAGCGCAGCCAGTTCGTTGGCGGCGTCGATATCATCGCGGCGGTAGGCCAGCCGCTCGTACACCGCGGGAGGCGATTTTGCCACCATGCCCAGCACGCCCATGGGATATCCCACCACGGCGACCAATTCTCCAGGATTTGAGGCTCTCTCAGCCAAGGGCAGCGGGCGAAGGCGGCTGATGGCCTGCGAATTCTCCACTTGCAGCACCGCCAGATCGCCGTTTGCCGACAGCACCAGCGGAGTGATATCTACCGGCAGAGGGAATCCCGGGAAAAAAGCCACCAGTTTCTCCAGCTCCGGCTTGGCCCCCTTGCTGATCAGGGCGTCCGCTTCGGCGTCTCCGTACCAAGGCTCAGCCACATGGCGATTGGTGGCCAGTAGCCCTTCCGCCACTACGAACCCGGTCCCGGAGATGCGGGCCCGAACCGCGGGACGCTGTCCCGGCAGGGAAACATGGTAGACGCCATAGATGTAGCAGATTGAATTGCGATAACGGTTCAGGACCAGGGCAGGCATGGCCTGTTCCTGCTTGAGTTCGTCCACGTCGAGCGTTAGCTGGCGCAACTCCTCCTGGTGGTCGTTGGTCATCGCGGGACGCGCTGGCGCCGGCGCCGGTATCGGGAGCGCAGCGGGTGGCGCGTAGTAGTGGGCCATGACGCCCGTCCCCACGATCAGAAACAGGCCCAGCACAACTTCCACCATCCGTGCCCAGGTGGTGCAGACCGGCTCTTCTTCCGACGAATGATGGTTCTCGACCATGAGGACGAACCAGCCGCCGCTAGCAGAGGGGGAAGGAAACGCATATCCGCCGGGCAGCCTTGTGACCTACTATCTTGCGGCCTAAAGGCAGGGGCTTCTAGGGTACGGAAGGTTATGTACGGGTGGACCTAAAGCTGTTTTATACCCAGGCGTTCGGACATTTCCTCGTAGAGGAAGCCCTCACCCAGGCGGTACGGCTGTACCCATTCGCCGTCGATGACGAACTGCGGGATAGAGCGCTTGCCGGTCCGCTTGACCACCTCATCGGCAGCGCCGGGCGTGGTTTCTATATCAACTTCCCTGAATGGGATGTTGTGACCCTGCAGGAAGCGTTTGGCGACGCGACAATCAGGGCACCAGACGGCGGAGTACAGTACGAGTTCCAAGCAGCTAAGATTTCCTTTGCGAAACTTTGCGGAATCTCTTTGCGTCCTTTGCGGTTAAAGCTTTTAAACTCAAAGACTGCAAAGAACATCCAGTTAAAATAAAGCCGCCAGCATAAGCTGACGGCCGATAGCTGAAAGCAGTCGCGCTAATTTTCGGTAGTGGGTCAGTTTGAAAGGCCCATCCCCCGGTGTCATCCTGAGGGACTTCAGTCCCGAAGGATCTGGCGGCTGCATATCCGCTTCACGCTAGATGCTTCGCAAGCTCAGCATGACGCCTCCAAGAGCGGAAGACAGTTCAAACTGAGCCACTACCTAATTTTCGTACAGCAACACGCCTTCGGTCTTCTCCGAATCCACCGGACGGTAGTAGAGCTTCTGCCCATCCAGGAAGACTTCGATAAAGGCCGGGCGGGTGGTGATCGTGCCCTGGATCAGCGCCTCGGAGAGCGGATCTTCAATGTACTTCTGCAGAGCCCGCCGCAGGGGACGTGCGCCGTAGCTGCGATCGCCCAGGGTCTGGCTCAGGATCCACTTCTTGGCTTCGTCGGTTACGGTCACCGTGATCGATTTCTGGGCCAGGTTCTGGTTCAACAGGCTGACCATCAGTTCCAGAATCTGGATCAGGTCTTGTTCACTGAGCGCGGTGAACAGGATGATCTCGTCCAGGCGGTTCAGGAATTCCGGATTGAAGGTGCGTTTGACTTCGCCCTTCACCAGGTCTTCGATCTTGCCCGAAATCATGTCCTCATTGCTCGACTGGAAGCCCAGGCCCTCGCGCTTCTGCAGGTGCCGGGCGCCAATGTTCGAGGTCATGATGATGATCGTGTTCTTGAAGTCGACGGTGTTGCCCAGGCCGTCGGTGAGCTGGCCGTCTTCGAACACCTGCAACAGGATGTTGAACACGTCAGGATGCGCCTTCTCGACTTCGTCGAGCAGGACGACAGAGTAGGGCGCGCGCTTCACGCGCTCGGTGAGCTGTCCGCCTTCTTCGTAGCCAACATATCCCGGAGGCGAGCCAATCAGCTTCGAGACCGAGTGCTTCTCCATGAACTCGGACATATCGAAGCGCACCAGCGATTTCTCGCTGCCGAACATGAACTGGGCCAGGGTGCGCGCGACTTCGGTCTTGCCCACGCCCGTGGGGCCGAGGAACAGGAACGAGCCAATCGGACGGTTCGGACTCTTCAGGCCGGCCCGGCTGCGGCGAATGGCGCGGGCCAGGGCCACGATGGCTTTGTCCTGCGAAATGATCCGCTTGTGCAGCTCCTCTTCGATGCGCAACAGCTTCTGGGACTCTTCTTCTTTAATGGAGGTGATGGGCACGCCGGTCCAGCGCGATACCACGTCCTCGATGTCCTCCCGACCGACAACGCCGGTGGAGGATTCATCGAGGTGGTATTTTTCGCGAAGAGCGCGCAGGTTCTCGCGCTCCTTGCGTTCCTCATCCGAGTAGAAGCGCGCCTTCTCGAACTCGTGGTTCGCGATGGCGTTCTCCATACG
>JBOGLC010000011.1:0-6420 GCA_050746005.1 Terriglobales bacterium
ATGTAGGCGCGAGTGGTGGCGCTGCTGCACGAGCGAGGGCGCTCGCGCCTACATTTCACGTCGCAAAGACGCCGGGCAATCTTCGCCACAACCATGCCCCCTCATCTCACATCTAAAGTTTGAAGATCCCTAATCCAAACTTGTGAGGATTGTTGTGCCCAAACTCATCATCATCGCATTCATTCTCCTGCTGCTGCCCGCCGCAGCCCTGGCTCAAATCCCAACTCGCGGAAACGTCTTCTTCGGATATTCCTACGGCAGTGCCGACTTTTCCGCCAACGGCCGAACCAACCTCAATGGTTGGAACGGATCTCTCGAAGGCAAAGTCCTTCCCTGGATTGGATTCGTAGCCGATTTCAGTGGCCTGTACGGCTCACAGAATATTCCGGGCGTCGCCGTCAGCGCCGATACCAAGATGAATACCGTGGTTCTTGGCCCCCGAGTGTCCGTCGGGATCGGAAAGTTTACTCCCTTTGCTCATGCCTTATTCGGAGCTTCGCACATTCACCAGAGCGCTTCCGGCTTTTCCGACTCGGACACTTCATTTGCCAGCGCTCTGGGCGGAGGCATCGACTATCGGTTGATTCACGGAATCGGCTTGCGGGTGCAAGGCGATATGCTCCAAACCCGCTTCTTCAGCACCACGCAAAACAATTTTCGCCTGTCCACCGGCGTTGTTCTGCATTTCTGAAGCCGGGAAATGCCCTCAGCCCACGCTCTCGTATTCGGCCTCTTCGAGAAACTCGGAATCGTCGGCCGCCTCGGCTGATTCGGAATCAGTGGGCGAGGGTTCCTGGCCGGCTGCGGTTTCGCGGTATTCATGGATCTGGACTCCGCTCGAGTCGATGGTGAGATAAGTAGGCGGAAAATCCGTCCAGCTGCCGGAGTTGTAATAGGAGACACCGTCGCGTTCTTGAGTCAGCGCCTGGTGAGTATGGCCACAGAAGACGCGATCGGCATGGTGCATCCGCGCATGCAGGATGGCGCCTGCGGCCACCTTCGAGGACAGCCGAAGCCAGCGCGCGTTCAAGCGATCCAGGAAGCGGGAGAAGGCCTTGCCTTTGAAATCGAGTTTCTGCAGTTGCAGATGCAGAAGCGTTCCCACGCTGCTGAGCAGCAGATTGTTGACCGCAAAGCGATCGAACTGATGACCGTGGATGGCGAGATGGCGGTGCCCCTCAAACTCCCACTCGTATTCCTCGTACACCTTTACACCCACCAGGTGAGACATGATGTTGCTCAATCCGCGATCGTGATTTCCCTCCACCCAGACCACTTCAATTCCGCGCTTGGGATTGGAAAGCTTGCGGATGTACCCGAGGAACTTCCAGTGGGGCTTGGTCAGCCGCCCAAAGTTGAGGTCGGAAAAGATGTCGCCCAGCAGGACCAGCCGCCGGAAACGGTTCTCCCGCAGCATCCGCGTGGCCTGTTCCGCGCGGCTGATCTCAGACCCCAGATGCAGGTCGGAAATGATGAGCGTGTCGTAGACGGCGGAACTCATCCCCTCAATTCTAAAAAGTGAATGTTACGGGATGATGAAAATTGCACTAAAAACAGTGCAGCAGTAACCAAATGTGGGCGCGAGCGCCCCGCTCGTGCAGCAGCGCCAAGCACGCCTCCCCCACGAGCGAGGCCGTGCAGCAGCGCCAAGAAACACTCCGCACCAGTAAGGGCACTCGTGCGGCAGCACGGACGCTTCCGCACGAGCGGGGGCGCTCGCGCCTGCATTATTTTTGGAGAACTTACTGCGAGGCAGGAGGCACGTATTCTTTAGGTGGGGCTGCGCCTTCGCCGAAAAAATATTGCTCCATCTGCTTGACGATCGCCGCCTGGTCCTCGCGGCGGGCAGGGTTGAGCCGATATTCGTTCAGCAGCATCTTGCAGAATTCCGTCCACCCCTTCCAGGCCTCGAGGGAGACGTTTTCATAGACTTTCTGGCCCAGTTCCGTATCAAACGGAGGTTCATCCAGACCCGGCAGTTCCTTTTTCAGCTTGACGCAAAAGACTCTGTGCTCCGCCATGAAGTTCCTCGCAATCCCATCCTGCGAAATCAGCGAAAGAAAATTATCTCACAAGGCAGGAGCGCCGGACCGCCTTCCCGGTCTCACAGGAAACATTGCAGATTTCCGATTTCAGCGGGCGAGCTACTTGTGTCGCGGGCTCATAAGCAGGCGCGTTGCCGCCACATGAGCCGGACCGGTCTTGATGTAGCGGTAAAACCTGACTTGCCCGCGCTCTTTCCAGTACTGCGCGTCATAGGCCTCAACCCCGGGCCCGCGCCGCAGCCGGCTGAAAAAGAGCCGTTGCGCCGGATTGACCACGATGCCCACATGCCCGGGCCAAACCACGAGATCGCCAGGCTGCGGATGCGTCACCTGCTGGAAGTCATCAGCTCCGTCATAGAGATCGGTAGAACTCGCATAGGGATAGGGAAACCCGGCCCGAACATATACGGCGTGCACCAGGTGTGAACAGTCCGGCTGCCGCGTCGCGAGTCCGTCCAGCGCCGCCGCGATCACCGACAATCCGTCCTCGGGAGTTAAGGCAGCCGGTTCTGGACGCTTCGCCTTCTCGTGCCGGACGCGCTCAACGGCAACCGAGCTAGGAGCCTTTTGATTCTGCGATTGCGCGGAGGTCGCGATAAACCAGATTCCGCACAGCGCCAGGCCGCCCACGATTTTCGCGCCCGTCCACATGGCTTGTATTTTGATGCAGGGCGGGCGGGTAGAGGAGGTTACGCCAGTGCCGGCACATCTGCCCGCAATCATAAAAACCCTGTCATCCCGACCGGAGCGCAGCGCAGCGAGCGCAGTGGAGGGACCTGCTGTTGCAGCGGTCGCAACGTCCGTCATTCCGGGCATTTGCCAAGACGAACGTCCTGCCCGCAGTCTGCCCCACTCGGTGGCAGACTCATACATCGCATAAATCCACGGCCTGCCGGAGCGACGTCAGCGGATCGCGAGTAGGCACGAATTCATGCGCCACGTAGCCCTGGAAGCTGGTAGCTGCAATGCCGCGCATGACGCCGTCCCACTGCACCTCCTGGGTATTGTCCAGTTCATGCCGGCCGGGAACGCCGCCGGTGTGAAAGTGGGCCAGCCACTGGATGTTCTCCTGGATGGTCCGGATCAGGTCTCCTTCCATGATTTGCATATGATAGATGTCGTACAGCAGTTTCACCTGCGGCGAATTCACCGCCTGCACCACCTGCACTCCCCAGGCAGTGTGATCGCACATGTAGTCTTTATGGTCCACCTTGCTGTTGAGCAGTTCCATGCAGATCACGACGCCGTGGTCTTCGGCAATCTTCTTCACCCGGTTCAGCCCGGCGATCGTGTTCCTGGCGCCTTCTTCGTCCGACATGCCCTCGCGGTTGCCGGAAAAGGTAATGACGTTCGGCACGCCCGCCTTGGCCGCCAGCGGAATGTATTTGCGAAACCCTTCCTCGATCCGGGCATGGTTCTCGACCCGGTTCAGGGCGCTTTTAATCTCGCCGCCTTCGGCATAACCCATGCTGCACACCAGGCCATAGCGCCGCGGCACTTCGTACTCATCCGGATTAAGCAGGTCGACAGCCTTCAGTCCGATCTGCGCCCCGTAGGTGCAAAGCTGGTCGAGCGGAATCTCCTTGTAACACCAGCGCGAGACCGACTGCTTGATCCGTCCCTTGCGCTGAACCGGGACAGCCTGCTCCGGCCAGGCCAGGGAAGGGACCGAAGCCAGGGCTGCTCCCGAGAGAGCGCCCTTCAGCATGGTGCGCCGCGATAGTTTGTCCATAGAACGCAGAGTGTACATCGGGACCGCGAAGATGGGGGAGCATTTTGGGGATTAAGGGGCCACCTCATTTGCCGGTCGGGACTTGGATGACAGCGTATGACACTCACACTCCCGTGAAGTCAACAAGCTTGCAGGAATCCATCGGCTGCGCAACGCTTCGCGAAGCGAAGCAGCCCTTCGTTCAGTTTGTCATCCTGAGCGCAGTCTTGTCTCCCGCGAAGCGGGAGGCAAGCAAGCGAAGGACCCATGCATGTCGCCGCCACCCTGCAAACTGCATGTATGACGCACTCGAAATTCGGGGGACAGACGCGACGTTTTTCATTTTGCTGAAGACTAGACGGTGTGCTGGCTGGAATTCTTGCCGGTTCCTGTAGGCATGAACGCCTAAGAACATGCGATGTGGATCGGATGTTGGCCGGCGGAATTCGTCGTGATGGGCCTGCCATCGTCTGCTGGCTCGCCGCATAACTCACAGCGTTCTAAGGACGCAGTGGATTGCTCGGCCGTCCCGGCCTCCGCAATGGGAATCTGCCATCCATGGGTGGGGCCCAGAAGAATACGCCATTCGAAGCCTTTGTTCGGGGCGGCCGTTGCTGTCGCCATGGTGGAACCTCCTGATGCTGATTCCGGAAACGACATCTGACGGATCCTGGGCTCGGACCGGGCTGCAATGCTAGCGCGAGGGAACGATCAGGCTGCCATCTGCGATCGAGGAATCGGCACTGAGCGAAGATGCCAGTTCAGCGCGATATCCCTTACGGGCGCGAACCTCCAGTTTTTTCCCCATTTGTCGCGCTTCTATCCTGATTTTTCGATAGTGACCGTCGGGCCTGAAATCTGCGGGTTTGTAGGAAACCGCGTACCGGCTTCGCAACTCCTCACCTATTTTGGCGAAGGCTTTGCCCACCGCCTTGGGATCGGCAGGAAATAGCACTCGCCCACCGGTCTGCTCTGCCAGCTTACGAAGAGCCGAATTACCCTGCTCAGCGCCCGGATCCGCCTGCGCCCTTGAGTAGTTCGTGCTGACGGCATAAATGGTGACTTCGCCTTCTTGGGCGGCCGCGATGGCGCCCTCCAGACTGCCGACACCAGCATTGTTCTGACCATCGGAAAGGACCACGATGACTCGCGCCACCATGTCCTTTTCCGGCTGGCGCAATTTCTGGCAACCGGTTCGAATCGCGTCGTAGAGTGCGGTCCCTCCTCCAATCGTCAGCTGATCCACAGCTTTCGACAGCAAGTCCGGGTCCGCCACGAACTCCTGCATCACCGTCGCGTAATTGCTGAACCCCAGGACAAGCCCTAGGTCGCTGCTTCGATTCAGCGTCTGGTGCAGAAACACGTTCGCCGCAGCCTGCTCAAACCGGAAGCGCGAGGTCACCGAACTGCTGGTATCAATCAACATGCCAACGCGCAGCGGCAGTTGCTGGTCGGTGCGAAATCCCAGAATCGCAGCCGGCCTCTTGTTGTCATCGCTGACCGAGATATCGTTCTGCGAAAGGCCGCCCACCGCTTTGCCGTCGCGTGCGGCCACAAAAAGCACATTGACTTCGTTTACCTGCTTGGTTAAAAGCCATTCCCCGGTGGGCACAGGGTCTGGCGGGAGAACCTCCGCCATGCATTGAGCGCAGTTCTGCGCGTACCCTGCCGCGCCGGCCATGCCGAAAGCTGAAACCAGGGCCAGCAGCAAGGCGAGGCGTTTGTTGAGATATGCGGTTCGCCGAAGCGTGCCAAAAGAACGATTCGTATCCATGGTGTGCCTCCCATGCCCCGCTTCCAGGCACTGTCAACGCCGGGCAGAGAAGCACGCGTGATGCCGTTGCTCACGCCGGGGCCGCGAACCTTAGTTTCTTTGTAAGCTTTGGAAAATGGGCCGATGGGCCTTCGGAAAAGAGAAAACCAAAAGCGTTCGGACTAACCGTTCGGATGACTCCCGCTAACCATTGGGTTAGCTCAGCATGCTGGCTCTGCCTGGGATGGCCCTGTGTGGCGCTAGCTTGAGGCAGGCCTGCATGCTCAGAAACCGTGCAACACAGTGCGGCGTGAGGCACCCGCTGCGGATTCGGTACCGGGTCAGTTTGAACTGTCTCCCGCGTAGGGAGGCGTCATGCTGAACTCGCGAAACGTCTGGCCCGAAGCAGCCCCTCCGCTCAGTTTGTCATCCTGAGCGCAGTCTTGCGTCCCGCGAAGCGGGAGGCAAGCAAGCGAAGGACCCATGCATTCCGCGGTCACCCTGCAAACATGCATATGTGAAATAGGCCTTCGAAGTGAAGATTCAGAACAAGCAGAGTTGAACCGCTGCCAGCGAAGTGCCAATGCAAAGGTCCTTCGTCGGGAACCCTTCGCACAGCGAAGGTTTCCGCTTCCTCAGGATGACAGCGTATGACACTCACACTCCCGTGAAGTCAGCGGACAAGCTCGCAGGAATCCATCGGCTGCGCAGTGCTTCGCGAAGCGAAGCAGCCCCTCCGCTCAGTTTGTCATCCTGAGCGCAGTCTTGCGTCCCGCGAAGCGGGAGGCAAGCAAGCGAAGGACCTATGCATGTCGCGGCCACCCTGCAACATGCATGTGTGAAGTAGGCCTTCGAAGTGAAGATTCAGATCAAGCAAAGTTGAACCGCTGCCAGCGAAGTGCCAATGCAAA
>JBOGLC010000012.1:0-73085 GCA_050746005.1 Terriglobales bacterium
ACGCAAGACTTCGCTCAGGATGACAGGGGAACTACTTTATCCCTGGACTCGGGTGGTTTTGCCGCTCCAGAATGTTTCGCGGAGCTGGCGTTTCAGCATTTTTCCTGTGCCGGTCTTGGGTAACGGGCCTTCCACAAATTGCACGATGCGGGGCATCTTGAATTTGGCAATGCGGGGCTTCAGGGACGTCAGCAGTTGTTCTTCGCTCAGTTGCTGGCCGGGCTTCAGCACAATGATGGCGACCGGAATCTCGCCCCATTGCGGATCGGGAGCGGAGACCACGGCGCACTCCAGAACGGCGGGGTGAGCGAAGATGGCTTTTTCCACTTCGATGGAGGAAATGTTTTCGCCGCCGCTGATGATGATGTCTTTCTTGCGATCGACGATGTGGATGTAGTTTTCCTCGTCCCATACGGCCATGTCGCCGGTGTGCAGCCAGCCCTGGGTGATGGCTGCCCTGGTGGCATCGGGTTCACGGTAATAGCCGTCCATGACGTTGTCGCCGCGAACTACAACTTCACCCACGATTTCGAGGTCGCGGGGCACATCTCGCATCTGGTCATCGACCACATGAACCTCGGAGCCGACCAGGGGCCAGCCGGCGGCGGCCAGGTGATTCAGCCGGTCGGTTTCGTCGACGTAATTGACGGTGCCTTTGGGCTGCGCGGTGGTGATTACCGGGCTGGTTTCGGTGAGTCCGTAGCCGGAACACACCTGGCAGTGGAACGCCCGCTCAAGGCGAGCGATGAGTTCCGGCGAGGAAGCCGCGCCACCGGTGTTGATCATTTTCATGCTGGAAAGATCGTAGTTGCCGAGTTCCGGACAATTGAGCAGCGCATTGGCCATGGTGGGAACCAGGGTCATGGCGGTGGCCTTCTCCTCTTGAATGAGGCGGAACACTGTCATCGGCTCGAAGCGGCGGACCATGACGTGCCTGGCGCCACTCAGGGTGATGCTCTGCGGACGGCCCCAGCCGTTGGCGTGAAACAAAGGGATGGTGTGCAGTTCGACGTCGGTATCTTGCCAGGGAAAAGAAGCCAGCAGGGCCAGAGCGTGCAGGTAGAGCGTGCGGTGCGACAGGCAGACGCCTTTGGGAGTTCCGGTGCTGCCGCTGGTGTAGAACAGTTCGGCGATTTCATTTTCGTCGATGGAGAAAATATCGGGACGGGCGACGCGGTCGCGCGCCAGCAGATCTTCCAGGAGCAGGTCGGCTTGCGGCACTGGCTGGTCGATGGCGACATAACGGCGAATGCCGGGGCAAACTTTTCGCAGTTCCTGGACCAGCGGGGCAAAGTCGCTTTCGAAGACCAGCATGCCGGCCTGGGAGTGATTAAGAATGGCGGTGAGTTCCGAGGGCTGTAGCCGCACATTCAGCGGCATCGAGATGGCTCGAGCCAGCGGCAGTCCGTAATAGCCCTCCAGGAGTTGGTGGTTGTTGAAGCTCAGATAGGCGACGCGGTCGCCGGGGCGAACGCCTTCGGACAGCAGTCCGGCAGCGAGGCGTTCGCAGCGCTCTCCGAACTGGGCGTAAGTGAATGAACTGGAACCGGAGACGACGCCAGTCTTTTTTCCGTAGAGGTCAACGGCACGATACAGGCATCGAAGGGGTGTAAGCGGCACGTTCATGGTCGGGTTGGCGAGCCTCCTGCTTGGTGAACCCCCGGAGGGCATGATACACGAGGCGGCAAAGGTGTAGATCGAGAGGGGACGTGGTCGGAGCGATGCTTCAGGTGAATTCGTTAAGATGCGCGCCGGATCCTTCACCCGGCTGACGCCGGGTTCAGGATGACGCCCTTGTGGTGGTTGGCTTTTGACTTTGTGGCTTTCGGCTTTGTGGCTTTCGGCTTTGCACCGGCGGGACGCCCGTGCTCCATTTTTGTTTTTGTTGCTTACTCCAGCAGGTCGGGTTGTTCGCGGACGATGCGGGCCCACAGCGGTTGGAACTGGAACCATCCCGCCATGTGCGAGCCAACCTGTTGTTGAGTGACGGCCGCGCTGGCGGGATCGATCTTGACCGGCGTGCCGACCGCTTCGGCCAGTAACTGGGCCTGGCAGCTGCGTTCCATGGTGATGAACCACCAGGCAGCCTCCTCGACGGTATGACCTACGGTTAACAAGCCGTGGTTGCGGAGTATGACAGCTTTCTTGCTGCCCAGGGCCTCGGCGATGCGCTCGCCTTCGGAAGTCTCATAGACGACGCCGGTGAAGTCGGCGAAAAGGGAGTGGTCATCGTAGAAGGCGCAGGCATCCTGCGTGATGGGATCGAGCAGGCGGTTGAGCGACGACCAGGTCTTTCCGTACAGCGAGTGGGCGTGAGCGGCTGCCACGATATCGGGACGGGCGGCGTGGACCTGGGAGTGAATGGCGAAGGCGGCGCCATTGACCGGGTACTTCCCTTCCACGACCTCGCCGTGGTTATTCACCAGAATGAGGTCGGAGGCGCGAATCTGGCCGAAGTGCATGCCGAAAGGATTGACCCAGAAATGGTCGAGGCGTTCGGGGTCACGAGCGGTGATGTGGCCAGCGACGCCCTCATCAAATCCGAAACGCGAGAACAGGCGGAAGGCCCCCGCCAGACGCTGTTTGCGGTGCTGGCGTTCCTCCTCGGGCGTAGCAAAGTGAGGAGCTCCGGGAATGTTGAGAGGGTTCTGGGTGGCCACGGCCATGGAGACCTCCATGTTGTTTCGGGACAACTATAACGCCGGCTCTGGATGGGTGCAACGGCCGGCGCTGAAGCTGCTCCGTCGATGGAATCTGTTTGTAGAGAGAAAAGCGGCCGACCGGCTGCAGCCTTAAAGTTGTCATCCTGAGCGGAGTAGCGGCTTCGCTTCGCGAAGCAGCTGCGCAGTCGAAGGACCCCAACCCGCTAAACTGCTTTTGCGTCGCGGGTGTTAAAGCGCCGCCACGCGCCAATCCCTCTCCGGCAGCACCTGTAATGCAGGGGTCCTTCGACTCCACCCGATCATTCGCAAAGCGAATGATCGGGTTGCGCTCAGGATGACAATGGTTACAGGGAGATGATTTGATCCACCCCCAAAATCCGAAACAGTCGGGCTCACCCGGCCGGGTAGTAACGGACTATCCACTCGGCCACGCAGGCTGGCTTGGGTCCGTCCTGCACTTCCACGACGACGGAGAAGACGGCTTCGCGGGCGCTATCCACATCCTTTAACGATTGCAGAGTGAAGCGAGCGCGGATGCTTGAGCCCGCGGGAACGGGAGCGGGAAAGCGAACTCGGTTCAAGCCATAGTTTATCGCCATGCCGACGCCGTCCTGAATCTGGAAGGCCTGCTTCGACAAATGGCTGAGCAAGGACAGGGTTAGAAAACCGTGGGCGATGGTAGTGGCGTAAGGCGATTCATCCCGAGCGCGGTCGCGGTCGAGATGAATCCACTGGCGGTCTTCCGTCGCTTCGGCGAACTGGCGGATGCGGTCCTGCGTAATTTCGTACCAATCAGTGACGGTGATTTCCTGGCCGACCAGAGGCTTCAGGGCATCGAGATTTTCAATCACCCGGGGCGGCATGGGAATATTCCGTTTACGCACGTTCGAAGAGGCCGGCTGCGCCCTGTCCGCCGCCCACGCACATGGTTACGACACCATAACGTGATTTGCGGCGCTCCATCTCGTTGGCGATGGTTCCCACCATGCGCGAGCCGGTCATGCCGAAGGGGTGGCCGATCGAGATCGATCCGCCGTTGACGTTGAGCTTGTCCATGGGGATGCCGAGGCGGTCTCGGCAATAGATGACCTGCACGGCGAAAGCTTCGTTCAATTCCCAGAGGTCGATGTCTTCGATTTTCAGTCCCTGGCGCTGCAGCAACCTGGGGACGGCAAAGACCGGTCCGATGCCCATTTCGTCGGGCGCGCATCCTGCGACCTGAAAGCCGCGGTAAATCAGCTTGTAGGGGATGCCGAGTTCGTCGGCGCGCTGGCGCGACATGAGGAGAGTGGCGGAAGCGCCATCGGAGAGTTGAGAGGAATTCCCCGCGGTCACCGAGCCCTGTCCGCTGTGCGGGTCGAAGTGGGGATTGAGGGCCAGCAATCCTTCGAGCGTGGTGTCGGGACGGTTGCACTCGTCGCGGTCACAGCAGACTTCTTCGGTGCCGACTACTGCGCCAGTCTTCTTGTCCAGCAGCGCTTTCCTGACTTTGATGGGGGCGATTTCGCCGGCGAACAAAGCTTGCTGCTGGGCGCGCGCGGTGCGCTGCTGGCTGATCAATGCGTACTCGTCCTGAGCCTGGCGGCTGATCTGGTAACGCTTGGCTACCACCTCGGCGGTTTCTCCCATCACCATATAGATGCCGGGATATTTTTTCTGAAGGGCGAGGCTGGGATCGTTGTCGCGAACGATGAGACTGATGGTTTCGACGCCGCCTCCGATGGCGGCTTCAGCGCCTTCAGCGACGATCTGGTGAGCAGCCATGGCGATCGCCTGCAGGCCGGAAGAGCAGAACCGGTTCACGGTGATGGCGGCGGCAGAAACCGGCAGGCCGGCGCGCAGCGCGGAGACACGCGCGATGTTGTGGCCCTGCACTCCGTGGGGCTGGCCGCAGCCCAGGATCACATCTTCGATTTCGGCGGCGTCCAGCTGCGGGGTTTTGCGCAGGACATCCTTGATGCAATGCGCCGCCAGCTCTTCGGGCCGCGTCATGTTGAAGGAGCCCCGAAAGGATTTCGCCAGGCCGGTGCGCGAGCTTGCAACTACTACGGCTTCTCTCATGGGTGTCGTGTTAGTGATTCGTCGTTGTTCGTTGTTCGTTGTTCGTTGGTCGAACCCTATGGGATGGTTCCAGAGGCTATGCGGCTGCAACTTTTTGTTTGTCAAAGTCGGCGAAAGTGCGGCCTTCGGCGGCTAGCTGTTTCAGCAGCGGAGCAGGCTCCCAGAGTTCGCCGTGAGTGCGATGAAACTCGTTGATGCGTTCACAAACTTTTTTCAGGCCCACGGTATCGGCGTACCACATGGGGCCGCCGCGATACGCGGGGAAGCCGTAGCCGTTGATGTAGATGATATCGATATCGACTGCGCGCAAGGCCACTCCTTCTTCGAGAATGCGCGCGCCTTCGTTCACCAGGGCATAGATGCAGCGATCGACGATTTCTGCGGCGGGAATCTGGCGCTTGGGAATGCCGGCTGCAGCAGACCATTCTTTTGTCAGCGCCGCGACCTCGGGATCGGGAGTGGGCCGGCGGTTCTCGTCGTACTTGTACCAGCCGGAGCCGGTCTTCTGGCCGAAGCGTCCCATCTCGCACAGATTGTCGGCGGCAAACGCTTGCCGGACGCCGGGTTTCTCCAGGTGGCGATATTCTTTGCGAATGCGCCAGCCTACGTCGAGTCCGGCAAGGTCGTTGGTGGCGAGCGGGCCCATGGCCATGCCGAAATCGTAGAGGGCCTGGTCCACAGCTTCCACACCGGCGCCTTCTTCGACCAGAAAGACCGCTTCGCGGACGTAGGGATGGAACATGCGGTTGCCTACGAAGCCGCGGCAGTTGCCGACCAGCACCCCGATTTTTCCCAGCTTCTTCGAGAGCTGCATGCAGGTGGCGAGCACTTCCTTGCTGCTGGCCTTGCCCCGCACGATTTCAAGCAGACGCATCACGTTCGCCGGGCTGAAGAAGTGTGTGCCGATCACCGCTGCGGGGCGCGACGTAGCGGATGCAATTTCGTCGATATTCAGGGTCGAAGTGTTGCTGGCCAGGATTGCGCCGGGCTTGCAGACGCGATCGAGGTCGGCGAAGACTTCCTTCTTCAGCGCCATGCCTTCGAAAACGGCTTCGATCACCATATCGGCCTGGCTGAAGTCCTGATAGCTCAGCGTGGGCTTGATCAGGTTGAGTCGCTCGTCTACGGCTTGCTGGGTGAAGCGTCCGCGCTGCACCGAGGTAGCGTAGTTTTTGCGAATATTGGCCAGGCCGCGGTCGAGAGCGGCCTGGTCGGCTTCCTTGAGCAGCACCGGGATGCCCGCGTTGGCGAAGACCATGGCGATGCCTCCGCCCATGGTTCCAGCGCCGACGACTGCGGCGGAGTTGACTGGGATAGTGGAAGTATCTTTCGGAATGTCCGGGACCTTGATCACTTCGCGTTCGCCGAAGAAAACGTGGATCAGCGCCTTCGACTGGTCGGAGTAGAGGCAGTCGATAAAAAGTTTGGCCTCGACCTGGCAGCCTTCCTCGAACGGGAGTTTGGTTGCGGCTTCGATGGCATCGATAGCGGCGAGAGGAGCAATCAGATTGCGCTGCTTCTTGTGCACCGCTTCACGGGCGGCAGCGAAGATGGAAGCGTTTTGCTCCGGCGTTCCCAGCTTCTGATTGCGCTCGCGGGTTTTGGGCGCGGGTTTTCCCGCGATCTCGTGGGCGAAGGCGATGCTTCCTCTTAACAGATCGCCTTCGATCAGCTTGTCCAGGATTCCCGCTTTCAGGGCATCCGGGGCCTTGACCGGTTTGCCGTCGGTACACATCTCGACAGCTTTCGCGACACCGGCGAGGCGGGGCAGGCGTTGCGTGCCGGCCGCTCCCGGGATGAGACCGAGATTCACTTCCGGCTGTCCGACTTGTGCGTTGGGAGCAGCCACGCGATAGTGGCCCGACATGGCCACTTCCAGGCCGCCGCCGAAGGCAGAGCCGTGAATCGCTATCACGACTGGCTTCGAGCAGTTCTCTATTTTCAGCAGCAGCGGGAGCAGGCCGGGGCCGGTCTTCTGCTTGCCCGAAGTCATTTTGGTGAATTCCTTGATGTCGGCTCCGGCAATGAAGGTACGGCCGCCGCCTATGACCACTACGGCCGTTACAGTCGCGTCCCGACTGATTTGCTCGATCGCGTCGGAGATTCCTTCCGGGACACCCGGGCTGATGGCATTCACGGGCGGATTGTCGATGGTGATGATGGCGATGCCAGTTTCTTTCGTGAGTTGGATCAGGTGGCTCATTTCGGCGCTTTCCCTCCAAAGAGACGATTCGATTGTAGCCGTGATCGAGCTGCCGCAACCTGGACCATGACATATATGGGTCGGGACGATTATCCTTGATCTCCCCTATGGAGAGCACTTCCACGAGCCGATCCACGCCAGATCAAGACCGAGAATCTTTCTGGGCCCACGGGATGGGGATAGTGCTGGCCATCGCCCTGGCCAAATTCCTCTTTCATTGCTACTTCAATAATCGTTATGGATACTTCCGCGATGAATTCGATTACATGGCCTGCGGAAACCACCTCGCCTGGGGCTATGTAGATCAGCCTCCGCTCATTCCATTCCTGATCCACGTCTGCCGGGCGGTGCTGGGAGACTCGCTTCGCAGCGTGCGCTTTATCCCGGCGCTGGCCTCGTCTCTGCTGGTGGTACAAACCGCGGTCATCGCCCGCGAATTTGGCGGACGGCGATTCGCTCTGCTGCTTAGTGCGGTAACGATCGTCATCGCCCCGCAGTATCTCTCGAATGGCAGCCTGTTAGGAACGAACTGTCTCGAACCGAATTTGTGGATGGGTTGCGCCTACTTCGCGATTCTCGCCATCAAGCGCAACCAGCCGCGCAACTGGCTTTGGTTTGGTGTGGTCGCGGGAGTGGGTTTGGAGGAGAAGTATTCCATCGCCCTGTTTGGCCTGGGGATCGTGGCCGGATTGCTGCTGACGGAGCAGCGCCGCGTTTTCACCGGCAAATGGATCTGGCTGGGCGGACTGGCGGCCTTTCTGATTTTTCTCCCTAATTTGCTGTGGAACATTCACTACCACTGGCCGTTTATCCAACTGATGCGAGGCATCCGGGCTGAGGGACGAGACGTGGTGCTGCTGGCATTGCCCTACTTCTTCCAGCAGACGCTGCTGGTCGATCCTCTGGCCGCACCCATCTGGATCACGGGCCTGATTGCGCTCTTCTTTTCACAGCGCCTGAAAGCCTACCGGGTGCTGGGCTGGAGTTATGTGGTCTGCTATACCGTTTTCTTCGCTCTCCACGGCAAGAATTATTACCTCGCTCCGATCTATCCCATGCTGCTGGCGGCGGGTGCGGTGACGATCGAAAAGGCCATCGCCCGCCCGCGTCTGTCGTGGATGAAACCGGTCATGGTGGTGCTGCTGCTCGCTAGCGGCGCTCACCTGGCTCCAATCGTGGTGCCGGTTCTCTCTCCGGCCCGATTCATCGCTTACACAAAATATCTTCCCATGAAGTTGCCGGTGATGGAACACAGCCATGCCAGAGCCATTCTGCCCCAGTGGTACGCCGACCAGTTCGGCTGGGAAGAGATCGTGGCTGAGACGGCCCAGGCCTGGAATCGGCTCAGTCCCTCGGAGCGCGGCGACTGCGGAATCTTCGCCCAGGATTACGGTCAGGCGGGGGCCATCGATTTCCTGGGCCGGCGCTACGGCCTGCCTCCCGCCCTCAGTGGCCATCAGACCTACTTCCTCTGGGGACCACGAGGATATTCGGGCAATTGCATGATTGTTCTCGACGACAACAAGGAAACACTCGATCGGCTCTGGGACCACGTCGAGTACGTGGGCAAGTCCGCCGACAATCCCTATGCTCTCGAACGTGAAATCGACGTCTTCATTTGTAAAGGCGCGAAATTCGGCACGCTTACCCAGCTCTGGCCCAAGCTGAAGCGCTGGCGCTAGGGACGCAGGCTCAGCCCCGCTCCGTCAAGGTTTCGCGATCATAAAGAATTCGGATGCGGCAACTTCTCCGGCAGAAGAAACTTCCGTGCCGTATTCCCAGACCACGAGAGCGGATCCTCCATTTACAATAGTCGGTCGAAGTTATTCGTCCGTCGAGTCATTGAGGATCGCTCATGTCATCGTCACGTCCGGGGCCTAAGGCTGTTTCCGACGACATCCCTCCCGTCCCTCTGACCATTGAGGGGTACAGCGTTTTGCACCAGATGATGCGCGTCCGCTGGGCGGCGTGGAGGTCGCTGGCGGCGGCGGAACAGAGCGCCATTGTTGACGAGGCCGCGGGCGTTCTGGCTGGGATGGAAAAGAATTCCAACGGACAGTCGGCCATGTTTTCTCTGCTGGGGCACAAGGGCGACCTTATGTTCGTCCATTTCCGGAATTCGTTTGATGAACTGAACTCGGTGGAATTGCGACTGGCGCGCCTGCGCTTGAGCGATTTTCTGGAGCCGGCGACTTCTTACCTTTCGGTCATTGAGCTGGGACTCTACGAGTCTACGATCAAGGCTTATCGGGATTTGAAAGAGCGCGGCCTGGAACCGCACTCAGAAGAGTGGAAGCGCGAGATCGCGGATGTGCTGGCGCGGCAGAAAGAGGCCATGCATCCCCGGTTGTTTCCGGATCTGCCCCCGCATCGGTACGTTTCGTTTTATCCCATGGATCGGCGGCGGGGCGAGGCCCGGAACTGGTACACCCTGCCCATCGAGGAACGGGCGCGGCAGATGAACGAGCATGGCTTGGTGGGAAGGCGCTACGCCGGGGAGGTTCGGCAGATCATTACGGGATCGATCGGATTCGACGATTGGGAGTGGGGCGTGGACTTGTTCGCGAACGATCCTTTGGTGTTCAAGAAACTCATCTACGAAATGCGCTTTGACGAAGTGAGCGCTGTGTACGCGCTGTTTGGGCAGTTTTATCTGGGCTTGCGCTGTCCGGCGGCGGGATTGGGAAAGTTGCTGAGTGGAGTACTGCCAGCCGCGTAGAAAAGCTCTTGACCGCAAAGGGCGCAAAGGATTCCGCCAAGAGCGCAAAGAAAACCTCGTCATGATCAGTCTTTCTTTGCGCGCTTTGCGGTACTTTTTGCGGTCTTTGCGGTAATGTTTTGATTCGAACCTGGAGCACACATGGCGACCCTTGGGCTGATCGAATATGAAGATGCGAGTCCCGAAGTGCGGGCGGTTTATGACGACATCATGACCACCCGCAAAACCGACTGGATCAATAATTTCTGGAAGGCAATTGCCCATGATCCCGCTACGCTGAAGCGCACCTGGGAAGACATCAAGCAGATCATGGGGCCGGGGGCTCTCGATCCGGTGACCAAGGAAATGGTTTATCTGGCGGTGAGCGTCAGCAATCAATGCGGGTATTGCATTGCCTCGCATACCGTCGGGGCCAGGAACAAGGGCATGACCGACGCCATGTTCAAGGAACTGATGGCGGTGGTTGGGATGGCGAATGAGACCAACCGCCTGGTGGCGGGATACCAGGTCGAAATCGATCAGCAGTTCCAAGTCTGAAGGAAGCGAGGGCTGGATGGCACATGAATTGACTACGTCCTACTTGCGGGACTCGCTCTCCCTGTTCCGGTACTACAAGAAACTAACCGAGCGGGCCATGGAGCAGGTCGGCGATGAACAGCTTCTGGACGTTCTCGATGGCGAAATGAACTCCATCGCAATCATCATCAAGCACCTGGCGGGCAACATGAGGTCACGGTGGACGAACTTCCTGACCAGCGACGGGGAGAAAACAGACCGCAAGCGTGATACCGAATTTGAGACCCCACCGTCAACCAGAGCCGCGTTGATGGCACTGTGGGAGGAGGGGTGGGACTGCGTCTTCACCGCCCTCGAGCCCTTGTCGGACGCGGAGGTTGACCGCACGGTCCTGATCCGCGGAGATCCGCACTCGGTCATGCAGGCGATCAATCGCCAGATCGCGCACTATAGCTATCATTGTGGTCAGATCGTATTCCTGGCCAAGCACCTGCAGGCCCAGCGCTGGAAGTCTCTCTCGGTACCGCGGGGTAAGTCAGAAGAGTTCAACCAGAAAGTCGCAAGCAAGGAAATCAGCCAGCGCTAGGTGCGGGTGCCGGACCCTCAAAAACGAAGCGGCGCAGTTTTCAGCGGGATTTCTTCCTGGCTTTGGAGAATTTGTGCTCATGCAGTTTCATGTCTACCTTGCGGCCCCGGAAGGTGACCCCTTCGGCTTCCAACCGGAAGCGCTGCTCGAAAGCATAGTCTCCCCGCAGCTTGATTGCGCCTCCGGCACCCAGCACGCGCTGCCAGGGTAGTCCCACAGCGCCGCGCAATGCTGCCACCACCTGGCGGGCGCCGCCGGGGAATCCGGCGGCTTTCGCGACTGCGCCGTAGGTGGAGACCTTGCCGCGAGGAATGCTGCGGATCGTTGCCAAGATTTTGTCACGCGCGTTTGGTTTCGGGGACGGCATGGCTTTCATGGGCTGGTGTCGCTTATGTACCTCAGAGCCCGTCATCTTCGCTAGGTCATTTCGCTCTGTCATCCCGAGCGCAGAAGGATGGTTCGCTTGCGAACCGTCCTTCGGAGTCGAGGGACCTGCTCTCTGCCGAAAACCTGACCACTGTGGTTCTGGAACAGTTGGGCGGGTGATGGCAGCGGCAAACAGCAGCCCTTCCGACTCCGCACAGCATGACAATGCGGCAAAGCGGAACTAAAGACGCTGTCGCCACCTGGTGCAAGGCGATTTTACAGCGCAATCCAGCCGATCCGAATCAGCCACAGCGAGCCGGTCGAAATCAGCAGCCAGAGGATTACGCCTTGCAGCATCGGCCGATGTCCGACTTTTTTCAAGGTTGCGATGGAGAGGCTGCTGCCGATCAGGTAAAGAGTTGCAGTAAGGCCGATCTTGGCCGCCCTCCATAGAAGGCCGTACGCCTTTGCCCCCTCGGGTAGATAGGTGTTGCAGACCGCAGCCAGGCAGAAAAAGGCGATGAACCACGGCCATTGAATCCGGGCGCGGGCGTGCTTGATGAGCGCGGTGCCGAGCGACATAGGCACGATCCACAAAGCCCGAGCCAGCTTCACCGTGGTCCCTACGGCCAAGGCCACGGCTCCGTATTTAGCTGCTGCGCCCACTACTGAACTGGTGTCATGAATGGCGAGCGCAGCCCAGAGACCAAACTGGGTCTGGCTAAGATGCAGCGCGGCCCCGATGGCGGGGAAGGTGAGCAGGGCGATGGAATTCAGCACGAAGACCGTGCCCAGTGAAACCGCCATTTGCTCGTCGCTGGCGCCGGTGATGGGACCGACGGCGGCGATCGCGCTGCCACCGCAAATGGCGGTACCGGTCGAGATCAGGAAAGCTGGAGTGCGCTGCATTTTGAGCAGCGCACCCAGCGCCATGCCGACCACCATGGTGAAAGTGATGCCGAAGACGGTGTAGACAAATCCGCTGCGGCCGGCGCGAATCACGTCGTGCAGGTTCATGCCGAATCCGAGTCCGACTACGGAGGCCTGCAGCAGGTAGCGGGAAAGCTTCTTCGCGCTCCGGTCAAAGGGATGAGGAAAGGTAAAACCAAAAACCAGGCCCAAAGCCAGGGCCAGCGGCGGCGAGACAAATCCACTGGCAGCAATCGCGAGGCCGACGAGAAAGACGACTCTAGCGATCATGCGGACGGATGTGAATTTGGAAGCGGAAGAAAATGCAAGGTTCCTCGACCGGCGTGGCCACACGGGCACGGCCCGGGCTGCGCTCGGAATGATCCATTCCGATTTCCAAGCCTACGCAGCCGCGCCTTTTTTGAATGACTCGATGCCCTTTTCTTCGCTATCGTACACTTCGAAGACAGTCAGCAGCTTGGTGACCTGCAGCAGATCACCGACACGCTGGGTGAGATTGACCAGCTTCACCGCGCCTCCCGCGTTTTGCGCCGTGGTATAGAGCGCCACCAGGGTTCCAAGGCCACCGCTATCGATGTAGCTGATGCCGCCCAGATTCAACACAATCTGTCTCGTCTCGCCGATCAATTTCTTCAGCTCATCACGGAGCAGCGCCGATTCTTCGCCGAAGACAATCCGGCCATTGCAATCGACAATGGTCACGCCATTCGAGACCCGCGTATTAAGCTTCAGCTGCATGCGACCTCCCTGGTGCGGCCTGCGCCCACCCAGCCCAAAAGCCTATTCCTCGCTGGCTTTCTTCGCAAGGGGCTATTTCGTTGGACGGCAAAAGATATCCATGAGGCGGATAAAAGCGACCAACCACCACATACACAAGGAGGCGCGAAGGAAACCTGGAACCCGCGCAATTGCACGCGGATTGCTTGGGCTCGACTGGTGCAGGTATCACGTATAATTGAGAGTTCCCTTTGCCATGAGCTACCAGGTCTTAGCCCGTAAATATCGCCCGCAGAAATTCTCCGAGGTAATCGGTCAGGAACATGTTACCCGTACCCTGAAGAACGCTCTGGAACAGGGGCGGACGGCGCACGGGTACATTTTTAGCGGACACCGCGGCATCGGTAAGACCACAGTGGCACGCATCCTGGCCATGGCGCTTAACTGCCGGTCTTCGGACAAGCCGGTCATGGAACCGTGCGGGGTATGCGAATCGTGCACCGAAATCCGCGCCGGAAATTCCGTGGACGTGATCGAGATTGATGCCGCAACCAATCGCGGCATCGACGAGATTCGCGAGCTGCGCGAGGGCACGCGCTACCGTCCGGCACGGGACCGCTTCAAGATCTACATCCTCGACGAGGCGCACCAGATTACCGACGCGGCTTTCAACGCGTTGCTGAAGACGCTGGAGGAGCCGCCCGGGCACGTGGTCTTCATGCTGGCCACGACCCAGCCCGAGGACATTCCCCAAACCATTCGATCGCGCTGCCAGCATTTCAGCTTCCGCGCGGTAGGATTTGAAGAGATTCTCAACCAGCTCAAGGACCTTGCCGGCAGGGAAAAGATCGAAGCCGACGAAGACGCTCTGGCTTTGCTCTCCGAAGCCGGCGACGGTTCGATGCGGGACGCGCTTTCCATTCTGGACCAGGCCATCGCTTCGTCTACGGGGCGGCTGACCGCCGAACAGGTGCGGAACCTGGTGGGAGCGGCGCCTTCCGGCGTGCTGGAAGAAGTCATGCAGGCGGTGGCCCAGGGGTCGAGTGAAACGGTTTTGCGGCTGGTGGACCGCTTGATCAGCGAAGGACACAGCCCCACCCACTTCGCCCGGCAGATGGTGCGTTTCCTCCGCAACGCTGTCGTGGCCCGGGTTGCGGGCGCGGATTCCTCCCTGTTGCAGATTTCGAGCGACGAGCGGCAGCGGGTCGCGCGCATCGCGGCACTGTTTGAGGAGGAAGACCTGGCCCGGCATCTCCAGATCATGCTGCGCACTCACGGTGAACTCGGTTACCGGCAGGAACAGCGCTTTCATCTGGAGCTTGGCCTGCTGAAGATGGCCCACGCACAGCGCCTGCTGCCGATCGAGCAATTGCTCAGCGAAACCGTCGGCGCCGCCGGGCATCGGCCGTTGGGCAAACCGTCGGTGGTGCCGGACATCAAAAGGCCTGAACCTTCGTCCACTACCCGTTCCACCCATGTTTCGCCGTTCGCGGCAGATTCAGCGCGCAAGAGCGGATCCAAGCCGGAACTCTCGGCGGAGAATTCCCCGCAGCCGGGATCGCACGCAGTGGCCGCGGGAGCGGCAGCGAGCGTGGTCATGGGAGCGGCCGCGCCCGCCCTGGTCCAACATGCGCCGCAGCAAGCGCCGCAGCAGGCGCCGCGGGTATCTGCTGAAACCGGGCCGGACCCGGAAACAGGTTCGGTCGAGGTTCGCGATGCTGTGCTGAATGCATTGAACGGTGCAGGCCATCGCATACTGGTCAACATGCTCGAAGCCGGCGAGTGGCAGGTGCAGGGTAACGAAGTGGCGATCAAGCTGGCGGCGTCGGAGAAAGTGATTGAGATGTCGCTGGGCGCGGATGCCCGGCGGTTGATGATTGCAACTGCCAGCGGAGCGCTGGGGCGTCCGATGAAGCTGCGGGTGGTGCCGGGCGGAACGGTCCAGGCTGTGGCCCGCCCGGTAGCGACGAATGGCGGCGGTCGCGGCCGGGCGGAACAGGACCCGGTGGTCCGGCGCATGAAGGAAAAGTTCGGAGCGGAAATTCGCACGATTATCGATTACAAGGAAAAGCGCTAGCCCCGGGGGCGGGGAGCGCTGAAGAAAGCTGGAGACATACGCCATGGGCGGATTCAACCTGCAGGAACTGATGTCGCAGGCCAAGCAGCAATATGCAACCCTGCAGAAGAAGATGCAGGAGACTGTGGTGGAAGGCTCGTCGGGTGGCGGCACCGTCACGGTGAAGATGGACGGCAGCAAACAGGTCCTGGCCATCAAGATCGATCCCGAAGCGGTGAAAGCCGGCGATATCGAGA
Source organism: Terriglobales bacterium (assembly GCA_050746005.1). GTDB lineage: Bacteria > Acidobacteriota > Terriglobia > Terriglobales > Acidobacteriaceae > JAIQFF01. The sequence continues at coordinate 15,075 of JBOGLC010000012.1, forward strand.
TGTTGCAGGACCTGATCACGGCGGCCATCAACGGCGCCGGCAGGAAAGTCGATGAAGCCATGCAGTCCACGATGGGCGGGATGCTGGGGGGAATGGGAATTCCGGGACTGTAAAACTTGAGCAATTCAAAAACCCTACGACTGCTGAATTCTGCAATTACACAATGTTTCAATGACTCGAATACTCAGTTATCGATCCTATGTCTAAATTTGCGGAGCCGATGGCGCGGCTGATCGATTCGCTAAAAAAACTGCCGGGCATCGGAAGCAAGAGTGCGCAGCGGCTCGCCTTTCACATCCTTCGTTCCTCCGACGAAGACGCCGAAGGACTGGCGGCGGCGGTGAGGGATGTAAAGGCCAACCTGCGGCTGTGTTCCAACTGCAACAACATCACCGATGTCGACCCCTGCGTTTACTGCAGCAGCGCGACCCGCAATCAGCGGATGGTGTGCGTAGTGGAAGAACCCACCAACATTGCCGCGATCGAAAAGACCAGGCACTTCAACGGCGTCTACCACGTGCTGCATGGATCGATTTCGCCCTTGCACGGCGTCGGGCCCGACCAGTTGCGAATTTCGAATCTGATGCGGCGGGTGGACGACGGACAGGTGGATGAGGTGATCCTGGCCACTAATCCGACCATCGAGGGCGAGGCCACCGCGACTTACCTGTCCGGACAATTGCGGCGCGCAGGACTCAAAGTGACGCGCATCGCGATGGGAATCCCGGTGGGCAGCGACATCGAATATGCCGACGAAATCACCATGCTGAAGGCGATGGAAGGGCGTCGGGAACTTTAGAGTTGGGGAATCGCGGTTTCCCCTGTTGAGTAAATCTTTTCCCACAGCGCCAGCGGAGCGCTCCAAAGGCATCTACACGCAACAACTAACTAGTCTATTATCAATCAATTACCATCAGCACAGAAAGCTGCGGATGATGCCGTAGTTGGCATGCCGCTTGCAACAGTCAAGGCATGTTCCTCCCGTCTCCGTTTATTTTTGGCTGGCACGAGTCAGCAGTGACATTTCTGTTCAAACTGAACAGAGAACGCTTGTTGCCAGTTCGCGCCGCGTGGTGATGTAAACCGCATCTCAACCGACGCCACTCAAAACCGGGCCAACCAGCCCGGTTTTGCTTTTTTCGGATGTCAATATTCGCACCTCGGACTTCAGACCTTCAGCTTCGAATTCTCTCGCGCTGGATGCGGCCGGTGTCGACCTTTGCTCGACCGGACAGATGAGGACATCTGTCCTTAACCAGTTCGTGGTGGGTGCGTAGTTTGCGGTGGTGGCAGCTCGCGGGTTGCGTTCTCCAGAAAATAGTTTTGCTCTTGCTGTGTAGGCTCCAGGCCGGTGGGCCAGGCGCCGCCGTTATATTGCTGCATGCGGTTCTTCCATTTGAGGAACTCGGTGATGGTTTGGGGCTCGATGCGGATTTCCACGCGCCGCAGGCTGGCCAGCAGCAGATTCATTTCATAGGCCAACCCCGCCGGGGTACGCAGGTCGCGGGCAGAGCGGCGGATTACCTCGACTTTCTTCTTTCGCAGCACCAACAGGCCCCAGCCCGCCGGAAGTTCCCCCGGGAAAAGCAAGGCCGGAGGGGTCAGATAGAAACGCTCGCAGCCCAATCCCATCTCCTGCTTTTGCCGGAAGGGTTTGTCGCGGTCAGCCAGGTAATCGGCGCGCGAGACCTTGCACTCGACCAGGACGGAGTGGCAAGCCCGCTTCCATCCGATGGCGTCCGGCATTTCCCCGCTGACGCAGGCTTGCTCAGAGAGCACCACGCCACAGCGATAGGCGCGCAGCCACTCCACGGCTTTCTCTACCAGTTGCGGGTGAGTCATGAATTATCTGTACGCGGTGAGGACTGAAGATGGAAGTGACTGGTTAGTTTCGCGGACCAGCCTCGGGCCCGTGACCGCCGGCTGCTAGGCCCGGTTTCGGGTTCGGGGTTTTTGATTTCTCAGTTTCTTGCTTCGGCTCGACGACCTCATGGGCTTGATCATAACGGGCCGCCGGTAAATGGTTTCGAGCAGGTGGCGGGCAGCGGCGATGGCTTCCGCCTGGTTGTCGCGGGATGAATAGCCTTGGGCTGCGATCAGCAGGATTCTGTTTCGCGGGTTTCCTTGCAACACCTGCAGGCGTTCGATGCGGTGATCGCGGGCAGAATCGAAGGCTTTGGCCAGGCGGAGAATTGCCGCCAACCGGACAACGTCTTGCTTTTGGCGGAGGGACAGGCCGCGGAGCGCCTTCTGTCCGGTACGCGGCAGGGCGCCGCGATGATAACGGGCAACGATGCCGGCAGTCAGCAAGTCGTGGGCGCGCCAGCCCAGCGGAGGGCTGAGCCGGCGGATCATCCGGTAGGAAGCCTTATGGTGACCCTTTTCGTGCTTGGACATGCCTACATCGTGTAACAGCGCGGCCACCTGCAAAATAGCGCGCTCCCGGACGGAGGATTTTAAAACCGTGCCCAATGCCGCCAATCCGTCATAGAGCTGAAGGGCGAGCCGGGCAACGTGCATGGAATGCTGGAACTCGGGGTCGAGTAGCGAGGCCCATATTTTGAGGCGAAGCAGAGCGTCGGATTCGGTTTGCTTGCGGTCCGGGAGCTGGCGGCGCCAGACCTGCCAGAGCGAGTCTTTATCATTATCGTTATCGTTATCGTTATCATTTCCGGCCACCATTTTCTGGCAATAGGCCTCGATTCGCTGGGCGCGTTCCTGGTCAATCCTTTTCCGCCAGCGGGCGCGCGCATCGCTATCGGGAAAGACATTCGCCTGCACCGCGGCGGGCCACAGAACATCAAGATCGTGGACCTCTCCCAGCACGTCCTGTATGTGCTTCAGATCATCGCTCCATGCAGCATGCCCTTCCGGCAGAAAGTTTTCCACGATGTAGCGAAAGCGCTTGATGCCGATACGAAGCCGGTGAAATGCGGCCGGGGAACCGGTGCGCACGGCCTGGAGGTGCATTCTGTGGGCTTGGGTCCAGCGCTCGAGCGCCAGGTGGCGAAAGACCCGGCTGCCCGGGCGGAATCTTGCCATGCGGCGGGGCAGGGAGCGGCTCCAGCGCTGCCACTGCTTGCGGTCGAATTCCGCCACGGCCTGCATCGCTTCCTCTTGCAGTTGACGCTCGCGTGCCGTGACCGATTGCAGTAGCGGTCCAGTGACGGGATCGTCCGGCGTATCCAGACGGTGCACCCATTCTTGCATCACATGCAGGTCACGCAGTTCTCCCAGGCGGCGGAAGAGACGCTTGCCGGCTTTCTTCATGTCTTTCCACGCTGGAGCGGGATCGATAGCGGCGAGGCCATCGGCCATGGAGGTACAACGACGCAGGGCCACACGCAGGTCATGTACCGGATCGGGCGCAAAGTCGATACTGGCCCGGTCGCACTCTTCAAGGACGCGCTCCATCCAGAAAGCGAGGCCAGACTTTTTTTTGGCGGGCTTTGTCGGCATGGCAGGCGTGGGCAATGGGATTTTCAGTTTAGCCGGACTGACACCGTTTTGGCGCAACCTCGGAAGGCGATGAGCGGACGAGACCCCGAAAGCCGCCAGGAGCGAAGTTTTAATTCAAGCGGTGAGCCCTTGCTGTCCAGCCAAGTCGAACGAGGCGCTGTTCCAGGCAGGGTCCCAGCAAAAGTTACGGGTCAAAATCAGCGCTCAGAGCAAAGCTTCGCGAACCTGCCTTCACCGGGGGCGAATTGGCGCTATTACCTCCGTAATGTATATCTTCTCACGGTTTCGCATTACCCTTAGCCGGTACAAAAGCCCTTCATTTAGAGGAGCCACGTATCTCAACGGCAGACACAAGCAAAGGCAGCCGGATCACGTCCGCCCGGTCGTTCGTTCACAGTTTGAACATCCTGGTGAAGTACGTCCGCCTGTACGGGCTCGACCACAAGCGCACCGAGGGACAGTTTGCAACCGCCTGGAAAGAGTTGCAAGACGGACTGCCCAAAGGAGCCGACGGGGCCTTCCTGCTGGGGGTCTCTGAGAACAAGCTGCTGCTGGACGGAATTCCGCTGGAGACGGGGCAGGCGGAGCGCAGTTTCGCTCAGTTGCTGACCACGGCGGGCCTGGCCAGCATTCATTTTTCCAATCAGGTTACCAAAGACGAATTTACCCAACTGGTAAGGGCGTTCGCCATGGGCGGATCCCGCGCCCAGGATGTGGTCAAAGAGATCAAGAGCACATTCGGGGACACCAAATCGGCTTCGATCCGGATCAACGAAGTCAGATTTGTGGCCGCCGATCCCTCTACCGGCGAGATCAGCATTGCGGCCCAGATCGCGGCCCAGACTCTGGGCCCGGAATTCAAGCAGTGGCTCAATGATCCCCAGAAGCTTTTGCAACTGATCGCGGCGGCTGAAGGCGCGAAGAGTGGTGGCGCCCCCGGGGGCGCTTTGGTGGGCAGCGTTCCGAACAGCTCTCCGGTGCCAGAAGGTACGGTCCCGGTTGCGGGCGGCGGCGGAAATTGGGCAGGCGGCGTCGTTCCCTTGCAGGAAGAAGAAGTCATCCAGACCATTCGCCTGTTGACCCGATTTGGAGAAGTGGGCGGCGATCCCGACGCCAGTACCGAAGTCTTACAAAAGGAAATAACCGCGGTTGATGCCAATACCAAAGTCAACCTGCAACAGTTACTGGGGAGCCTGGCAGCTCAGTCTTCACTGGAGCAAACCGACAATACGCCCCTGCTGATGAAAGCCGCCGAGCATATGGCGATTCGCTTTGCCCTGGAACGCTTCCAGAAGGGCGAAGTGAAGGTCAACGCCGTCCACCAGATGATGGAGCACATGAGCCGGCAGATGGATACCCTGCGCCAGATCCTCAAGCTGCAGGAAGACAAGATGGGCAAAGCCGGCATTCTGGTGGAGTCGCATGCCGACATCCTGGACCGGATGTTCTGGGCGGAAGTGCCGGAAGCAGGTAAGAAGAGCGTGCTGCTGTCCCATGAAGCGCCCTGTGTGCCGCCGCGCAACGTGCGCCAGTTTGTCGAGATACTCCTGGAACGCGGCGACAAGGAAACCGCGAGCGCCATCCTGCTGAATTACCTGAATTGCCTGGACGCCAAAGACGCTGAGCCCCGGCGTAAGATTGCGACCGGCATAAGCCAGCTGGCAGACCTGTTTGCCGCCACCGGCGGAGAGTTAATGGCGCTCTCCATCCGCAAGATTGGCGACCTGATGGGCAAAGAATCGGACCCGGACCTGCAAAGCATGCTCAGTGCGGCCTTTGTGCGACTCAGCACCGAAGCCAGCACCAACAAGCAGTTTGCCGCTTTGAACGAGGTCTGTATCGCGATGGAAAACATGGCGCGGCAGCGGCCGGTGCTGGCCACCGAACTGCGTCCCCGTATCGGCGTGGAAAACCGTTTGCCCGAGTTCATTGAGGAAGCGATGTACCTGCCCCAGCTTCCGCCCGACCTGCTGCAGGTTTTGCGCCGCACTTCGGGACCGGCGGTGGAGCACCTTTCGGAGCGGTTTTTCCGCTGCATGCGACGCGAAGAGTGCGACCGGATCATCGATATTGTGAAGGAACTGGGAGCGCCGGCCCTGCAACAGCTGCGCGAGATGCTGCGCACGGGGCAGCCCCGCCAGGCGGCCTCCGTGGTTGGCCTGTTAAGCCGGCTGGATGTGCCCACCATGCTGGAGCTGCTGCCGGTGCGGCTGCCGGAGTGGAATCGTTTCTATCATGATGTGGTGGTGCGCCAGGTGGCGTATGGCGCGGCCCATGATCGGGGACGATCGCTGCTGGAATTGCTTGAAATTCTCGATCCTCTGGTTCTGCCGCAGGCCATCGATGAAATCGGGATGAGCGGCGATCGCTCTGCGGTTCCGCCTCTGGTGGTCATGGCGGAAGCGGGAGAAGCGCAGGAGCGCTCTCACCTTCTGCAGCTGAAGGCGGTAGAGTCGCTGGGCCGGCTACGGGAAAATGATGCTGTGCCGGTGCTGCGCAGCCTGCTGGAAGCGAAGAAGATGTGGAGATGGACCCATCCCCGGGAGTTGCGCATTGCCGCAGCCCAAGCCCTGGTCAAGATCGATCCTCGCTACGGCAGCCAGGTCATGGCAGAAAGCGGTCTGGAACCGGCAGAATTGGCGGTCGCACCGCTCGATGCCGCGCCCGCCTGCCCGTGGGTAAGGCAACGACGTTATGAGCGCATTGTCCTGCGCAGGACGCTGCACGCCACCATCAGCAGTTCGTGGGGAAAATCGAGCATTCTGATTCGGGAGCTGAGCCTGGGTGGCGGCATGGGCACCAAAGAAGACAATCTCCGCGTGGGCTCGGAAGCGAATATTGACATTTCGGTCGGCGGCCGGCGGGTTCGCGGACAAGTATTGCTGCGGCGCGCCCGGGTGAACGAAGTTGGATTTGAGGTGGTGAATACCGACCTGGAAAGCCGCTACCGGCTGCGCCGGGTGCTGGTAGACTCCCTGGACAATTCGCCCGGCACCAAAGAAGGCGACTGGGACGGCCAGCGCAAACCGCAGTTAATGTAGTCCTGAGTCCTCACATCCTATAAAAAATAAAAAACGACCCACCCGTTCCGCAACTGTGCGAAAGGGATGGGCCAGTGGTCTGGTCTGAAGGCGGCTTACTTTACTTTGGCGAAGATGATAACCAGGGTGTAGAGCGCCAGAGACTCGATCAGGGCCAGACCGAGAATGAGGGCGAACTGGATGCCGGAGCGAGCCGCCGGATTCCGGCCCAAAGCCTCGGCCGCCGCAGCCGTCGCCCTGCCCTGGGCCAGGCCACAAACTGCGGATGCGATCGCCATGGAAAATCCGGCGGACATGGCGACCCAGTTGACCGCGCTGCTGGCTTCCCCGCCCTGCGCGAACACCGGCATGGCCAGACACATGAAGGCCAGTGCCATAAACAAATAGCTCAACAATCTACGCATTGTGTTTTCTCCTTGTATGAAATGCCCACAGTGGGTGGTTGACGTCCTTTTGAATGCGGACGCCCTCACGCTGATGGCGCTTTGCAAATTCAGTTTCCGGTTTCCAGTTCCCGGTTTCCAGTTGGGACGGGAAACTCGAAATCGGAAGCGTTCGGTTAGTGTTCTTCCGCCACTGCGCCTGACAGGTACACCATGGTCAGAAGAACGAAAATGTAGGTTTGCAGCAATGACACGCCGATGTGAAGGCCCAGAAAAATAATGGGGACACCGATGGGGACCAGGGAGAAAAACACCATGGTCACCATATCGCCGGCGAACATGTTGGCGTACAGGCGCACGGTCAGCGATAGCATGCGGGCAAGATGGCTGATGATCTCAATGGGAATCATGATGATCGCCAGCGCCCACATGGGTCCCACGAAGTGCTTCAAGTACGCCACTCCGTGATGTTTGAAACCCTGAGCCTGGTAATACACGAAGGCGCAGACGGCGCATCCCAGCGGAACCACGGGCACGGCCGTAGGCGATTCGAAGCCGGGAATAAGGCCAATCAGGTTGCAGATCAGAATAAAAAACGTCAGGGTCATGAGGAAGGGCGTAAAGCGCTCGCTGTGATGCCCGATAATTTCCCCGCTCTGCCCTTCGACCAAGCCGTGAGCGCCTTCGAAGATATGCTGCAGGGCGCCGGGTTTGTCCACGGAGAGTCGGGCGCGCACCATGAAGAACAACGCCACCAGAAACAGAAACACCAGAAGTTCCATGCTTACAGCGTTGGTGATGGGGGCTTGCGGAAACTTAGGATCAATATGGAGAGCCTGCAACAGTCCGGTGACCGGGCGGGCAAAAAAGTGGTTCAGGATTTCGGTAAACCAGAGTTGTTCAGGCATAACCCAAGCTTCTAGCTTAAACCATAGCTTTAAAAATACTATTTAGGGTCAGATACCGCGCGCCAGAGCAACCCAGGTCTCATAGGCGGCTTCGCACGCGATGGCAGCCACGGGCAGGAACAGTCCGGCAAACAACCCGTACAGGCTCGCGGGAGAAACAGCGAATATAACATAGGCGCCGAGGCCCATCAAAACATAGCGAAACAGGAACCACAACACTACCCCGGTGCTCGATGGGGCATGGCCCGGCTGGGTAGCACGATCGGCCAGCGCGCTTACGACGCGCTTAAGCCAGTGAAAATTCAGGTAGGCGACGGCGCTGCCGCAAATGAATCCTACGGCAACGCGCCAGCCATAGCGCCACCACAGGACTGCGGTCAACCCCACCGCCAGCACCCGCATGAAGCGGGAGATACGGTCAATGGCACCGGCGTAGAAGGCGTCGCGGTTGGGGTCGGTGGTCAAAGTCTCGGGGTGTTTCTGGATTGTCATCTTGCGCGTCAATACGTCAGCAATCTGATCTGAGCCCTGGTTTCTTAGCATTGTCATCTTGAGCGGAGGGAAGGGACTCGCTTGCGAGTCCCTTCCCGGAGTCGAAAGACCTGCTGTTGCCAGCGCCGTCCCGAACCTGGGCTCCGCCCATAGTGGGTCAGATTTCCAGCGGAAAGCAGGTCCCTCGACTGCGCATCGCGATTCGCAAGCGAATCGTGATGCTCCGCTCGGGATGACAGGGTGAAGGGGGAGATGGCGACGCGACCAACCCCGCTGCCATTCTCAAGCACCTCACTTGGATTCCGAGGATAGCGCTGCCCGGATCAGCTCGACGAAGCCGGCGATAATGCCGAGGATCAATCCTGCGAGATAGAGCCAGGTGGTGTGCAGCCAGCGATCCAGGGCCGCGCCGATCAGCCAGCCCGCGACCGTTGCCGCTGGAAAGACGAAAGCCAGCTGGCTGTACTTCGCCAGTTGAATCCAGCCCATGCGTTCCGGTTTCGAATTCCCGTCTTTCGAATTGTCAGGCTGGCGAGCCATGGCTAACCGTGGACGGGCGGCCGCTTCCCTTCCCTGCGCTGCGCGTCCTAGCGTACCAGACTGGCGACGGAGCTGGCCTGGGCAATACCCAGGGACCAGTTCACGATACGAATAAACTGTTCGGGGAAGACTCCGATATAAACCGTGGCAAATGCGGTCAAGCCCAGCGCTGTTCGCATGCCGGCGCTGATCGGGAGCGGAGTTTTGTCCAGGGCTTCGCGCATGAACATCTGGTTGGCGATGCGCATGTAGTAATAGAGCCCGAAGACCGCATAGAGCACCGCCAGCGACGCCAGTACGTAGTGACCGCTTTCGATCAGGCTGAGGAAAATAAAATATTTTCCGTAAAAGCCGGCCAGGGGCGGGATGCCGGCCAGCGAGAGCAGGAAAATGAGCATGAGCACGGCTTCAGTAGGAGCGCGGAAATAGAGGCCTGCAATGTCGTCCATCTCATCGCCAATCACGTTGCGCTGGCGCAAGGACGCGATCACGCCGAAGGCTCCCAGATTCATGAAGGTATACACCAGCAGATAAAGCAGAATGCCCTTCAGACCATCGAAGAAAGCGGGGGCGGGATATTCCACCGAAGCCAACGCGACCAAACCCAGCAGCATGTAACCGACATGGGCGATGGACGAATAGGCCAGCAGGCGCTTCAGATTGCTCTGGGTCAATGCCGCCAGGTTGGCGCCGGTCATCGTCAGGATCGAAACGAAGATCAGCAAGGGGACGTAGACCGTGCGCAGAGGATACAGACCCCAGATGAAGATGCGCAGCAGCATGGCCCAGGCTGCCGCCTTGACCGCGACCGACATGAATCCGGTAACGCTGGTAGGTGCGCCTTCGTAGGCGTCAGGCAGCCACTGGTGGAAGGGGATGGCAGCGATCTTGAAGAACAGCCCGGTGGCGACCGTGAGCAGCGCGATGATGGTAATCGGATCGATGCGGCCTGGGTGAGACGCGGCCAGGCGGACTAGTCCGCTCCTGATCCCCAGCAGGCTGGTGCTTCCGGTCAGCCCGTAAAAAAGAGACAGGCCGTAAGCGAATATGCCGGAGGAAAATGCGCCCAGCAGCAAATATTTCAATGCCGCTTCATTCGACCTGCGGTCGGTACGCAGGAATCCAACCAGCACGTACGTGGAAATCGCCATCAACTCCAGGCCGATAAAGATCAGCACCACATCGAAGCCTGCGGCCATGCACATCATGCCCACCACGGAAAACAAAACGAGGGCATAAAACTCGCCGTGGTTCTCGCGCTCAATCTCCAGATAGCGGATTGACATCAGAATGGAAATCGCGGCCCCCGCCAGGAACAGGTACCAGAAGTAGATGGTAAAGTGGTCGACCACCATCGAGTTCAGGAACGCGGATTCTCCTGGCATGCCGGCCAAATTCAAGGCCAGTTGGATCTTCACGATTCCCGCGGCAGAAAACAGAATGCCGACCAGGGCGGTCAGTGCGTTGATCCGCTTCCACTGCACCGGCAACATGAGGTCGAGCAGCAATATGCCCAGGGCGAACAGGGTGAGCAGAATGACGGGTAGGGCCATCAGATAATCGACCCGGCCGAAATTTTGCACCAAGTTACCAGTCACTTATTTGCTCCCCTTCGCCCGGTTGGTCGCGACCTGCACTGCCGCTGCCGCTTCGTCTGTCGGCCGGATCGCAGCATTTACATCGCGCACGCCCGGATAGTCTTTACCGCGTACGGTGTAAACAATCTGATTCACCGGTTGTTCCAGAATCTGGAAAAAAGGTTTGGGATAGAGGCCGATCCAGAACGCAATGATGACCAGGGGCGCGAAGGTGAGCAGTTCGCGCGGGGTCAGGTCGTGCAGTTTTTCATTCTTGGGATTGGTGACGGTCCCGAAGAATACCCGCTGGTAAAGCCAAAGCAGGTAGGCAGCCGCCAGGATCACGCCCGGAACCGCCCACGCGGCCCACTTCCAGTTCTCCATGAAGGTGCCCTGGAGAATGGTGAACTCGCCGACGAAGCCATTGAGCAGCGGCAGGCCCATGGAAGACAGGAACATGATCATGGTAATCGTCGCGTACACCGGCATGACGTTGGAGATCCCGCCATACTCGGATATTTCGCGGGTGTGCCGCCGTTCGTACAGAATGCCTACGATCAAGAAGAGCGCGCCGGTCGAGATGCCGTGGTTGATCTGCTGCAGCACCGATCCGCTCAGTCCGGCCTGATTTAACGCGAAGATTCCCAGGGTGCAGAAACCAAGATGGCTCACGGACGAATACGCCACCAGTTTCTTCATGTCCTTTTGCATCAGGGAGACCAGGGCGCCGTAGATGATGCCCACGATGGACAGAAAAATCATCCAGCCGCGCACTTTGGGATGCATGACTACATCCGGGAAGAACGGGAGGGCGAAGCGGACGAAGCCGTACGTTCCCATCTTCAGCAGAACGCCGGCCAGGATGACCGAGCCAGCGGTGGGCGCCTCGACGTGGGCATCCGGCAGCCAGGTGTGGAACGGGAACATCGGCACCTTGATGGCGAAGGCCAGGAAGAAGGCGAGGAACAGAAGAATGGCAAATGTGGAACCGTACGCCGGGTCGTGAAAGATGAGCGGCGCGGTTTTATACAACGCCTGAATGCTGAAGGTGTATTGCCCGGTCTGGTGGAAGTTATAGAAGTACAGGAACAGGACAGACAGCAGCATGAGCACGGAGCCGAACAATGTGTAGAGGAAAAATTTGATGGCGGCGTAAAGTTTTCGCGGGCCGCCCCAGATGCCGATCAGCAGGTACATGGGAACCAGCATGGCTTCCCAGAAGACGAAGAACAGGAAGAAATCGAGGGCCATGAAGACGCCCAGCATGCCGGTCTGGAGGACCAGGAACCAGATGTAGTATTCCTTCACCCGGGTCTCGATTGCGGTCCAGGAGGAGAGGATGGAAATCCATCCCAGCAGCGTGGTGAGCATGATCAGCAGGAAGGAAATACCGTCGATGCCGAGCACGTAGCCGGCGCCGATCGAGGGAATCCAGTTGTTGGGCGTGCCCTCCATGAACTTGAAGCCGGGCTCGAAGCGTTGCACCCAGAACCAAGGCACCAGAGGAATCGAAACCAGCAGGCCGGCCAAGGCAAAAATGTTTGCGATCCAGCGGATGGCGTCTTTGTTCTCTTTGGGAACAAAGATGAGCAGGAGCGCGCCGGCCAGCGGCGTGAAGAGAATGATCGAGAGAATGTGATTGTGCATAAAAGCAGTCTTAGTCGTCGGTCGTTAGTCGTCGGCTCCCGGTTTCAAGCCGTCGTACTCGCTACCGCACTGCATAATAAAAGACGAATCCTACCAACCCAATCACCATCACCAGGGCGTACCACTGCACCAGGCCCCACTCCAACAGGCGCACGGGATAGGACAACATTCGCGACAGGATGGCCGGGCCGTTTACCAATAGCCCATCGATGATCCACTTGTCCCACCAGTTTGAAATGGTTCCACTGACGCGCGTGGCCCAGCCTGCGCCGTTCACGACGCCGTCTACAACGTGCGAATCGAACCAGGAGGACGCTTCGCCCAGCCCCAGCACGCCCAGGCGCACGTCTCCCACTTTGCGGCGGCCAGTAAAGGCGACGTCGTAGGCTTCATCCACGTAGTACTTGTTGAGCAAGACGGTGTAGAGTTGCGGCGTCGCCTCGGCGATGGGCTCGGCGTAGCCCTTGCCGGCATCGCGATAGGCCTTCCACGCCATGCCGAATCCGGCCACCGCGGCCGCGATGGAGAAGGCCATCAGGAAATATTCCACGGGACTGGTGTGCTCTTCTTCTTTACGTCCGGCGGCCAGCTGGGACCTCTCTCCTTCGGCCCGGAATACGGTCGCTTCACGGGAGAATACCGGCTCCAGGTATTTTTCGAAGCGATTTGAGCCGCCAAGGCTATGGGGCCAGCCCAGCCATCCCGCGCTCAGCGCGCAGATGGCGAGAACGATCAAAGGCACGGTCATCGATTTCGGAGACTCGTGGACGTGATGCTCCACTTCGTGACTCATGCGCGGCTGGCCGTGGAAGGTGAGGAACATCAGGCGGAACATGTAAAAGGCAGTCATCAGCGCAGTCGCATAACCCACCAGCCACAACAGCCGGTAGGCTCCGCCTTCGGACGACCAGGCCTGCCACAGGATTTCATCCTTGGAGAAAAATCCGGCGAAGGGCGGGATGCCGGCGATGGCGAAGGTCGCGATGAACATCGTCCAATGAGTGATTGGGATGCGCCGGTGCAGGTCGCCCATATTGCGCATGTCCTGCTCGCCACTCATGGCGTGGATCACGGATCCTGCGCCCAGGAACAGCAGGGCCTTGAAGAAAGCGTGGGTGAAGACATGGAACGCGCCGGCAGCGAAGGCGCCGACTCCGAGGGCGAGGAACATGTATCCCAACTGGGAAACAGTGGAGTAGGCCAGAACACGCTTGATATCGTTTTGCACCAGCGCGATGGTGGCCGCAAACAGCGCGGTAAAAGCTCCGACGATTGCCATGGTCTTCATGGAGGTCGGAGCGAGCACAAATAAAGCGTTCGACCGCGCCACCATATACACGCCGGCGGTGACCATAGTGGCGGCGTGAATCAGGGCGGAGACCGGAGTGGGCCCTTCCATAGCGTCGGGCAGCCAGACGTAGAGCGGAAGCTGGGCCGATTTCCCGCAGGCGCCGACGAACAAAAGCAGGGTGGCCGCGGTGATGATGGGATCGCCGATGGCGAAGTGTCCGCTGCGCGCCATGTGGGTGATCTCGGTCAGGCGAAATGAGCCGAAGTACCACGCAATCGTGAACATGCCCAGCAGAAAACCGGCGTCCCCGATACGATTCACGATGAACGCCTTGTTGGCGGCGGTGCTGGCGGAGTGACGATGGAAATAGAAACCGATCAGCAGATACGAGCACAGGCCCACGCCCTCCCACCCCACGAACATGAGGACATAGTTATTCGCCAGGATGAGGGTGAGCATGGAAAACATGAACAGGTTGAGATATCCGAAGAAGCGGTAATAGCCGCTTTCATACGCCATGTAGCCGGTGGAATAGATATGGATAAGCGTGCCTACCCCGGTGACAAAAAGCAGCCAGATGGCGGACAGCGGGTCGAGCAGGAAGCCGGCGTCGGCATGGAACGAAGCGGGAGTACCGTCTTGCTTAACGTAATTCATGTGGCCGGTGTCGGTGCCCAGCCAGGTGTAGACGATCTTCTCGAACGGTTTGCCCGAGTTGTCGTGGGCGTATCCGTTGTATTGCCAGACCGCGCCACAGGCGCAGACAAACGCGAGCGCCACCGCGCCCACGCAGACCGCGCTGACCGTCGCCTTCTGCAGCTTGCGGCCGAAGAAGAACATGACGGCCGCGCCCAGGGCGGGGAGCAACGGGACCAGCCAGATGTTATTGAGGAAGAACATTTTTCTGAATTCGGCTTCTAGCTTCTAGCTTCCGGCTTCTGGGCTCATTGCTTATGGTTTTCTTGCTAGAGGCCAGACGCCAGGAGCTGGAAGCCGCTTCTCTACCATTTCATCAAGTCCACTTCGTCAATGTTGACTGTCTCTTTATTACGGAAGAATGCAATCAGGATTCCCAGGCCGACGGCCGCTTCCGCTGCGGCATCGGTGATTACGAAGATCGCAAAAATCTGGCCCTGCAGGCCCCAGATCCGCGAGAACGCCACCAGGTTCAGGTTCACCGCATTCAGGATCAGCTCGATGGACATGAGTACGATCACTACGTTGCGGCGGGTCAGCACGCCGATGATGCCCAGAACGAACAGTGCGGCCGCAACCACGAGATAGTGAATGGTTCCGATTGGACTCATAAAACCCAGCTCTCAGTTTTTGGTTCTCTGTTCTCAGTGCTAGATTCTCTTCTTCGCCATGACTACAGCTCCGATGATCGCCACCAGCAGCAGTAGCGAGGCAATCTCGAAGGTGAACATATAGTTGCCGTAGAGCAGTACAGCAACCTGCTGGGTGTTGGATTGCTCCGGCATCAGCACTGCCCGGTCCGGGAACAAAATCCGGCCCTTGACATAGACCAGTACGAACAAGGCGCCTAACGCTATCGCTGCAGCCAATCCAACTATCCATTGATGATTGAACTGCTCTTCTTTTTTCGCTTTCTCGATGTTGACCAGCATGATCACAAAAAGAAACAGAACCATGATACCGCCGGCATAAAGAATGATCTGCACGCCGGCGACGAACGGCGCGTAGAGCATCAGGTACAGGGCGGCCTGGCCGAGCAGTGACACGATCAAGGCCAGCGCGGAGTGCACCGCGTTCTTGCGCGTGATCACCAGCACGCCGCTCAGCACGGTCACTGCCGACAGGAAATAGAAAAAGAATGTGGTGGCGATTGGAGCCATAATTTCAGAGCCAGATTCCAGCGATTGCCGTTAAAACCAGTACTCCGATTCCCATGGGCAGCAGGACCTTCCAACCGACTTTCATCAGTTGATCGAAGCGATAGCGCGGGAACGTGCCGCGATACCAGATGTACATATACATCGAGAACGCTACCTTGGCGCTGAACCAGAAAATGTCCTGAATGCGATCACGCACCGGCGGGATAAAAAGCACAATGCCGATCAGCGCCAGAACTGCGCCAAATCCGCCCAGGCCGATGGTTTGCACTTTGAAGTACGGGTGCTTGGGCATGCGGGCCGTGCTGTAAATCGTGATTGCAGCAAGGAAAAGGAAGGTGAGGCCGGGTACCAGCGAGAACACCAGGTCCCAGGTTTCGCCGCTCAGGGCGGTGGGAAAGGGGCGCATCCATCCCCCCATCCATAACGTCACCGCGATAGACGAGACGGCGATCATGGCTGAGTATTCCGCCAGGAAAAACAACGACCAGCGGAAGCCGCTGTACTCGGTATGAAAGCCGGCGGTCAGTTCGGATTCGGCTTCAGGCAAATCGAAGGGCGCGCGATTGGTCTCCGCCACCATGGCGATCGCGAAGATAAAGAACGCGATCAGTCCCAGGGGGAAAAACTTGAAAGCGAACCAGATGTGCTGGGCCTGCTGCGCCTGCACGATCCCAATCATGCTCAAAGTGCCGGTGCCTTCCTTGTTGAGGCTGGTCATCAGCACCGCCGAAATTACCGCCAGTCCCATCGCAATCTCGTAGGAAACCATCTGGGCGCTGGAACGGAGAGCGCCCATCAGCGGATAGTGGGAATTGGAGGCCCATCCCGCCATCACTACGCCCAGCACGCTCAGGGACGAGACGCCGAGCATGAACAACACGCCGATATTCATGTCGGTGACCGCGTGCGTGGGGCCGAAGGGGACGACAATAAATACAGTGAACGCAGTGATGACGACAATCAGCGGGGCCACCCAGAAGACGAAGGGGTCGGCCTCGGCGGGCATGATGTCTTCCTTGATCAGCAGTTTGAGAGCGTCGGCGATGGGCTGCAGCAGGCCGTGGGGGCCGACTCGCATGGGGCCCAGGCGGACCTGCATGTGAGCGAGAATTTTTCGCTCCAGCCAGTTCATGGCGATCACCGCGACCGAAAGACCGAGGAAGATCAGAACGATGTAGACGAACGCCCAGAACATGTTGCCGGCGGAGCCCGGAGTGAGGTCGCTCTTGAAATATGAGGTGATGTAGTCGAGCATCAGCGATCGACCTCGCCCAACACAATATCCAGGGTCCCGATGACAGCAATGACGTCAGCCACGAGGGCGCCGCGCACCATCATGTCGAGCGCCTGCAGGTTTACGAATGACGGCGGCCGCACCCTGATCCGATAAGGCTGGGTCGAGCCGTCGCTGACGATGAAGTATCCCAACTCGCCTTTGGGGGCCTCGATGGAGTGGTAAATCTCGCCCACGGGCGGCTTCATCACTTTCGCGACCTTGGCCATGATGGGCCCGTCGGGGATCTTGCCGATGGCCTGCTCGATGATGCGCAGCGATTGCCGCATCTCCTGCATACGAACGATGTACCGGTCGTAGGTATCGCCATTCTGGCCGACCGGAATTTCAAAATCGAAGTCGGCGTAAGCGGCGTAGGGCTGGGCTTTGCGCAGGTCCCACTTCACGCCGCTGGCACGCAGCACCGGCCCGGTCACGCCCAGCGCGATACATTCCTTAGCGGAAATTTTACCTACATCTTTAGTACGCTCGACCCAGATGCGGTTGGTGGTGAGAAGTTCTTCGTATTCGTCGATCTTGGGAGTGACGAAATCGAGGAACTTTTTTACCTCGCGCTCAAAGCCATCATAGGTTTCGTACAAACATCCGCCGATGCGGAAGGCGTGCGTGGTCAGACGAGCGCCGCAGTACTTCTCGAAAATCTTGAGAATCTCCTCGCGGTCGCGAAAGGTATAGAAGAGGGGAGTGATGGCGCCGATATCGAGCGCGTGCGTGCCCAGCCAGAGCATGTGGCTGGCCAGGCGATTCAGTTCGGTCAGAATCACGCGAATGTATTGCGCGCGGCGGGGAGCTTCCACGTTCAGCAGCTTTTCCACCGCTTGGCAATAGCCCAGGCCGTTCGAGACTGCCGCCACGTAATCCATGCGGTCCACATAGGGATTGAACATGGTGTAGGTGCGGTGCTCGGCGATTTTCTCCACCCCGCGATGGAGATACCCGATCACGCATTCGGTGCCCAGAACTTTTTCGCCATCGAGCTTGAGGATGACCCGCAACACGCCATGGGTAGCGGGATGCTGCGGCCCCATATTGATGATGAGCTCGTTGGAATCGAGAAACGTTTTCTCGTGCTGCTCCAATTCCAGGTGGGAAGTCCGGTCGGTCATTGCCCGCTCTCGATCCCCAGGTTGATCTGTACCCACTCCTGATCCTGTTGGATGATGCCGTAATCCTTGCGTAGCGGGTGACCCTTCCAGTCGTCCGGCAAGAGGATGCGCTTGAGGTCGGGATGTCCTTCGAAGCGAATTCCGAACATGTCGAAAACTTCGCGCTCCAGCCAGTTGGCAGCCGGCCAGATGGGGACGGCGCTGGGCACAGATTCCACTTCACGGTATGAGGCTTTCACGCGAATGCGTTCGTTGTGCGGGAAGGAATAGAGAATCCAGACTACTTCGAACTGCTTTTCTCTCTCCGGATAATGGACCGCGGTGATATCGACGCAATAATCAAACTGCTCCTGATCGCGCAAGACCTGCAGCATTTCGGGAATAAGTGACGAATCGGCGACGATGTAGTTCTGGCCGAGATAGGCGTTGGCCTCGCGGATACCCGATCCGTGCTGGGCTTTGAGCCTGGAAATCATCGGCGAGTCCCAGGCCACAGGCGCGGGGCCGGTCGGCTTCGGCGGCGTGGCGGGTTCGGCCGCTTTCGGAGGAGCGGGCTTTTCCGGGGACGACTGAACGCTGCCGGGAATGGGCTCCCCTGCCGGGGGTTTCGGCGCACCACTCGGCGGCGGTGTAGGGGATTTAATGTCCTCAGGCATAGCTACGGAAGGTACAAACCTCCGGCGCTGCTGGCGTTTGGAAGAACGTTAACTTTTAACAGCTTGCAAAGTAAGTGTCAATCACGGAGCGGAAGATACGGGCGCAGTTTAACTTGGCGTGTAATGGAGGGCGCTCGCGTACGGCGATGTAGCGGCACGCGCAAGATCCTGCGAGACTAAAGCCTCTCAGGATGACGCCCGTTGAGGGGGTTCATCTAAGACGAACTTGCTCCCGAAGGACAGGACGGGTCACTTTCTTTGCTCCGCCTGGTAGCTTTCGATCAACTCTCGAATCCGCAATGCGTCAGCCTTGCGGTGGCCGTGGCTGGTGATGGGGTCACTACCGCCCGAGGAATCGATGCGGATGTTGGACCAGATAATTCCGGTGGAGATCTGCACAGAAGCAACTTTTCCCAGGGCTATGCTTTCTTCGCTGCTTCCGAACAGGCGGGGTTTGATCCGGCTCACATGTTGCGGCGTAACCATGATGCGCACGGGAAAGAAGAGATTGCCTTTGGTCCAGCGGCTGGCGGTGAAGGTTTCGGAGGTAGGGAGATTAGGCATGGCTTACGGATGCAAGAAACAAGGTTTGCCGAGTTGTGCTGCGTTGGGCAGATGCGGACAGCCTTCGACTTCGCTCAGGACGCGCCTACCCCTGCGCAATCAGATCCATTCCAGAGCGCCTTTTTTCCAGATCCAGATGTAGCCCACGACCAGGATGAGCAGGAAAATCAGCATCTCGATCAGCCCGAATACGCCCAGAGCTTTAAACTGCACCGCCCAGGGAAAAAGAAAAATGGTCTCCACATCGAAAACCACGAACAGGATGGCGACGATGTAGTAGCGAACTGTATAGCGTCCGCGGGAGCTGTCGATGGGATCGATGCCGCATTCATAGGGCATCAGCTTGGTCTTGCTGGGATTGTCGGGGCGCACCAGCTTGGCCGCCAGCAGGGTCACTGGAATCAGCACGCCAACGAACGCGATGAAGATAAATATGGGAACGTAATTTTGCGGCATCGACCCCCCGGGAGCAATTTCCCGCTGACGCTTGAAACACCCATAGTACCGCCGCCCCTGTTTGGCTTCAAGATGTATGCACTCCGGTGGCGAAACCGGAAATCGGCAAAGAATGTTTTTGACAGGAGCCGTGAGCATCGGCTATCTTCTTGGAGATGAGTTTCTCTGCCCATCGCCACCACCATCATCATGTGCACAACGTGTTAGCGGGGGTGTCTTGAGATAGGTTAGAGCTCACTCACAAGATTCGGCCCGCTGACGCGATTCGCGACAGCGGGCTTTTTGTTTCTGATGACAACTTTGGAGAACCCATGCTGGAACAATCCAGGATTCAGGAAATCGATTTCGACAAGATGCAAGGGCTGCTGCCCGCCATTGTGCAGGATGCGGGCACGGGCGAGGTGCTGATGCTGGGCTTCATGAACCGTGAAGCGTTTGAACAGACGCTTCGGGCGGGGTATGTGACCTTCTTCAGCCGCACCCGCAACCAGCTTTGGACCAAGGGCGAAACTTCCGGAAATCGGCTGGAAGTGGTTTCGGCGGCAACCGATTGCGATCGCGACACCGTCCTGCTGCAGGTGCGGGTACAGGGGAAAGGCGTGGTCTGCCACAACGGCACGCGTTCCTGCTTTACCGAGAATCTGCCCGTCAGCAAACCACCGGCGCAGGCTGAAGGATCGCTGCCATGAAGCTGCGCATTGGCATTCCGAAAGGCAGCTTGCAGGAGGCAACCCTGCAGTTGTTCGCTCGCGCCGGGCTGAACGTGTACACCAATGGCCGGTCGTACTCCGCCAGCACCGCCGATCCTGACGTCGAGTGCATGCTCATTCGCGCGCAGGAGATGGCACGGTACGTAGAGCATGGCGTGCTGGATGCGGGTCTTACCGGACACGACTGGGTGCTGGAAAGCGGGCTTGAAGTCGTCACCGTCGCCGACCTGATCTATGCCAAACAGAGCCGCGAAAAGGTGCGCTGGGTTTTGGCGGTGCCGGAGGCTTCGAATTACCAGCGTGCGGAAGATCTTGCCGGCTGCATCGTGGCCACGGAACTGGTGAACGTAACCCGGAATTATTTTGGCGGAAAAGGCGTCAGCGTGCGGGTGGAGTTCTCCTGGGGCGCGACCGAGGTGAAACCTCCAACTTTGGCCGACGCCATTGTGGAAGTCACCGAGACCGGCAGTTCGCTGCGCGCCAATCACCTCCGCATTATTGACACCCTGCTCGAATCCAACACGCAAATCATCGCGAATAGTTCTTCGTGGAAAGACGACGGCAAGCGCCGCAAGATCGAAAACCTGGCGGTCATGCTGCGGGGCGCGATGGAGGCGCAAGGCCGGGTTGGCCTGATGCTGAACGTCCGCAAATCGGACCTGGCAGCAGTTCTTGGAGTATTGCCGGCGCTGCAGAAACCCACAGTGGCCACGCTGAGCGACGACGCATGGGTTGCGGTCAACACCATTATTGAAGAGTCGGCGGCCTGGGAGATCATTCCCCGGCTGAAGGCAGCGAATGCCGAGGGCATTGTCGAATATCCGCTGAACAAGGTGGTCATGTGATGCGGATTCTCGAAGGCCGTGCCGCCGAAAGATATGTGCGCCGACTGGAGCAGCGGGGGCAGACTCTCGACGCGCTGGAGTCGCGTGTGCGCCGCGTTGTGCAGAGTGTGCGACGGGACGGGGACCGGGCGCTGCGGAGATACGCGAAACAATGGGACGGTCTAAGCGAGGACGCTCCGTTGCGGGTCTCCGAACGCGAGATGCAGGCCGCTCTGAAGGCCTGCTCGCCGGAACTGCGAGACGCGCTGCAGACTGCGGCAGCAAACATCCGCAGTTTTTGCGAGTGGCAAAAGCCTGGGCCGTGGGAACGGGTAAAGCAGGGGCGAAGATTGGGACAATTGGTACGCCCGCTCAGCTCGGTGGGATGTTATGTGCCCGGAGGACGTTATGCCCTGCCCTCCACTTTGCTCATGACCGTGATTCCAGCGCAGGTCGCGGGGGTCAAGGAAATACGAGTTGTGTCGCCTCGCCCGGCACCGGCTACATTGGCGGCGGCCGCGCTGTTGGGTGTTCGCGAGTTCTACCGCATCGGGGGCGCGCAGGCGATCGCTGCCCTGGCCTACGGCACAAAGACCGTTGCTCGAGTGAGCAAAATCGTGGGGCCGGGAAATCTGTTTGTCACTACCGCAAAGAAAACTGTGGCTTTCGATTGCGCCATTGATTTCCTCGCGGGCCCAACCGAGGGGTTGGTCCTTTGCGACCATGGAAAGCCATCGTTCATTGCATCTGATCTGGTTGCCCAAGCCGAACATGATCCGGATGCCCTGGTTCTACTGATCACGCAATCGAGGAAGCTGGCTGCTTCGGTCGCGCGAGCGGTCAACGAACTGGCCCGCAAAAACACGGTAGCGCTGCGCGCCCTGCGAAAGCAGGGAGCCATCCTGGTGGTTAAATCGGCGGCACAAGGAATTGACTGGACCAACCTGATCGCCCCAGAACATTTAACGACTACGCGGCAGAAGTTGCCCGGCATCGTGAACGCGGGCTCTATTTTCCTGGGCGATTATTCTGCGCAAGCCGCGGGGGACTATGGCGCGGGGCCTAATCATGTGCTGCCGACCGGTGGCGTCGCCCGCTTTCGGGGAGGGCTGAGCGTAACCGACTTTCTCAAGGTCATCACCGTGCAGGAGCTTTCGCGAGCGAGTTTGCGCAAGATTGCTCCGTCAATTCTGACTCTGGCCGACGCCGAGGGGCTGCGAGCCCATGGGCGCTCCATCGCGTTGAGGTGCGGCCATGCTTGAGGCACGAGAGGCAGTGCGCAAACTGAAACAGTACCAGCCGCCGTTGGGCGACCGCTCCGGGCTGCGTCTGGATTTTAACGAGAACACCGGGGGATGTTCACCGAGAGTGATTGAACGCTTGCGCCGGCTGCAGCCGGAGCAGATGGCGTGCTATCCGGAGCGCGAACCGGTGGAACGCGAGGTGGCCTCGTTTCTGGGATTGCAACCCGAACAAGTGCTGTTGACCAACGGAGTGGACGAGGCCATTCACCTGGTCTGCGAAGCCTATCTGGAACCGGCGGACGAAGCGCTGATCGTGGTTCCGACGTTTGCGATGTACCAGATTTGCGCCGCTGCGACCGGGGCGCGGGTCATTTCGATTCCCGCAGACGAGGATTTTCGTTTTCCGACCGCCAAAGTCCTGGGGTATGCGACTGCGCCGAAGACACGGCTGATCGCTATTGCAAACCCGAACAATCCGACGGGCGCGGTAGCATCCGTGGAAGATTTGCTGCTGATCGCCCGCAGCGCGCCCCAGGCCGCAGTGCTGGTGGATGAGGCTTACTTCGAGTTTTATGGCGAGTCGCTATTGGAATATACGGGACAGGTGCAAAACCTTTTTATTGCCCGCACATTTTCCAAGGCCTATGGCATGGCCTGTTTGCGCGTGGGAGTGTTAGCCGGCGCGGCGGCCCAGGTGCAGAGTCTGCGGCGGGCATGCTCGCCCTACAACGTGAATGGGGTGGCGCTGGCGTGCTTGCCGGAGGCGTTGGCCGACCAGGAATATGTTCGGCGGTACGTTGAGCAGGTAAAGCAAAGTCGGGAGCAGTTGGAAGAATCGTTTCGCGTCCTCGGAATTCCTTTCTGGCCGAGCCAGGCAAATTTCGTGCTGGCGCGAATCGGGTCCGGCCACGCCGACTTTGTCCGAGGAATGCGAACCCGCGGGATCCTGGTGCGGGACCGGTCTTCGGATTTTGGTTGCGAAGGATGTGTCCGCATCACAGCAGGCTGGCAGGAACACACGGAGCGCCTTCTGGGTGCCTTGCACGAAACATTGAAAGAGATTGGCTGGGGAGAAAGGACGCGGGCATGAGACGGGCTTTAATCGAGCGCAAGACGCAGGAAACCGCGATCCGGGCGGTGCTCAATATCGATGGGCGCGGCCAATACAAGGTATCGACCGGCATCCGCTTCTTCGATCACATGCTGGAATTGTTTGCCCGGCACGGTGGGTTCGATCTTGATCTGCGGGCGCAGGGCGACCTCGATGTGGACCAGCACCACACCGTGGAAGACGTGGGCATCGTTCTGGGAGAAGCTTTCGACAAGGCGCTGGGATCGAAGCGCGGAATTTTGCGCGCGGGATATTTTGTCATGCCCATGGACGAAACCCTGGGCCTGGCGGCGATCGACTTCGGCGGGCGCTCCTCCAGCGTGGTGGATACGAAGGTGCGACAGCGACTGGTAGGAGACCTGCAGGCTGAGCTGGTCTATGACTTCTTCGAAGGCTTTGCCAGGGGCGCAAGGGCCAACGTTCACGCCCGCGTGTTATACGGTCGCTCCAACCACCACAAGATTGAATCGCTGTTCAAGGCTTTCGCGCGGGCGCTGCGGGCGGCCTGCTGGCGCGACCGGCGGATGGCCCGCCTCTTGCCCAGCACAAAGGGACTGTTGTGATCGCCATCGTCGACTACCAGGCCGGGAATCTTGCCTCGGTGCGAAAAGCCTTTGACCATCTTGGATACAAGTCTGTGATTACTTCGAACCCGGAGGAAATTGAACGCGCAAGCAAGATCGTTCTGCCCGGCGTCGGGAATTTCGAGGCCACAACGGCTCTCTCGGGCGCTCTGCAGGAAGCAGTCGTCCAGGCCATCGACCGAGAGATCCCGGTGCTCGGTATTTGTCTGGGGATGCAGTGGATGTTTGAGTCGAGCCAGGAAGCGCCGCAACTTCGCGGTCTGGGCCTGTTCGCGGGCCAGTGCGAGAAATTTCCGGCCGCGGTGAAATCTCCGCACGTGGGATGGAACCAGTTGCGGGTGGCGGGAGAATCGCGTTTGCTGCGCGGGCTTCCCCAGAATTCTTTCGTCTACTTCACTCACTCCTACCGGGCGCCGGTGGTCGAAGCTACCATCGGCAAGTGCGAGTATGGCGGACCTTTTTCCGCCGTGGTGGAGCGTGGGCAGGTTTTTGGGGTGCAGTTTCACCCTGAGAAATCAGGGACGGGGGGGCTGCAGCTCCTGCGTAATTTTTGTGAACTGTAAGAATCTGGACTGCAAATGTTGACCAAACGCATTATCGCCTGCCTCGATGTGGACGGGGGGCGCGTGGTGAAAGGCGTGCAATTTTCGGACCTGCGCGACGCAGGCGATCCCGCCGAACTGGCTCTGACTCACGGCCGTGCGGGAGCCGATGAAGTCGTGCTGCTGGATATCTCGGCTACGCACGAAAATCGTTCCACTCTGCTCCAGGTGGTGCGGCGCACGGCGCGTGAGTTGTTCATACCATTTACAGTGGGCGGCGGCATCCGTTCACTCAGCGATGCCGCAGCGGTGTTTGACGCCGGAGCGGATAAGGTCGCAGTCAATTCCGCGGCCCTCGCAGACCCGGCGCTGATTGGCCGCATCGCCCACCGCTATGGTTCGCAGGCGGTGATTGTCGCCGTTGATGCTTTGCGAGTCACGAACGGCAAGGGGATGTCATTCACAGTGAAGGCGACGGGAGGCCGGCATTCCACCGGGCGCGATGCGGTGGAGTGGGCCCGTGAAGCCGAGCAGTGCGGAGCCGGCGAGATTCTGCTTACGTCGATTGATCGGGATGGGATGCGCGACGGCTTCGATTGCGAACTGACGCGCGCGGTGGTGAGCGCGGTCAACATTCCTGTGATTGCTTCCGGAGGCGCGGGGGCCGCCGCACACTTCGTCGATGTCTTTCGCGATGGACGGGCCGATGCGGCTCTGGCGGCATCCATCTTCCACCTGGGCGTCACGCCCATCGGCGAACTCAAGCAGGAGTTGCAGGCCGCCGGAATTCCCATGAGGTGGCCATGCTGATTCCGTCGATTGATCTGATGGGCGGCAAAATCGTTCAGCTGGTGCAGGGCGAAAAGAAGGCGCTGGAGTTCGACGATTTTGAACCCTGGCTGGAGCGTTTCGCAAAATACCCACTGATCCAGATTATCGATCTTGACGCCGCGATCGGGTCGGGAGACAACCAGCAACTAGTGCGGTCCCTGTTGCGGCGGCTGCCGTGCCAGGTGGGCGGCGGGATTCGCACCGCCAGGAGAGCGCAGGAAATGCTGGCTGATGGCGCCCATCGGGTGATCATCGGGTCGGCTCTTATTAAGGATGGCAGCATTCATGGCGAGTTTGCGCAGCAGCTCGCTGGCCAGCTTGGTGCGGACAAGCTGATCTTCGCGGTGGATTCCAAGGGCGGGAGGGTCGCGATCCGGGGATGGCGGCAGCTTACGGAGATTCCTGCGACGCAGATGATTCGCGCTCTCGAAGCCTGGTGCTGCGGCTTTCTCTATACCCACATCGATACAGAAGGGCTGTTGCTGGGCATGCCGCTCGACGTGGTCTCCGAACTGCGCAGCGTGACCAGCAAGCAACTGATTGTGGCCGGGGGCATCAGGACCCAGGAGGAAGTCGATCGGTTGGATGTGATGGGTGTCGACGCGGTGGTTGGGATGGCCATTTATCTCGAACTTTTGAAAGTGTGAAGCGTCTGCGCTTCAGCGGAGATGCGCTTCGGCAGCGCTACACTCCGCGCCAGATCCCTTCGACTGCGCTCAGGGCAGGCTCTTCGACTGAAGTCCCTCAGGATGACTCCGGAGTGGCGGGCTTGGTCTGAAGCGCTTCCAAATCTGACGATCCAAGAAGTACCCTTTCTTCCTCTTGTTTATAATCGCTGTTCACCATTTACGGCTGTGGTATGTTCGTCCATTTCTGAACAAGGAACCTTTTGGCCCTCGACGACAAAATCTACGAACTGCGGCGGGAGAAGCTCAAACAGATTGAAGCCCTGGGGCAGCAGGCATACCCCCGCAAGTACGACTTCACTCGTACCCTTCCCCAGATTCTGGCGGAGTACTCGGAGAAGACTACCGAGCAACTGGAAAGTCCACGAGTCAACGTGCGGGTCGCGGGTCGCATCATGGCGATCCGGTTGATGGGGAAGGCCGGCTTCGCCCATCTGCAGCAGGATGGCCAGCGGCTGCAGATTTACGTCAAGAAAGACGCGGTGGGGGACAAGGGATTTGAGTTGTACAAACTGCTCGACCTGGGCGATCACATCGGGGCCAGTGGATATCTGTTTCGCACCCGCACCGGGGAACTGTCGGTGCACGTGGAAGAAATCACTTTTCTCTCCAAGGATTTGCTGCCGCTGCCGGAGAAGTGGCATGGGCTGACCGACGTTGAATTGCGTTACCGGCAACGCTACCTCGATCTGGTGATGAATCCCGAGGTGCGCGAGGTTTTTCTCAAGCGCAGCAAGCTGGTGCAGTCCCTGCGACGCTTCATGGATGCGCAGGGATTTGTCGAAGTCGAAACGCCCATGATGCAGCCTATCGCGGGCGGGGCGGTGGCTCGTCCGTTTGTCACTCATCACAACACGCTCGACATGGACCTGTTTCTGCGTATTGCTCCCGAGCTGTACCTGAAGCGACTGACTGTGGGCGGTCTTGACCGGGTGTACGAGATCAATCGCAACTTCCGCAACGAGGGGTTGGGCTGGCGATGGAATCCTGAGTTCACCATGCTCGAGTTCTACCAGGCTTATACCGATTATCGCGGCGTAATGGATTTGACCCAGCAACTGATTGAGCAGGCCGCGATCGACGTAACCGGCGGTACCAAAACCAAGTGGGGGGAGGATGAGATCGACTGGGCGGGCTCGAACTGGCGGCGGATGACGATGCGCGAAGCCATCATTCAGCACTGGCCGGAGGCGGCGGGCGCAAAGCCAGAGTTGTCGGCTTTCGCGTCGCCCGCCGGAGTGGAGAATCTGGTAAGGCGATTCAACTCGTCGCGCGCCCATGTCGCTTTCGACCCGAAGGAACCGGCGGGAAAGACTATCGCTGCCCTGTTCGATGCCGCGGCGGAAGAGCATCTGGTTCAGCCGACCATTATTTATGAGTTCCCAACTGCGGTCTCGCCGCTGTCCAAGCAGAAGGCAGATGAGCCGGAGTGGACCGAGCGCTGGGAAATCTTTGCCGGGAAAATGGAAATTGCCAACGGCTTCAGCGAATTGAACGATCCCGAGGACCAGCGGCGGCGCTTTGAACAGCAATTGCAGGAACGGGAGCGGGGCGACGATGAGGCCCATCAGATGGATGAGGATTACATTCGCGCTCTGTCGTATGGGATGCCGCCGGCGGGCGGGGTCGGGGTCGGGGTCGACCGGCTGGCGATGCTGCTGACCGACTCGCACACCATCCGGGACGTGATTCTGTTTCCTCTGCTCCGGCCGGAAAAATCCGGAACCACGGAGCACACCGAGGACGCGGAGGGGTAAAACACCTCTCCAGAGTGCTAGCCAATCCGGAATCGGCAACGTCTAACTGGCGGAGGATGACCGACCATGAAATCGATCTTTGTCTTTGTCTTTTTAGTTTTGTCCCCGTCACTGCACACCTTTGCTCAAGACAAAAAAGGGCCGCCGCCCACCCTGAAGAGCGTTCTGCTGGAGCAACTGCGGACTACTCACAACCAGAAAGACTGGTTTGTCGACGCCAACACAGCGGTATCGGGGCTGACGCCGGAGCAGGCCAGCTGGCAGGATGGAAAAGGAAATCACTCCATCGGCCAGCTGGCCAATCACTTGGTGTTCTGGAACCGACAGGAGCTGGCGAAATTTAAGGGCGAGCCCCCGGCGAAATTCAGCGGCGACAATAACGAAACCTTTAACAGCTTCGACAGCAAGAAGTGGGCGGCAACGGTTCAGCAACTCGATCAGGTGCTCACGGACTGGGAGAATGCCATCGAAGCTGCCGATGACAAGAAACTGGAGTCCTGGTATTCCACGATCGCGCACATCGGCACGCACAATGCGTATCATATCGGACAGATGGTTTACATCCGCAAGCTGCAGGGCTCGTGGGACCCGGAGAAGGGCGTCAAGTAGATTCCTGCATCGGGTAGTGGCCGAATTTGAAAGGCAACTTCTAAAAAGGGTGTTTAGTCTGTAGGGTGTCATCCTGAGGGGCTTTAGTCCCGAAGGATCTTGCGTGCAGCATCGCAATGGCTGGCCTTCTTCCTATCCGCTCCACGCCAGATGCTTCGCCAGCTCAGCATGACGCCCCTGCTGAACGGCAAGGGTCGCAAATTCAGCCACTACCCCTGCATCGTGCTGGCTTGCCATGCGATCGGAATAGCCTCGCCGTCTCACGTCAGGCTCGTTGCATACTCGGCTGATGTCAGGGAGATCTTATGGGCAAGTGCCTGTTTCTGGTCGCCGCCGTTGCCAGCTTCTCCGTTGTCGCGATTGCCCAACCGGCGGTCTGGGCACCGGCTGCGGGACAGGTCACCTTGGAATTGTGGCCGCACGGGGCTCCGGGGGCGAAACCCAATCCCGCGGCGGAGCTCAATACTACGACGGCCAAGGACCACATGGTGGCGGGCTGGCCGGTGTATCGTCTGGGCAACGTTTCAACGCCGACCCTGACGCTCTACGCTCCCAAGGCCAATGAGACGGGCGCGGCCGTGGTGGTCTTTCCCGGAGGGGCCTACCGCATTCTTGCCATCGATCTTGAAGGCACGGAGGTGTGCGACTGGCTCAACTCCATCAAGGTCACGTGCCTGCTGCTCAAATACCGCGTGCCCGATTCCGGCCCGTATCCCAAATCGGCGGCGGCGTTGCAGGATGCCCAACGCGCGCTCGGCATTGTCCGCTCCCATGCCGCGGAGTGGCACATCGATCCGAAGCGCGTGGGCGTGCTCGGATTCTCCGCCGGCGGGCATTTGTCCGCCGCGCTCAGCACGCACTACGATCAACGCCTCTACGACATGGTGGATGCGGCCGACCAGCTGAGTTGCCGACCCGATTTTGCAGTCATCATTTATCCCGGCTATCTCGCCCTGGCCGAGCGGAACTTCGCGCCTAATCCGGACATTCATGTTACGGAGAAGACACCGCCGGCATTTCTCGTGCAGGCCGAGGACGATCCGGTGCACGTCGAAAATTCTATCGTTTATTACACGGCTCTGAAGAATGCGAACGTCCCCGCTGAAATGCACCTGTATGCGCAAGGGGGACACGGCTATGGACTACGGCGCACGGCGCTGCCGGTGACCGCGTGGCCCGAGCTGGTCAAGACCTGGCTGCAGACGATTCAGGTGCTGCCATCCACACCCTGAGAACTCCAGGAACTTTTCACGCGGAAGATAAGTCTGGCATCCGAACGAGCCAGAAATGTACCCGGACGGTTAAAATAAAGTCTGTACAAAACATGATTCGTTGCTGGTTTCCGTTACGTCGCAAGAGGTCAGAATAATATGTGCAGGAATATCAAGACCCTCTTTAATTTCGATCCGCCGGTTACCGACGACGAGGTTCGAGCTGCTTCGCTGCAATTTGTCAGAAAGATTACCGGCTTTAACAAACCGTCCAAGGCCAACGAGGCAGCCTTCCAGGATGCGATCGAGGAGATAGCAGGGATCTCAAGTCGCCTTTTACGTGCACTTGAAACCACCGCACCGGCGAAGAGTCGGGAAGAAGAGGCGGCAAAGGCGAAAGCTCGCGCGGCGGTGCGATTCGGCGCTTGAGGTTCAGGCGCGTCGGGGGCTTTGTCTGCGGGACTCTCTCATCCTGAGGGACTTCAGTGCCGAAGATCCTGCCCCTGCGCTGGCCAAGGGCTGCCGCGGCAGTATATCCGCTTCACGCCAGATGCTTCGCCAGCTCAGCATGACGCCGCCACAAGCGGGATAAAGCGTCCTGCGCATGATGGTCATCAGTTATCTGACCGAGGAGAGGCCCCTGCATAGTTTAGAAACTGCATTAGATAACGCCTCTAAGAAACTGATATCTCAAGAGAAAGTGCGGGCTCAAGTCGGTCGCTCGCTGGCTTTGAGGTATCCAACAATGCACTGGGATCGGTGCAGTCTACAGCCTAAGATTCTCTCAGTTCGGGCCAATTAACGGGCGGCGCTATCGTAGCGTCCTTTCTGCCTCCTGGACGCTGGGTCGATAGCGCTTTGCCTTTTCAGGGTCTCACTTCGCCGAAGCTCGCAATCGTTCGTCCCAATTCCACGCGGTAGCAACAATTTCGTCGAGCGACCGCCGGGCTTTCCAATTCAGCAGCTTTTCCGCGCGGGTCGGATCGGCGACCAGTTCAGGAGGGTCTCCCGGACGGAGTGGCGCTATGCCGCTGGGCACATCACGTCCAGTCACCCGCTTGATGGCGGAAAGAATCTCGCGGACGGAATGGCCGCGTCCGGTTCCCAGATTGACCGCCTGCGAGGTCCCGCCCGCGAGGTATTCCAGCGCCAGCACGTGGGCATCCGCCAGGTCGCTGACATGGATGTAATCGCGCACACAGGTGCCGTCGGGCGTGGGGTATTTGTCTCCAAAAATCTCAAGTGCGGGACGTTGACCGCGAATGGCTTCAAAGGCCGACGGTATGAGGTGAGTTTCCGGACTATGCATTTCGCCGATGGTTCCGGATTCGTCCGCCCCGGCAGCGTTGAAATAACGAAGGTTCATGTAGCGCAGACCGTAGGCGGGACCGTAAGCCTCGAGGGCCTGCTCAAAAATCAGTTTCGTGATGCCATAGGGATTTACCGGGACGCGCGGAAGTTGCTCGGTTATGGGCACTTTTGCCGGGACTCCATAAACAGCGCAACTCGAGGAAAAGATAAACTGGCGGACTTTGGAGTCGAGCACCGCATTCAACAGGGAGACCCCGTCGAGGACATTGTTCTGAAAGTATTTTCGGGGATTGACCACCGACTCGCCGACGTAGGCGTGGGCGGCGAAGTGCATGACGGCATCGACCCGGCGCAGGATCGGAGCCAGTTTGGCGGTGTCCGAAGCGTCGCCCACGATCAGTTCGAAACCGTGAGCAAGTTCGGCGTGGCCCGCACCCAGATTGTCGTAGATGATGGGCTCGTAGCCGCGGCGCTTAAGCGCGAGCGCAGCGTGACTGCCGATGTATCCCGCTCCTCCAACCACTAGAACTCTCAATGGCACGCTCCCTGGCCTGGTTTTACCGCCTGGCGAAAGTTGGATTCTAGCAGAGCGCGCGCGGCCCGCGGGCGCGGAGGGAGGAGACGGTAGTGCCTCAGTTTGAATTGCATTGCCTATTATTTGAGGCGTCATGCTGAGCTTGCGAAGCATCTGGCGCGGAGCGTCTTTGCGCCTCGGTCCCGATTCGAGCAGATGCGCGCCAGATCCCTTCGACTTCGCTCAGGGCAGGCTCTTCGAGACTAAAGTCTCTCAGGATGACGCCAGGGGAAAGATATGTTCAAACTGAGGCAATACCGACGAGACAACCGAGTTTCTCCGTTTCGTTATTTGAGCTTTTGTTGGTTCTGCCACACTTAGTGGCCCGACGCCGGAACACCGGGAACAGCAAAGCCATATCCGTGCAACAGGTCGAGAATGGCAGGCGTCTTCACGAACGCCAGAAATTGACGGGCAGTTTCCTTATGGGGCGAAGATTTCAGGATCACCGCCGCCTGCTCGATGGCGGGATAGTCGTTCGCTGGAATTTCAACATACCTGCCCTTTTCCTTCAGCGAAGGAGCCAACGCCAGGGAGAGCGCCAGGATTCCTGCATCCGCGCTGCCGGACACCACAAAGGTCGCGGTTTGAGAGATGTTCTCGCCCAGCACCAGCTTGGCGGCAACCTGGTCGTACATTTTCTCGTGCCGCAGGGCCGCCACCGCGGCCCGTCCATAAGGCGCGTGCTCGGGATTGGCGATAGCGATCTTATGGATGCCGGGGTCGAGCAGGGCTTGCAGTCCGCGACTGAGATCAAGTTTCGATTGGTTGGGAACCCAGAGCACAATTTTTCCCGCGGCATAGGCGTAAAGAGTGCCTGGCTCGGTCAGTCCGGCAGCATCAAGGCGCTTCGGGTAGTCGATGTCGGCTGAGAAGAACACGTCAAATGGAGCGCCGTTTTGTATCTGGGCAAAGAAGTTTCCCGAGGAACCGAAGATCAGGTTTACGTGTTTGCCGGTATCTTTCTCGAAGCGCGCCGCGACGTCGTGGAAAGCGAACTGAAGGTCAGACGCAGCCGCAACCGTAATCTCCTGAGCTGCGCCGGGGCGCGCGAAAGCCAGGAACAGGAAAATAGCGATGAAAAGATTCAGGGCTCCGCTTTCCGGGACGAGCAGCTTGGCACGCCAAGGCCGCGGTGGCAGCCGGGGAACGCCGGATTTGAAATTCGTCGGCAAAGGTATCGCTTTGCTTGGGACAAATGAAAGGCTCTAGTCTTCCCTGCTCCTGCGGGGGTTCCCCGGAACAGTCATGGGTAACACTCTGGCGTCCTCGCTATGCTTTTTGGCCGGGCGTTTGCCGGATTTGACGTATCGCGGGTCCACGATGTTGGCCAGGGTAGTGTGCTCAAGGATTTTGGCAGCGGCGTTGCGGACTTCCAGAAAGACCTGATACAGGGCGCGATGTTCAAGGTCGCGATCGATAAGGCTGCGGAGTTGCTCGGCATCGCCGAAAGGCGCCAGGGGACCGTCAATCAGCCGGATGATCTCGCTGAGACGAATCTCGGACGGAGGCCGGCGCAGTTGATATCCGCCTTTGGCGCCGCGCACACTCTCGACGATGCGGGCGTTCTTCAACTCAAGCAGAATGAGTTCCAGAAATTTCTCCGGGAGGACCTCTTCGTAGGCAATATCCCGGATGCGGATCGCTCCCTGATTATGGTGGCGGGCCAGCATCATCATGGCCTGCAGGGCGTATAGACCCTTCTGAGAGATCCTCATGAGATCCAAATAATGCCATAAATGCCTATGGCTTTAATAGGGTTTCGAAAATCTGAGGCTCGATCGCTTTTCGTATAGAGCGTCTGGCCGGATCGCAACCTGAAGCGCTCAACTCGAGGCGATAGGGATCGTAGTGGCTCAGTTTGAAATGCGCATCCCGGTGGCGTCATCTTCGGGGCCTGGGTCCCGAAGAGCCTGTCTCTGAGCGCGCGCCTTGCCAATGCCTGGCGCGGCTGTATATCCGCTCCACGCCAGATGCTTCGCAAGCTCAGCATGACGCCTCAATACGCGGAGGAGACGGTTCAAACTGAGCCACTACCGGATCGAACTTCAGGTGATGCGAAGGACTTGGACGGTGATATTATCCGGGCCGCCTCTTTTTTTTGCGCCCTCGACCAGGGTGTCGCAAATCTCGGCGACACCTTTTCCGACTACCGCGGATTGAATCTCGCCGTCGGTGAGCAGACTCCACAGACCGTCGGTGCAGAGCACCAAGGCATCCCCGGACTCGAGAGCGAGAGGTTGCGCCGGAGAATCGGGAGTGATGCTGTTACCCGCTCCCAGCGCAGCGGTGAGAATATGGCGCTGAGGATGGGACTCGGCCTCCTCGGCCCGGAGTATGCCGTTGGCCACCAACCGGCTGACATACGAGTGATCATGGGTAAGACGCGAGATAGAAGAAGGGCGTACCAGATACAGGCGGCTATCGCCCACGTGTGCGAAATAAAGCTGGTGATCGAGCAGGACCATCGCAGTACAAGTGGTGCCCATGCCGTGCAGATCGGGATACTTTTCGGCGTATTGCTGGATGCCCTGGTGCGCGGCCTGAAAGGCATCTAACAGCCAGGCGCGGGGATCCCCCGTGGTCGCGTTAGCGTACACCTCTTCAATGACCTCGACCGCAATGCGGCTGGCTTCCTGACCGCCTTCGTATCCTCCCATGCCATCGGCGACCATGGCCAGCCGGCCCTTCACGGGGAAATCCGAATCGTTGGCCGGCTCCCAGTAGGAGTAGCGGTCTTCATTGTTCTCGCGCTGGCAGCCGACATCGCTGAGGCTCGCCAGCTCAACACCCGGCCGAACTTTCATTCCACCCCTTTTGCAAAACAAAATGCCCAAGCGGATTCTGGATTATACCGGACGGAGCGCGAATCGATAGCGAAGCTCGGTGTAAGTATCCTGTGATCGGAACGCGGGACCAATTTAATACGATGAACATCCCGATTATGAATATGCGCTTGCACTGTCCTACAATGATTTGGAGAGCATGACCTAGAACCCCCGCTATCCAGGAAAAATGGCAACCGCTGCGACGCTAAATGGGCAACAGGAGCACGAACAGATTGGCCGGGCTGCCGGTCCGTGCGTGATGGTGCTTTTCGGCGCGTCTGGCGATCTCGCCAAGCGCAAGCTGGTACCCGCGCTGTTTAACCTGGTAAAGGCGAAGCTGCTCCCCAAGAATTTCGCGGTACTGGGAGTGGCCTTCGACGATTTGAGCCGCGACAAATTTCGCGACCAGGTAACGGGATTTCTGCAAGCCGAGGACTGCGGCACGGAAGCCTGGGACTGGTTCACCCAGCGGCTCTACTATCAACGCGGTGAATTCGCCGATCCGGCCACGTACTCAACCCTCGCCACGCAGCTCGCCAATGTAGACCGGGAGCATGGCACTCAAGCCAACTATCTGTTCTATCTGGCGACCGCGCCCAAGTTTTTTGCGCAGATCGTTCAGCAATTGGGCCAGGCGGGCCTGGCTTCCCAGGAAAATGGATGCTGGCGGCGAGTGGTGATCGAAAAGCCTTTCGGGCACGATCTGGAATCTGCCAAGGCCTTGAACCGGGATGTGAAAGCGGTTTTGGCGGAAGACCAGATTTACCGCATCGATCATTATCTGGGCAAAGAGACGGTGCAGAACATCATGGTGTTTCGCTTCGACAACGCCATTTTCGAGCCGATCTGGAACCGGCGCTACATTGACCATGTACAGATCACGAATGCGGAAACCGTCGGCGTTGAGCTGCGTGGCGGATACTTTGACACCGCGGGCACGCTGCGCGATATGGTCCCCAATCACATCATGCAGCTGCTGAGCCTGACCGCGATGGAGCCGCCGGTGTCTTTCCAGGCGGAAGCCGTGCGCAATGAGCAGGCGAAGATCTTGCGGGCGGTGCAGCCCTTGGACTCAGAAGATGTGCTGCATTCGAGCGTGCGGGGGCAATACGGCGAAGGAGTGATTGAGGGAGAACGAGTGGTTGCCTATCGTTCTGAACCCGGCGTCGCGCCCGAATCCAAGACCGAAACTTTTCTGGCCTTGCGACTGAACATCGACAACTGGCGATGGGCCGGGGTACCGATCTATATCCGCACGGGAAAACGCATGGCCCAGCGCCATACGGAAATTACGATTCAGTTCAAGCGCACCCCCTTCGAGATCTTCCGCAGCGCACCGGTTCACAATCACACCAACCAGCTGGTCATGCAGATACAGCCGGTCGAAGGGATATCGTTGAGCTTCGGGGCCAAGATTCCCGGCCCGGTGTTGCGGGTCGGTTCGGTAGACATGAGCTTTGAGTACACCAAATACTTTGGCGCGGACGCCTATACGGGTTATGAAGTGTTGATCTATGAATGCATGATCGGAGACCCGACGCTGTTCCAGCGCGCCGACATGGTGGAAGCGGGCTGGACCATCGTGGACCCGATTCTGGACGTCTGGCAGGCCCTGCCCCCGCGCCGCTTTCCCAACTATCCCTCCGGCACCTGGGGACCGGCGGAATCCGAAGAATTGCTGGCCCGCGACGGCCGGCAGTGGAGGAAAATCGAGCCATGATTCTCGCAGGTGACATCGGCGGAACCCGCACCCGGCTGGCCGCATTCGAAGTTGAAGGCAGAAAGCTGCGGTTGGTGGTCGAAAAGACATACCCCAGCCAGGAACGAGATGGTCTGGCAGAGATTGTCGCTGAATTTATCCGGACGGAAGGTATTCCGGTGCATAGCGCGTGTTTTGGCGTGGCCGGTCCGGTGCGCGGCGGGCGCAGCAAGATTTCGAATCTTCCCTGGACCATCGATTCCGGCGAACTGGCGCAGCAACTTAAGCTCGATTCGGTGGGTTTAATCAACGATCTCGAGGCCTACGCCTACGGGGTGGATGCGCTCGAATCAAAAGATCTGGTCACGCTGCGAGCAGGCGCGGAAGACGCAGAAGGCAATCGTGCGGTAATCTCGGCGCGAACCGGACTGGGTGTGGCGGGTCTTTACTGGGACGGGTTCCGGCATCATCCTTTTGCCTGCGAAGGCGGCCATACCGATTTCGCCCCCAGAAACGATCTGGAAATCGATCTGTTCCGCTATATTCTCAAGAAGTATGGCCACGTGAGCAGCGAGCGGGTCCTTTCCGGGCCCGGCATCAAGAACATCTACGATTTTCTTCGCGACACCAAAAAGACCGAGGAGCCGTCCTGGTTGAAAGAGCAGATGGACAAGACTCACGACGCCCCGGCACTGATATCGCAGATAGCCCAGGAGAACAAAGCGCCGATCTGTGCGCAGACTTTTTCTGTTTTTGTGAGCCTCTACGGCGCCAAGACGGGGGACTGCGCATTAACTTTCATGTCTACCGGAGGAATTTTCATTTGCGGGATTATTGCCGCGAAAAATCTGAGCCAGATGCAGGATCCGGCTTTTACCGAAGCATTTCTCAACAAAGGACGCATGCGGGGATTGCTGGAGGACATGCCGCTGAAAGTTGTCCTGAATGACGATTGCGGGCTGATGGGCGCGGCGCGCTACACC
Organism: Terriglobales bacterium; assembly: GCA_050746005.1. GTDB lineage: Bacteria > Acidobacteriota > Terriglobia > Terriglobales > Acidobacteriaceae > JAIQFF01. The sequence goes on from JBOGLC010000012.1 coordinate 51,849, forward strand.
CTGATTCAGAAGGCGTTTGGGAAGGGGAAGAGGGGCGCGGCATGAAGAAAGCTTCTGGCTTCTGGCTCTTAGCCTTTAGCTTCTTGGCACTGGAACCTGAAGCTGTTGCGAGATGCCGTCCAGAGGAATTCTCACCCAGGTGGGCCGGTTGTTGAGTTCGTATCCCAGTTCATAGACCGCTTTGTCCAGCAGGTACAAATGAAGCAGCAGCGCCAGCTCTTCCCTGCTCTCGGGAATGAAGATCGCATTCGCCGAAACTTCGAAATACGCCTTCAGAAAAGCTGCTGACACCCATTTCTGCCAGTACTGGGCCCAGTTTCCCAGAATCTGCAGTTCTTCCTGCGGCGTTCCGTCGCGATTCGCCGGCTGGAACAAAGGCGCATAGGCGGCATAGTGGAATGAGCGCAGCATACCGGCAACATCCTGGAGGGGCGAACGTCTCTTGCGCCGTTCCTCGAGCGGGCGCGCGGGCTCGCCTTCGAAGTCGATAATGATGAAGTCACTGCCGGTAAACAAGACCTGGCCGAGGTGATAGTCGCCATGAATGCGGGTGACCATCGCGGAAATCTTTAGCCGGGCGAGGGACTGAAAGCGGCTCAGGACAATCTCCTCGAACTTGAGGACGCTGTCAGCCTCGCGCCGGATGTGGTCAGGCATTCCATCCTTGAGGCGGCGCAGCAGGGCAAAATTCGCACTCAAGAGTTGCAGCGCGGAGTTCACGAACGCCTGACGGTCGGTTTCGGAGAATGGCTGGGGTCTGAAATCAGGGTCTTCCGTTGCGCAGGCCAGGGCCAGGTGAAGCTCCGCGGTCCTGTGCCCGAGCAGCGCCGCGGACTCGAGATAGGGACCGATTCTCCGTCTGGGTTCATCTGGAATTGGCTGACGGCACAGGGTGAGGAGCGGCACCCGGGGGGTTTCATCGGCCCCGGGGTTGCCCCACTGTGGCGCCTTTCCGTAGAATTCCGCGAGATTTTTCAAAGTGAACTGCCAGGCGTCGCCCTGATTTGCAACGTAGCCCTGGAGCATGCCCAGCGACATCCTTATGCCGGCATCGCTCACGTATTCCATGTAGCCAGCGAGCGGGGGGACATTTCGGAAAGACGACTTCTCCATCAGGAAGGAGCCGATCTCCAAATCCGGATTCAGTCCTTCCTCGACACGGCGAAATATTTTCAGGACCAGCCGTTTTTCATAGACGACCGACGTGTTGCTCTGCTCTGCCTTCATTACGGATGGAGTGAGCGGCGGTTGCGGGGAGGGCAAAAGCGATTGAAATGCGGACGTGGGAACCATGCGGACCAGTCCTTGGGCTCCGGGCAGGCACGCGCTGGTGGCGATTGCGTTGAGAAGGTGGATGAGAAATTGCTCGTCCGTCATGGCGTCCTTCAGGACGATGTCGCCGGATAATTCTTTGGGTCGGACTCTCAGGCACGAGGATTCATTGTCGGCCGAAGCGGGGACCAGCGGGATGTCATAAGTTTCTGTCCCGCCGTCAACGTATTGGATCCGGGCAAGAATGAGGTACGAGCGAAGAGTGTCGGAGCTGAAAGGGATGATGTCTGAGACGTCTAGTGAGCGAATCGTGCGCGCCTTGCCGCCGAACCAGCGTTGCGTCATCAGAAACTGCGGCAGGATGGCAGGAAGGCTGCTCTGCAGCGCCGCAAGAAACGATTTTTCCGGTGATGAACTGGTTGGCATGAGCGAATTCGCTTGAGTAGCTTTTATAAAAGCCGCCGCGGCTGAAGCCGGACTGGGCGAACTGCTGATGCAGCGCAAAAGCGCAGCTCCACCCTTTCGGCCTGCCGATGAAATCAATGTCAAAGCGGCAGACAAGAGTGTCCGCTCCCACACTACAGGGGCGAGAGCTCGTCCTCACGTTCTTTTCCTTCCTTCTTTTCCGGGGCGAAGCGCGACTCCAGAAATCTTCTCGCCAGGTCCTGGCCCCCGATGCCGAAAGCAATGGCCAACCCCAGCATCACCGCTCCCATCACGATGGCGAAAGCCAGGAGCATGGTGGAGTCTGCCAGGCCAAGTTCTTCGAAGACCGCCGACGCGGTGAAAACGGTGATCAGAACGCGGGCCGCGGAGCTCAGGAGGCGCGGCGACGGCATATCGGTATTGACCGCCCAGAGCAGCGCGGCGCGGGAGAAAAAGCTCGCCGCCAGCAGACCGATGAAAAGGAAAATCAGGGCGACCAGCAAGCGGGGCAGAAAAACAAAGAAGCGGGTCACGTATTCCTGCATGCCCAGGATGCCCAGGGCGCTCACCCCCACCAGAATGAATCCCAGCCAGGCGGTCCAGAAGGCGAAGCGGCTGACCAGTTCGGTGGAAGACGGAAGCGCGGCCTTGTTGAGCAACTGGGTGGCCCCAGCGCCCTCGGAAAGCTTGTCGAATTTGATGAGACGCAGAATGCTTCGCAGAATCCACTTCACCAGGTATGCGATCACCCAGCCGACGAGCACGACGATCAGCATGACCATCAGACGAGGCAGGAAGCGGGCGAACTCGCGCACCAATTCCTGTGTCGCCTGTGTCAATTCGTTCACAATCATTTCCCGCATGGTGACCTCACTTTTTTCCGTTCCACAATTCCAGCAGCGACGGCTTCAATCGTTCGCAGGTCAGGCAGAAGTTTTCCACGTTCTGCTCCACTTGCTCTCCGGAAGCTTCACGGTTTTCGACCAGAAATGTGAATGCCCGGCCACGGTACAGCGGGACCAGCGCCTGGATGACGTGGTCCCGGCTGATGACCGCCTTGTGATACGAAGCGGCAAACTCGTAGACCGTGCGCGCCCACAGGTCATCTCCGTAACAGAAATCCTCCTCGGCGAGAGCCGCGGCTCTTTGCAGTTCGGCAAGCGTGGGCGGGGAAAGTATCGACTTGAGCACGGGCTCCAGCTCGGCTACTCCGGAGCGGAACATGCCCAGCAGCCGTTTGCGGTTTACGCGCAACGGCTCCAGGGTAACTTCCTGTTCGCCCCCCAGAGTGGGGATGGGTTGCGAATCGTTGTTCAGGCTCCAGAGTGAAAAGTTCGATTCGAGCGACCAGAACAGGGCGCCGACGGTCGAGCGCATAGCGTCAACCAGGTCGGCGGAGCGGGCATCCAGATGAGGTTTGACCCCGAGAAAAGATTGCGCCAGACGGAAGCCCCCGGTGATGGCGGAAATGGTCAGAGCGATTTCCGTCCCGGTGTGACCTACTTCATGAACCCAGATCTCCTGTCCCAGAAAATGGCTGGCCAGCTGACCCGAGAAAGCAAATTCCGCAGCGTAAGGTTCCCGCACCTGCTTGCCGTAGAAGGCGCGAGTCATGGGATAGACCAGGTTGCGCATCAACAATCCGTCAAACTTGTGCCGGCGGTAGAGCGGAGTCACAAAATCGAAGTTGCCCTGATAGACGGGACGCAACAGGCGCTCGATCCAAACCGGCTCCATGGTGGTCGATTCGGGCGAGACCACAGCGCAAGCGGAGACGCGCAGGAGTTCCGCTGACGCCAGAATGGTGCGCAATGCCGCTCCCGTCGCCGGACCGCCGCTATATTCCGCGCTGATGCAGTGCAGTGTGCGCAGAGCATTGAGGTCGGTCGTATGCTGCTGGTCGTTGATGGAAGCCCCGCGAACCAGGTCGGGGGTCTGATCTCGCGAGCCGCCATCCGTATTCACGATTACGGCGCGTTCCCGTGGGAAATACTTCAGCAGGCCGGCACGGATGGTTTGCACCACTTGACCGACGGTCGCGGCGTTGTTGTAGGTAGGCACACCGACAAGAACGTCAGCCTCGCCGACATCGATCAACTGGCGAAGAAACTCATCCGTAAGAATGCTTTCCTCGGCCAAGCCATGCCTCCCAGTAAAAATTCCTGCCGTTTAAAATTCCCGGCCGCGCGTCGCTCAAATCCTGCGCAAGCGGAACCAGTAAAATTGGTATGGGCCCAGGGTCAAAAGATAGGGTAACTCCCCGACCCGGGGAAAAATGTTCCGGCCAAACATCTCGATCAGGATATTCCCTTTGAATTGGCGAAGATCGAGCTCCACCGCCTGCGCGGTGCTGGAAAGATTGTTGACTACCAGAATGGACTCTTTTTCCAGTTGTCGCACGTAGGCCAGAATCCTGTGGTTGGCAGGATAGAGAAATTCGATAGAGCCCCGGCCAAAAACCGGAGTGGACTTGCGGATCTTGATGATGCGCTTCATCCACGAAAGAAGGGAGTGATCAAAGCGCTTCTGCGACTGGACGTTCACCGCCTGATAGCCATAAACGGGATTGAGCATGAGCGGAGAATAAAGGCTTTCCGGGTCCGCGGAAGAAAACCCGCCGTTCCAGCCGCCCTCCCACTGCATGGGCGTGCGCACGCCGTTGCGATCGCCCAGATAAATGTTGTCCCCCATGCCGATTTCGTCGCCATAATAAATGATGGGGGTGCCGGGAAGGGAGAGGAGCAACCCGTTCATCAGCTCGATGCGGCGGCGATCGTTATCCAGCAGGGGCGCGAGCCGGCGACGGATTCCCACGTTGATGCGCATGTGTTTGTCGCGGGCATACTGGTCGTACATGTAATCCCGCTCGACGTCGGTCACCATCTCCAGGGTCAGCTCGTCATGATTGCGCAGGAACAGACACCATTGGCAGGGCGCGGGAATCTGGGGGGTCTGCTTGAGAATTTCGGTGATGGGCTTGCGGTCTTCCAGCTTCAGCCCCATGAACATCCTGGGCATGAGAGGGAAATGGAATGCCATGTGAAACTCGTCGCCCTGGCTGAAGTAGGCGCACAAATCGGCCGGCCACTGGTTGGCTTCGGCCAGCAACATCTTGCCGGGAAAGTGCTGATCGAGTTTGGCGCGTAATTCTTTCATGACGGCATGGGTTTCGGGCAGGTTCTCGCACGAGGTGCCTTCGCGCTCGACCAGGTATGGAACTGCGTCCAGGCGGAAGCCGTCCACTCCCATCTCCGCCCAGAACTTCATCACATTCCACATCTCTTCGCGGACGGCAGGATTGTCATAGTTGAGATCGGGCTGGTGGCTGAAAAAGCGGTGCCAGTAGTACTCCTTCGATACCGGGTCCCAGGCCCAGTTCGACAGTTCCGTATCCACAAAAATAATGCGAACGCCCTGATACTTGGTGTCAGTGTCACTCCAGACATACCAGTCGCGTTTGGGATTGCCCCGGGACTTGCGCGACTCCTGAAACCAGGGATGCTGATCGGAAGTGTGGTTCAGGACCAGTTCTACGATTACACGTATGCCGCGCTCGTGGGCGGCCTGGAGAAAGCTCTTGAAGTCGTCGAGAGTGCCGTAGCTGGAGTGCACCGAAGTGTATTCGGCAATGTCGTAGCCGTCGTCACGCAGGGGCGAGGGGAAGAACGGCATCAGCCAGATGGCATTGACCCCCAAATCCTGAAGATAATCCAGCTTCTGCGCCAGGCCGCGGAAGTCGCCGATGCCATCCGCGTTGGTATCAAAAAACGTGCGCACGTGGACCTGGTAGACGATGGCGTCCTTGTACCAGAGCTGGTCCTGAGACATGGGCAAGGCTTTGCTCTCCTGCACTTCGTGATTCTTAGAAAAAGTTCTTATACAAAATAGTCGACGCCATTTTCGGTACGGACCCGCCGCCGGATACAAAAGATGTGGGCGGGCAAACGCTGGGGATTAAGTTCGACATAGTTGCGCGGACCGCTCCACACATACTTGGCATCGGTCAGCAGATCGTGCATCTGGTAGGGCTGGCGCGGGTCGAGGTGAAAAGCGTCCAGCGGCAGATCGATCATCCCGGACTGGTTATGAAACGGATCCAGGTTCACGACCGCGACGATAGTATTCAGCAGGTCGTCGGTCACCTTGCTGTACGCGATGATCTGGTCGTTGTCCACGGAATGAAAGCGCAGGCTCAAATCGCGGTGCAGGGCCGGGTTCTCGCGGCGGATCTGGTTCACTCGGGTGATCAGTTCGGCCAGGCTGGCAGAAGTTTCGAGGTCCCAGATGCGGACCTGATACTTCTCCGAATCGAGATACTCTTCGCTTCCGGCACGGACGGCGCGGTTTTCGCCCAGCTCGAAGGCGGGCCCATAGATTCCGTAGTTCGCGCCCAGAGTCGCCGCCAGAGCCAGCCGGATCATAAATGCGGGGCGACCCCCGTGCTGCAAAAAGTCGGTGAGGATATCGGGAGTATTGGGCCACAGGTTGGGGCGAAAGAATTCGCGAACATCGGTCTGCGTCAGTTCCTCAAAGTATTCGGTCAGCTCCCGCTTAGCGTTGCGCCAGGCGAAATAGGTGTAGGACTGGCTAAATCCCAGTTTGGCCAGCTCGTACATCACCTTTGGGCGAGTGAAGGCCTCGGCGAGAAACAACACGTCGGGATGGCTCTGTTTTAGGTCGGTGATCATCCACTCCCAGAAGTCGAAGGGCTTGGTGTGCGGATTGTCGACGCGGAAAATACGCACGCCCTGGTCAATCCAGTAAAGCACCACGCTTCTCAGTTCTTCCCAGAGCTCCTGGCTCTTTTCGGTCTCAAAATTGAGAGGATAGATGTCCTGATACTTCTTGGGAGGGTTCTCGGCATACTGCACCGTGCCATCGGGGCGCATGCGGAACCACTCCTGGTGTTCCTTGACATAGGGATGGTCGGGCGCGCACTGGTAGGCGAGGTCGAGAGCCAGTTCCAGTCCTAACTGCTTTGCCCGCGTCAGCAGTTGCTGGAAATCCTTAAGCGTCCCTAATTGCGGAGCGAGGGCTTTGTGACCGCCTTCCTGCGCTCCGATCGCCCAGGGACTGCCCACGTCGGCAGGCAGGGCTCTTTGGTCATTGTTCTTGCCTTTGCGATTGATGCGGCCGATCGGATGAATGGGAGGCAGGTAAAGAACGTCAAAACCCATTCCGGCGACGTAGTCGAGCCGGTTTATGCAATCCTGCAAGGTTCCATTTCGCCCGGGTTGGCTCGATGTGGATCGCGGGAACATCTCATACCAGGCGCTGAAGCGAGCCTTTTCGCGATCGACGAGTACCGCCAGTTCCCTGCTGTACGCGGTGGCCCGGCGCCGGTCCGTATTCCGGATCATCCCAGCTTTCAACTCGGGACTCGACGACCTCTGCACCGCTTTTGGTATGTCGATTGCGGCCAGCCTTCTTATCTCCGCGGCACTGGCAGTGAGGGCAGCCTTGTCTTTTCCGGTGGCGCGGACGGCGGCTGCTTCGACCAGTTCGACTCCAACCAGGATGTCTACGGACAGGTCCTGTGCGGCTTCGAATTTCTTGACCAGATCGCGAGTCCAGGACTGAAAAGGGTCGATCCAGGCGTGCAGAGTATACAGATGGCGGCCCTGATCGGGCACGCTGAACTCTGCCTGCCAGCGATCATTGGTCTGCGCCTCCATTGGGACTTCCGCCCAATCGAGCTGGGAAGCGGACTTGTGTCGAAGGACGGCGTGCAGTACGTCGTGACCGTCGGTGAAGATGTCAGCAGTTACTTCCACGCGATCGCCGACGATGCGCTTGATGGGGAAACGGCCGCAATCGACCTGCGGCTGGATGTTCTCAATGACGACTCTACGACCAAAGGCGGGAGCGGCGGCGCTTTTTCTTTCGCCCGTCATTTGCGGTGCCAACCTCCCATCATTAGTTTCCGGACCATTCTCCAGGACAGGCGAGATGCATCAGGAACCCGTCAGCGTGAAGAAAACGGCGATAATTGGCCCGTTTTTCAAATTTATCACATGCGATGGCGGACAGGACGCGACCCTCGTCACTCCGTTGGGCAGGGTGAGCCAGATGAGACAACGGCTATCACTCTCCGCTCCAGCCGTGCAGGCTCCTCGCGACTGTTGCGGGCATAATCTTTTCCGGAAAGGCGCGCAAAAGATTCCGCGAAAGCCGCAAAGAAGACGGCGTTCCTCACTGGGAATAGAGAGCGGCTTGAAATCCCCCCAGTGAGACCTTGGACTTTGGAACCGGGCTCAGCAACTCGGCCGGCCGCAGTTCAGAGCTTTCGCCGTACGCCGCATCGCCGGTCCATAGCAGCAGTCTCCCTGGTTGGGAATCAGTGGACACGGGTACGTTTTGGGCAGTAGCGGAGAAATTACAAACCAGCAGAATGGCGCTGCCGGCTGGGTCGGAGCGCTTCATAACCAACCACTTTGCCGGTTCATCCCACTGAATTTCGGTGAGATCTTTGCGGCAATTTCCCAGGCTGGCGTGTTGCTTGCGCAGCGATATCAGATTGTGGTAGAGACGGAGAGTGTCGGCATAAGGAGAAAGCGTCGTCTTCGACCAATCCAGTTTACAGCGCTCGAAAGTGGCCGGCGCCTGCGGATCGGCAAAATCGCTTTCCGAATAATGCGATCCTAGTTCCCTTCTGCGGCCCTCGCGCACGGCAGCGGCAAGATCGGGGTCGTCGAAGCTGGTGAAGTAGAAAAAAGGGGCGGTCTCTCCGTATTCCTCTCCCATGAACAGCAGCGGTAAAAAGGGCGAGCACAGAGTGAGAACCGCGGCCAGCTTCTGTGGCCCGCCGGGAACGAGGCTGGAGAGCCGCCGGCCCCGGCTGGTGTTGGCGATCTGGTCGTGGTTCTGAATGAAGGCTACGAACTGCTCTCCCGGCTGATTCTTCGAAGAGCTGCCGAAGTGGCGGCCTCGATAGCGCGAATATTTCCAGTCAAAAACGAAACCGTCGCAGATAGCTTTCGACAGATCGGCGAGAGCCCCAAAATCCACGAGAAAGCCTTGCCGCTCCCCGGTGAGGAAGGCATAAAGCGCATGGTGAAAGTCGTCGTGCCATTGCGCATCCAGAGCGTAGCCGCCCCGGGCACGGGGACTGAGAATACGTACATCTTCGAGATCGCTCTCGGCGATCAACCACGCCTGGCGATCAAGCCGCCGCGCCTGTTTGCTGAACAAGTCTGACAATTCGTCCAGTATGTGACGAGCGCCGAAGTCGTAGATCCCGTGGATGGCATCCAGGCGAAGCGCGTCCACGTGGTATTCGGTCAGCCAGTACAGGGCGTTTTCGATGATGAAGCGACGCACCCCGTCGCTCCCGGGACCGTCAAAGTTGATCGCCTTTCCCCAGGGCGTGTGATGGGTGTCGGTAAAACAGGGGGCAAACTCGGGCAGATAATTGCCTTCGGGACCAAGGTGGTTGTAGACCACGTCGAGCACGACCGCAAGGCCGTGCTGGTGGCTGGCGTCGACCAGCTTCTTCAAACCGGCCGGCCCGCCGCAGGTGGATTGCGGAGCGTAGAGGCTGGCGCCGTCGTATCCCCAGTTCCTGTTTCCCGGGACCTCGGCAACGGGCATGATTTCAATCGCGGTAATGCCCAGGTCGCGAAGGTAAGGGAGACGGGAAATGACGCTTTCAAAGGTCCCTTCGCGGGTAAATGTGCCGGTGTGGATTTCGTAGATGATGTAGTCCTTAAGGGGAATTCCTTTCCAACGCCGATCGGACCAGCGATACGAAGCGGGATCGACGACGCGTGACGGACCGTGCACGCCGCGCGCCTGCCAGCGTGAAACCGGGTCGGGACGTTCCCGCTCGCCCTCCAGCACATAGAAATAGTCGTCACCTTCGCCGACGTCAGGCACGGTTGCCACAAACTCCGAGTCCGTGGAACGGGTCATGGGAACGGTGCGCGGGTGCTGGTCCGGATGCCGGCCCAGGATGCGAACCGCCAGGTTCGTGACTTTTGGCGCCCAAACGCGGAACTCGGTACTGCCGCCGCCGCGAATCCTGGCGCCGAACTGGAGCTCCCAGCTTTGTTCCTCAGAACTACCCGACATCGCTGGTCTCCTCGACCTTGCTCTCAACATTTATCAGCATCGCGATGGGGAGGTGCGCAAACGCCATGGAAACCGGGACGCTGAAGTCTCCATTCCGCTGAACCGAAGAAACCATCTGCCCGGTGAAAACATCGCGATACGGCCCGACGGGGAGGTGCTTGCGCAGGACGATTTCCGCATCGCCCCAGATCTCAGCACCCAACGGAAGGCGCGCATGGGCTTCGAGTTGGGCAAAAAATCGCCCGGCAAGCACAAGCACCGTTTTCCCATGGAAGGACCGGGCGAAGGCCACCAGATGTTTATTTTTCTCACCCGAAGCGCGCAGAGGCAAGTAGCTGCCCCTGGCAAACAAGGCGCGATGTTCGCGCCGGAAACGCAGCGCACAGCGGGTTACATAAAGCTTGAGACTGCCGTCCGCGGGGTCGGCCAGCAAGCGATCGACAAGCGCCGACGGATCGCCGGCCTCGGCTGCCTGAAGCTGCGCCAGCAAAGCGCGAAGACGGTCGTAGTCGACCGGACGGCGATTGTCGGGATCGGCCAGACTGAAGTTCCACACTTCTGTGCCCTGGTAGAGATCGGGCAAGCCCGGGGCCGCGATCTTTAATAAAGTCTGGGAAAGCGAGTTGTAGATTCCCGCTTTCGCGATTCTCGCCTGGAAGGGTACAAACTGATCGAGGAAGACATTGTCCCCTGAACGCTCCAGAATGGCATCGAGAAAGCTGTGAACCGCGGCTTCGTACTCGTTATTCGGATTGATCCAGCTGGTGTTGACTTTCGCCTCGCGCAGGGCTTTCTCCATATAGATATGGATCCGGTTGCGAAACTCCGCTTGCCCGGCGCTGTCCATTTCGACGAGCGGCCATGCGCCCACCAGAGTCTGATACAAGAAATACTCCTCGTTCGGGCTGGGCACGTTCTCGCCGGCTACCTGAATTTTCTTTTCCTCATGCAATCGCCGCCAGGCGCGGATGGCCTGGTACCACTCGCCTGGAATTTCCGACAGCACATTGATTCGCGCCCGGACGTCCTCGCTGCGCTTGGTGTCATGGGTAGAACTTGCCAGCATGGCATTTCGCCAGGAGTGGCGGCGGGCCAGGTTTTTCCCATGGAAATGGGACAGCGCCACGCCAAACCTGTCGGGAGACCCACCCACTTCGTTGAGAGACAGCAAAGGACAATAACGATAAAACGCCGTATCCTCCAGGCCTTTCGCCATGACCGGCCCGGTGAGCTGTTGAAAACGCATCACGAACAAGCGGCGCTCGGCGCGGTCCGCGTCGCCGATGCTGTCCGGGTCGCTAAGCAGGAGCAGATCCTGGATGAAATCGAAGACGGATCCGCTGGTTGCGGGATTGCGTCGCTTCGCATTCTTAATGGCGCTGCGGATGTAGCGTTCGTCCTGCTGGTCGGGACGCTGGGTGTCGGCACGGATGTATGTCCGGTACACCGGAAAACAGGCAATCACCTCACGCAGCGCGTCCCGCAGGCTTTCCAGGGTGAAGTCGCGGGAGCGGCGGTGCATCTCGGAAATGCGGTCGAGGCGGCGCGAGAGCACATTGAGCTCGCTGGACATCGAAACCTGCATGACCAGACGCTTGCTTTCGTAAATCAGGTCTGAGTAACTCTGCGACCATCCCGTGAATTTGCGGTAGAGACGCTCGAAGAAACGCCCCTTGGAAGCGTCCACGAAAAGACCGTTGAGCAGGTTGAGGAAGCCATAGCCGGTAGTTCCTTCGATTGCCCAACTCGGACGCAGTTCCTCGTCACCCACAAGAATTTTTTCAGCGGCGAGGTAAAGTCGACGCCGGAGACCAGGGCTCGAGCCGTTGCCGGAAGCGTGGCCGGGCTGCGGAGCCTGGGCTTGGAGCTCCATGAAATAACCGAGGGGATCGAACAGACCGTCGGGATGGTCGATGCGGATTCCCCACACCAGCGATTTTCGTATCAGCTCGAACGGAATGCGATGAACTATGGCGAACACTTCCGGTAACTCTACCCGGATCGCGGCCAGGTCGTTGATGTCGAAAAACCGGCGATAATTAATTTCGTCGGAGGCGACCCGCCAAAAACTCAGCCGGTAAGCCTGGTCGTCCAGCACCTTTTCCAACGGGTCGAAGCTGTCCGGGTGTCCCTTGCTGCCGTTGATGACGACCAGCACTTCCTTCAGACAGAGCTTCACCACATCGCTGTCCTCAACCAGCGCAGCCAGCCGGCGCCGGATGACCTCTTTTTCGCGCTGGCGCTCCCTGACCCGGGCCAGGTCGGTGTCCTCGCGCGCCGGAAGATGCGAGATGGCGGTGATAATGCTCTCCAGTTCCAGTACGTGACCTTCGGCGTCACTGAGCCGTTCTTTGGCTTTCAGCAGAATTCTTTCCAACAATGGGGTCCAGGAACGCGGAGCCAGAGGAAATTGAAGGCCCAATGAGTCCAGGGCAAAGCCGCCGCCGTCAAAAAGAATCTGAATCGACTGACTTTCCAGGACCAGGCCAAACTGATCGGGCAGAAAAGGTAACAGAACCTTATTCGCGAGTTCCGATTTGGGCGGCCTCCAATCAATATCGAAGTGGCGGGAATAATCCGAGCTAGGACCGTTCTCCAGGACATCCCACCACCAGAGATTGGAAGGATGCGTGATGCACATGTGGTTGGGTACCACGTCGACCACCAGGCCCATGCCGCGCTTTTTCAGGCGTTCGGCGAATTCCGTGAATTGTTCTTCGGAACCGATTTCGGGGTTGAAGCGGGTGTGGTCGGTAACGTCATAGCCGTGCATGCTACCGGGATGGGCCATCAGAAAGGGAGAGGTGTAGCAGTCTGTAACTCCGAGATCGTGGAGATAGGCGACCACGGCGGACGCCTGAACAAATGTAAACCGCATATTGAGCTGAAGGCGGTAGGTTGAACAGGGGACATACGCCGGTTCTAGGGAAGCTCTGCTGTTCACTCAATGGCCTCGGTGGTTGTGTAATGCGATGGACAACGGCTGAAGTTGTCGCCGCCAAGCCAGATCCGGTGCCAGGCGGAAAGGTTGCCCCTGAAAACACTTCCTGGCGACAGTCTGACGCCCGCCCGCAAGCAGTATAAACAGATGATGTCGGTCGTGCGGAGACGAAATGAGAACGCTGACATCAAAACTGCGCGACCGGGGTTGCGCACTTGGCGAGTCTTGCTGGTAACCTAGGCTGATTCACATTAGACTGCCCTACTCGCTCCTCGTCGCGCGTGTAATGAGGCGACCATCCGGGAGAATCAATGGAACGGTACGTATGCATTCATGCACATTTCTACCAACCGCCGCGGGAAAACGCGTGGCTGGAGGCGGTTGAATACCAGGACTCGGCTTATCCCTATCACGACTGGAACGAGCGAGTCACAGCGGAATGCTATGCGCCCAACAGCGCTTCGCGCATTCTGGACGGCGACGGCAGAATTCTTCAAATCGTCAACAACTATTCAAAAATCAGCTTCAACTTCGGCCCCACTCTACTTTCGTGGATGGAGCAGAAGAGCCCATCCGTGTATGAGGCGATCCTGACTGCGGATCGCGACAGCCAGCGTTTTTTTTCCGGCCACGGCTCGGCCGTGGCTCAGGCCTACAACCACATGATCCTTCCCCTGGCGACGCGCCAGGACAAATACACCCAGATTCTGTGGGGCATCCGGGATTTTGAAAAACGCTTCGGCCGTCAGCCCGAAGGAATGTGGCTGCCGGAAACGGCGGTGGATCTGCAAACTCTGGAAGTGCTGGTCGATCTTGGCATCAAGTTCACGATTCTCTCTCCGTATCAGGCAGGGCGGGCGCGGCCGATCGGCGGACGGGTTTGGCGAAAGGTGGATGGAGGCCGGATTGATCCTTCGATGGCCTACACGGTGCGCGTGGGATCCGGGAAAACGATCAGCGCATTTTTTTATGACGGCCCCATTTCCCGTGCCATTGCCTTTGAAAATCTGTTGGCTGACGGCAAGCGCTTCTCTGACCGTCTTCTGGGAGCGTTTTCGGATGCACGCCCCTGGCCCCAACTGGTTCACATCGCCACCGATGGCGAGACCTACGGACATCATCGCGCCTATGGCGATATGGCTCTGGCATTCGCTCTGCGCGATATCGAAACCAGTCAACTGGCGAAACTGACCAACTATGCGGAATATCTGGCGAAGCATCCGCCCACTCACGAGGCCAAGATCATCGGCAACACGTCCTGGAGTTGCGCCCACGGGGTCGAGCGTTGGCGAAGCGACTGCGGCTGCAACTCCGGCGGACACGCCGACTGGAACCAGAAGTGGAGAGCGCCTTTGCGGCTGGCGTTCGACTGGCTGCGCGACATGGCCGGCCCACGTTATGAAGCCGAGGCGAGCAAGATCTTCGGGGATCCGTGGCAACCGCGGGACGCATACATCAATGTGGTTCTGGATCGTTCGCGCGAGAATATAACCCGGTTCATGACCACGCAGGCAAAACGGGAGCTTACGCCCGAGGAAACCATTACCGGGCTCAAGCTGCTGGAGTTGCAGCGCTATCTGATGCTGATGTACACCAGTTGCGGGTGGTTCTTCGACGATCTTTCCGGAATAGAGACCGTGCAGGTCATTCAGTATGCCTGCCGCGCCCTGCAACTGGCCGGACAACTATTCCCGGAGGATCTGGCGACACCCTTTCTCGAATTGCTGGCACAGGCCAGGAGTAATCTTGCGGAACAGGGCGATGGGCGATCTATTTACGAGCGTTACGTGCAGCCTGCGATGGTAGACCTGGAAAAGGTTGGCGCACACTATGCCGTCAGCTCTCTGTTCGAGGAGTACGGGCCGAATAGCCGTATCTACTGTTACGACGTCGAAAGAACGCAATACCGCATCTCGCGACAGGGAAAATTGAGGGTGGTGCTGGGGCAGGGTAAAGTCACATCGGAGATCACCTGGGAATCAAGCCCGGTCACTTTTGGCGTGCTGCATCTCGCCGACCACAGTGTGATCGGCGGAGTGCGGCAGTTCCAGGGAGACGAAGCCTATCACAGTCTTGACCTGGAGCTCGACCAGGCGCTGGCCAGCGGAGACCTGGCAGAACTGGTGCGGTTGGTCGACAAGCATTTCAGTTCGGGCACCTACACCCTTCGCTTACTCTTCCGCGATGAACAGCGAAAAATCCTTGGCATCATGCTGGAAGAAGCCACCAATGAGGCCCAGGCGCTATATCGCAATTTTCACGACGAGCATGCTCACCTGATCCGCTTCGTGACCGACCTGGGAGTGCCCCTGCCTCGGCGCTTTCGGCTGGCGGTCGATTTCACCCTGAACTCGGACCTGCTCGACGCGTTTTCCGCGGAAGATCTGGACGTCAAGAAATCGCGGCAAATTCTGGACGAGATCCAGCGCACCGGCGTGACCCCCGATTCCGTGACGCTGGAGTTTGCCTTGCGGCGGACGATTGAAGGTTTGTTCGTCCGTTTCGTGGCCAACCCCATGGAACCGGATTTGCTTCAGCGCTTACAGGAGACCATGGAACTGGTCCTCAGCCTGCCTTTTCATGTCCGTCTATGGGAGGCCCAGAATACTTACTACCGCGTGATGCGAAAGACAGCCGGCGAAGTAAGAGAGCGCGCGGAGCGTGGAGACGAACAGGCTCGAACCTGGCTGGACGGGTTTATCCAGCTGGGTGAGAAGCTGAAAGTTAAAGTGGAGATCAATGCGGCCGTGAATGCCTGAATGTTTGTTACTGGTACCGACTCAACCAACCAAAACCTGCCGCAGACTTGGTAAACTCGCCCGGACGAGGGATTGAGAACATGTCGCAGGAAGCTACGGCAGTTGAGGGAGAACGGGTCGGGAGGCGTGGCGACCCGTGCGTGATGGTGATCTTTGGCGCGTCCGGCGACCTTACCCGCCGCAAGTTGCTGCCATCGCTGTATAACCTCGCAAAGTACAAGCTGCTAGCGCGCGAATTCGCGATGATTGGCATCGCGCGAAACTCCATGTCCAACGAACAATTTCGCGCCCAGCTGGCGCAGGATCTCAAGCAGTTCGTGGAAGGCCCTGTCGACCCCGAGCTGCAGGAGTGGTTCGAGCGGCATGTGTTCTACATTACCGGCGAGTTTGGCGATCAGAACACATATCGGCAACTGAAGGAAATGCTTCAGAAAGTCGACCAGGACCACGCCACCCACGGTAATTATTTTTATTATCTGGCGACCGCGCCCGATTACTTCGGACCCATCGTGCAGCAACTCGCTGCCAGCGGCCTGATGAGGGAGGAAAATCATCAGTGGAGAAGGGTAATCATCGAAAAGCCCTTTGGCAGGGACCTGGATTCGGCGCGCGCATTAAATCAACAACTGCTCAAGGAGGTGGGCGAAAATCAGATCTACCGCATCGACCACTACCTGGGCAAAGAGACGGTGCAGAATATTCTGGCCTTCCGCTTTGCCAATGGAATTTTCGAACCCATCTGGAACCGGCGCTACATCGACCATGTGCAGATTTCCGTGGGTGAAACCGTTGGAGTTGAAAAGAGAGGGGGCTACTACGATACGGCTGGGGCCTTGCGCGATATGGTGCCGAACCACATCATGCAGCTCATCAGCCTGACCGCCATGGAGCCTCCCATTTCCTTTCAGGCAGATGCGGTACGAGATGAGCAGGCCAAAATTCTGCATGCGGTGCAGCCCCTGAGTTCCGAGGACGTGCTTACGCGGACGGTTCGCGGCCAGTACGGCGAAGGTGAAATTGCGGGCGAGCATGTTCCGGCTTATCGCTCCGAACCCGGCGTGCCGCCGGATTCTCGTACCGAGACCTTCGTCGCGGTGAAGCTGCAGGTGGACAACTGGCGCTGGGCGGGTGTGCCCTTTTACCTGCGCACCGGAAAACGCATGGCGTCACGCAGCACTTGCATTGTCATCCAATTCCGGCGCGCGCCGTTCGTGCTTTTTCGCGATACCGAAGTAGAAAAGCTGACCCCGAATCAACTGGTTTTGCATATTCAGCCTGAAGAAGGAATCGCGCTCCGCTTTGCAGCCAAAACGCCCGGCCCGGCCATGCGACTGGGAACCGTGGACATGGATTTTGAGTACTCCGACTACTTCGGCAAGCAGCTCAGCACGGGTTACGAGCGCTTGCTGCACGATTGCATGGTGGGCGACGCCACGTTGTTTCAGCGGGCAGACATGGTCGAGGCGGGATGGAGTGTCGTCAGCCCCATCCTGGACCTTTGGAAGGCCCTGCCGCCGCGTAATTTTCCCAACTACGCGTCCGGAACCTGGGGTCCCAAGGATGCCGATGAACTGATGGAACGCGATGGGCGACGCTGGAGGAACTTCGAGAAGTAAGCTCCGCTGCCAGACTGGCGAAGGGCACAGACTTCCGTCGTGCCACGAATACGAAACGTGGGAAGGGCACCAACTTCAGTCGTGCCACGAATACGAAACATGGGAAGGGCACGACTTCAGTCGTGCCACCAACGCGAAAAGCGGGCGCGGCTTCAGCCGCTGAGGTTCGCTTTTTCTATTCCGTCCCGTCTAGCAATGCCTCTTTCGCCCGACCGAGTAGATCGCTGGATGGCGAAGCTAGAGTTGAGCGCAAACCGATTTGGTTTCCGTGTACAGCTCTAGGGCCGCGTGTCCCATTTCGCGACCCCAGCCCGATTGCTTGTAGCCGCCAAACGGGAGCGCGGGATCGAGCACGTTGTAACAGTTGATCCAGACGGTTCCGGCGCGAAGCCTGGCTGCAACCTGGTGCGCCCGGCTGATGTCACGCGTCCAGATCGCGGACGCCAGGCCGTATTGGCTGCTGTTGGCAAAGTTCACCACTTCCTCGATCTCGTCGAAGGGAATGGCGGTGACCACCGGGCCAAAGATTTCCTCGCGAACAACTTTCATCTCAGGCTTTACATCAATCAGAACGGTGGGATCCACGAAGTAACCGGGACCGCTGCGCTTGCCGCCACCGGCTACCACCTTGGCGCCTTCGGCGGCGCCGGCCTCGACGTATCCGCAAACCCGGTCGAGTTGTTCCTGGGATACCACCGGTCCCATATTGGTGGAAGGCTCCATGCCGGGACCGATCCTGTATTTCCGTGCCGCGCGGGCAACGCCTTCGATCACCTCATCGAAGATGCTCTTATGCACGAACAGCCTGGAGCCGGCCGTGCAACATTGGCCCTGATTGAAAAAAATGGCGTTCGAGCTGCCCGGGATCGCCGCTTTCAACTCTGCATCCTGAAAAACGATGTTGGGAGACTTTCCGCCCAGCTCCAGAGAAACTTTTTTCAAGTTGCCGGACGCAGCTTTCAGAATCAGTTTGCCAACTTCAGTCGAACCGGTGAAGGCGATCTTGTCAACATCAGGATGGGCGGCGAGGGCCGCTCCGGCGGTTTCTCCGAAACCCGGGACGATGTTGATGACGCCCGCCGGAAACCCGGCTTCCATGGCCAGTTCTCCGAGACGCAGGGCGGTGAGCGGAGTCTGCTCGGCCGGCTTCAGAACTACCGTACATCCCACGGCCAGCGCAGGACCCATCTTCCATGCCGCCATCATCAGCGGAAAATTCCAGGGAATGATCTGGCCGACCACCCCAACCGGCTCCCGCAGGGTGTAAGCCAGGTATTTGGCGCCCGGCATGGAAATCGGAATGGTGCTGCCCTCGACCTTCGTCGCCCAGCCCGCCATGTAGCGAAAACTCTCAGCCGCTGAAGGAATATCCACGAGGCGGGAGAAAAATATCGGCTTGCCGTTGTCCAGCGTTTCCAGTACGGCCAATTCTTCCAGGTTCCGCTGAATCAGGTCTCCGAGTTGCCACAGCAGGCGACCGCGCTTCGCGGGCGACATTTCCGGCCATGGGCCGCTTTCGAACGCTTTCCGGGCGGCCTGGACGGCGCGGTCAACATCCGCCCGGTCCCCCTCCGCTACCTGGGCGAGGACCTCGCCGGTGGCGGGATTATAAGTATCGAAAGTCTTTCCGGAAACCGCGTCGACCCACTGCCCGTTAATCAGCATCTTTCTGGGTTGGACCAGAAAGTCGGTGACGCTGGGCTGGAGTTGGACGGGGGTAGTGGTCACACTCATGTTGCCTCCCTGCGGATACAGCCCAGTATACCCAACCCCGTCAGGCCAAATGTAGGCGCGAACGCCGACAGTGGTGCCTCAGTTCGAACGGATCTCTCACCAGCGTCATCCCGAGAGACTTTAGTCTCGCGGGATCTGGCGTGTACTGCCACAATTGCCGCAGGAAACTGTTATCCACTCCACGCCAGATGCTTCGCAAGCTCAGCATGACGCCTCAAGTAAAGGGGATCAAAATCAAACTGAGCCACCACTCGCGCCTACATTTAAGTTGCAAATTATGAGCTGCGTTGGATAAGGTTTTAGCTCGTCCTTCGGCAAGTTGCGGTAACTGATGCCATGGTCACCGATTGCCACATCCATATTCAGCCGCTGGAAATGTTCAGGCCGGAGGCGCTGGCGCTCATAAAAAACCGGCGCCCCAATTTCGATCAGATCGCTGAGTTCTGCCGGTCACCCGCGGCCTTCCTGAAGTACCTCGACTCGGCTGGCGTTGGACGCGCGGTTCTAATCAACTACGTCGCGCCGGAAGTGATTGGCTTCACTCCCGAAGTCAATCAATGGGTAGCAGACTACACCCAGGCCGACTCCAGGCGCCTTATCTCGTGCGGCGGCCTTCATCCCCGGCATTCTCCGAATATCATGGCGGACGTCGAGCAGATTCTGCGGCTGAAGATCCGCATGATCAAGATACATCCTCCCCATCAGTTGCTGTTTCCCAATGACTATCTTCATGGAGTGAAGGAACTGGAAATCATTTATCGGGCGGCCGAGGCCAACGGAGTTCCTGTCATGTTCCATACCGGGACGTCGATTTTTCATGGCGCCCGCAACAAGTATGGAGACCCGATTTACATCGATGATGTGGCGGTCGATTTCCCCAAGCTGAAAATACTTCTGGCGCACGGCGGCCGGCCGCTCTGGATGGATACTGCATTCTTCCTTTTGCGCCGGCATCCTAACGTTTATCTGGACATCAGCGGCATCCCGCCAAAGACCCTGCTGAATTACTTTCCGCGGCTGGACGAAATCGCAGCCAAGACCCTGTTTGGCACGGACTGGCCGGGTCCGGGGGTTCCCGACATCAAAAAGAACCTGGACGATTTCATAGCTCTGCCTCTGAGCGAAGTCACGCGGCAGCGGATTCTTTCAGACACGGCTTTAGAGATATGGCCGGAATAGGGCGAGACAGCGATCAGCTTCGGGCCAGCCGCTCGATCAGAGTTCGATGCTGCGGGTAGAGTCCGATTAGGTCCGCCCGTTTGCCCAACTCAAAGTCGGCGTAATCGAAGCCTGGCGTATTTATTTGGGCTTGACGCTGAAGTGGCTGGCGATGCACTGCCACCTTCCACCGAGATTCATCCAGGTGTCGGTGAAGCGCCCGCGGCGTTCCCAGGGCTTGCCTTTGTCGGTTCCCTTCTCGTAGTAAGCGCCGGTCACCACGGCCGTGTTGCCATAGGAATGAACCACCATGTCTCGGGACTCAAGCGCCTCCGGACGGTAGGACTTGTCGGCCACTGAAGCCATGATCTGGGCCTTGTTGTAGACGGTACCCTCGGCCACCGTCATGACGAAATCATCCGCCAGCAGGAGCCGCACCGCGGAAGCGTCGTTGTTCAGCTCGGCGCGGTTCCACATGTTCTCCATGGTGATGACCTTGGATGAATCCTGTGCGGCCGCCAGCAACGGAACCATTAACCACAGCCCCGCGAGGATAAGGCTTCGTTTCATAAGCACTCCTGAATAAGGGTTGAGCGCCATCGCGGTGGTGCGGCCCTGGTTCGTTGCTTTCCCGGTGAAGATTTGGCGTGAGGCTTGGTTGCGCCGGGAACCCGTCCCGTGGACATCGGCGGGCCTATTTTTTCTTCGGCGCAGAATCGTCCTTGCCTGCGAAAGAACGAACAAACTTCACCGCAGCTTGGATTTCGTCATCCGTGATATTGCCCTTGAAGCCCGGCATATTGCCTTTTCCATCGGTGACCGACTGGATCAGTTCCGCGTCCGACTTGCTCTGGACTGTCGCGGATCGCAGATCGGCCACTTGCAGGCTCTTGCCCACCGGTGTATTGCCGCTCCCATCTTGCCCGTGACAGGTTTCGCATTTCGCCTTGTACACACTTGCGCCGGAGCTGGCGCCCTGACTGGCGGCCGGGATGGCCGTCAGGGTGATGCCAAGAAGGAGCGCAGCGATGGAGGCAACAGCGTAGAGCAGCGGCAGGTTCATGGCGCGTGGTTTCATAGTCCCCCGAGAGTGAACCATGACCAGCCGGACTCCGGGCCCGCCTGATCACGTGAAATCATGTCATTTTAGTGTTTCGTGAGAACCAAATCAACGACGGCGCCGGCCGGGTAGTGGGCCAGTTTGAAACGCCCATCTCGCTGGCGTCATCCTGAGGGACTTCAGTCCCGAAGGATCTGGCGG
>JBOGLC010000013.1:0-32490 GCA_050746005.1 Terriglobales bacterium
AAGGCAGGAACCAACCGCCGAGAGGCAACACGTGCGGGCTGCGGGTTCTGGCAGGTTCGGTAGGTGCGCGCTCCTCCGTAGCGCGCGTCGGAGAGTTCTGTTTTCTCTTGACAAAGACTTACATGGATGTCGGCAATCCGGAGTTACCGCCGGGAACCGGCCGAGATGTTAACTTGTGGCCTTACGGGGCACTTCTCGGCGCCCGGCCTACTCGAGCACGATGCCGCCGGTGAGTTCCGCCACCCGCGCAATACGGCGTTCCGCGCACCAGCCTTCCAGTTCGCCGGCGATCTTCTCGGTCGCAACTGGATCCCAGTAACTTGCGGTCCCGATCTGCACCGCGCTGGCGCCCGCCAGCATGAACTCCGCAATATCGGACGCGGTTGAGATTCCGCCCATACCGATGACCGGAATACTCACTGCCCTCCAGGCGTCGTACACCATGCGCAGCGCAATCGGTTTGATGGCGGGGCCCGAGAGGCCGGCGGTAACGTTGGCGATGCGGGGCCGGCGAGTCTCCGGGTCGATGGCCATGGCCACGAAGGTATTCACCAGAGAGATGGCATCGGCTCCGGCTTCCTGGGCCACACGCGCCATCAGCGCGATGCTGGTGACGTTGGGCGACAGCTTCACAATCAGCGGCCGCCGCGATATCCGCTTCGCGGTGTTCACCACTTCATCGAGAGATCGCGGGTCGCTGCCAAACTGGATACCACCGGCGACCGTGTTGGGACATGACACGTTCAGCTCATACGCGGCGATGTCCTCGCCTTCATTCAGGATCTCAATGGTCCGTTCGTAGTCTTCGCGCCTATGCCCGAATACGTTGGCGAAGATGACGATATCTTTCATCTTGCGCAGCTTGGGCAGTTTCTCCTCGACAAAGGCGCGGGCCCCGATATTCTGCAGTCCAATCGCATTGAGCATCCCGGCGGGAGTTTCGTACAAACGTGGGGGCGGATTTCCGGCCATGGGCTCGGCGGACAGTCCCTTGACCACAAATCCACCAAGCTTGTTGAGATGAACGATGTCATCGAACTCGATGCCGTAGCCAAAGGTGCCGCTGGCCGCGATGACCGGATTCTTCAGCTGGATGCCGGCGACACTGACTGAAAGATCGGGGGCGGTAGGTGCGCCGGGAGAAGTCACTGCGAACCTCCGGCCGGCAACTCAGTGGTCCTGAGCTTTTCCTCCGTGGTAAGCGCGGAAATCGGTACGCCGCCTGCAGGTCTGAGGTTCTGTTCCTCGACCCTGGGTGAGCCTCGATCCGGCGCTCCGCTGGAGGAGCTGGCGCTGCGACGGGGGGGCATCAACATTTCGGTTAAAACCCGCCCGATTGAGTGGGACGGGGCATTGATTCCGAGGAGGGAAGCCAGGGTCGGCGCCAGGTCCACGGGCTCGGCATGGGTGCGATAAATACCTGCCTGAAAGGGAAGGCCATAAAAAGCCAGCGGCACGTGGGTGTCGTATTCATAAGGCGTGGCGTGATCGGTCCCGCCGATGAAGCCTACGGTAAATGGCGTTGGAACGCCCAGGACATACCAACTGCCGAGGGGCGAATAGCTATGCAAATACTTCAAGCCCAGTTCAGTATTCGGCGCATCGCCTCGTTCCAGCTGCGCCTTGGTGTAATAAGCTCGCAAGCCGGCTTGCTTCAGGGCCTCGCCTGCGGCCCGCTCAGCATCCTGTTCGTTCACCTTCACGGTCGCGAAAGCGTTCGGGTTTAACCAGGCCATGGGGTACTCGAAATTCTTCACATATTCAGCCGGGTGAGCAAACCGGGCAGACAGCGCGCTGTTTAGCTGCGCCCGTATCTTGTCGCCGGAAATATTTACCGCTGGAAGATGCAGACCGGCTGCAAATGTGGGGAGGGGCGAGATCCCGTGATCGGCGGAGAGAGCAATCCACACATTGGCCAGGCCAATCTGGTGTCCCAGGAACTGGAAGAACTCGGCCAGTTGCCGATCCGTGGCCAGTGCCATGGCCTTCATCTCCGGGGAATCGGGACCCACCTTGTGGCCGAGAATATCGTTGGCCGAGAGGCTGATGATCAGAAGGTCGGTGGCGGGACCTTTGCCCACTTTTTCATAGGTAATCAATTCCCGCGCGAATTCAAATTCATAGTCATTGGCAAGAGGCGTGGAACCTACCAGATCGTAGAAGTTGGCCGGCTTGCCATCGGCGGGTTTGGTGGTGCGCAGGACGGTCCCGTCGCTGTCTTTCCATTCCTGGTTCAGGTATTTCTCCATCCGCTTATTGTCGTTAAAATCCTGCGCCCACCTGGGAAGTTCGCTGCGATAGTAAGTAGAAGTAATCCAGGCGCCGGTGGCCCGGTCGATCCAGTAGGCGCCGTCGGCCGCGAAGCCCGCGGGGATTACTGCAGCCCGGTCCTTGAGCGCGATGCCGAAGACCCGGGATTTGCCCTGGGTCGCCAACTTGAGTTCGTCTCCCAGGGTATCGGCCAACAACTGGTGAGGCGAAGCTCCGGGTCCTCCGCCGGCAATACCGACCAGTTTCGTGTTGTCATCGTCGGCCGCCGCGACCATGGACTTCTTCTGCGGATCCCACCATTCATTGGCCATGATGCCGTGGCCATTGGTATAGGCGCCGGTGAGCAGGGTCGCGTGCCCGGGCGCAGTGCGGGTATTGGCATAGTCGTAGTTGCAGTCGGTGAAATCCGCGCCCCGCTCCATCAGAAGCCGGAAGCCGCCTTCTCCCCACTGGTCGTGATAGCGCTCCAGATAATCGCCGCGAAACTGGTCGATCACGATAATGACGACCAACTTGGGACGAGCATTGTAGGCGGAGGCGAAGCCGGCGCTGGTGGAAGCAAGACATGAAAGCAAAATAACCAGGGAGCGGAGAGCGTGCTTCATCGCGCTGTAGTTTACAGCGTGCGTGGGTGCCCGACCAAGGCCGTTCGCCGAACCATGCGGAGACGGCCCTCCCGGCTGTCGGCGAAGCAGAAGGGATATGACGCGCGCCTTGCTATTTGCTCACCCGGCTGCAAATCCGCTTCACGCCAGATGCTTCGCAGGCTCAGCATGACGCCTCCATGAGCGGGAGACAGTTCAAACTGACCCACTCCCGTGAACGTGCATTCCTTGCCTGATTTTCGATACAGTAGTGAACTCCCATGCTCGATCTCAACTTCGTTCGTGACAACCTGCCTCTCGTCGAAGAAAAGCTGCGCCAGCGCGGCCTGGATCCGGCGCAGGTGCTCAAGGATTTTCTTGAGGTTGACAGCCAGCGGCGGCTTGCCATCACCGAAGGCGAAACCTTGAAAGCCCGGCGCAATCGCGCCTCGGAGGAGATTGCCAAACTGAAAAAGAGCGGCCAGGACGCGGCCGCGCAGATTGCGGAAACCAAAGAACTGCGGGAGCAGATTCAGCAGCGCGAAAAAGCAGCCGAAGAGTTCGAGACCAGCCTGCGCAATATTCTTACCGGCATCCCCAACCTGCCGCACGAAAGCGTGCCGGTGGGCAAGACCCCGGAAGATAACGTCGAAGTCCGCCGCTGGGGCGCGCCACCCCAATTCGATTTCACTCCCAAGCCGCACTGGGAACTGGGCGAGGATCTTGGAGTTCTCGATCTCGAACGCGCCACCAAGCTTTCCGGCGCACGTTTCGCGGTGTACTGGGACCTGGGAGCGAGACTGGAGCGCGCGCTGGCTAATTTCATGCTCGACCTGCATACGCGCGAGCACGGCTATACCGAAGTGCTGCCCCCTTATCTGGTGAACTCCCAGTCGATGTATGGCACGGGGCAATTGCCGAAATTCGCTTCCGACCTTTTTCGTGTACCCCATGGCGAAAAAGAACTGTGGCTGATTCCCACGGCCGAGGTGCCGGTAACCAACCTTTACCGCGACGAAGTTCTGGACGCTGCGCGCCTGCCCGTGTCGCTCACGGCATACACGCCCTGCTTCCGCAGTGAAGCCGGTTCCTACGGCAAAGATGTGCGCGGCATCATCCGGCAACATCAGTTCCAGAAAGTCGAACTGGTCAAGTTTGCGCGGCCCGACAATTCGTACGAGCAACTGGAGAAGCTGACTCATGATGCCGAGGAAGTCCTGCAGAAGCTCGGCCTGCACTATCGAGTTGTCGCGCTCTCCACTGGCGACATGGGCTTCTCATCGGCGAAGACCTATGACATCGAAGTTTGGCTGCCAGGGCAGCAGTTGTTCCGCGAGATATCGTCGTGCTCGAACTTTGAGTCTTTCCAGGCCCGCCGCGCGAACATTCGTTACCGTCCTGAGGGGAAGAACAAAACCGAATTTCTTCACACGCTGAATGGCAGCGGGCTGGCGGTGGGGCGCACCTGGGTGGCCATCGTGGAAAATTTACAGCAAGCGGACGGCAGCGTGCTTGTTCCGGAAGTATTGCAGCCGGCCATGGGTACAGATCGCATCCGCCCCAGGAAATTCTAGTTGTGAGATTGATGCACCCTGGTTTAGCTTGTGTGCTCGCGGCGACTCGCCCGCGCTGATGTGGCTTGCAGGCTCAGGTTTGCGAGGCCAGACTTGCTAACCCCAGGTTTGCTAATCCCTTGAGGCAAAGCCTAGACTTAACCGGAAAAGAGTTAACCGGAAAAGACTTGACCGAAGCCAGGATAACGACGCCCATCGCCGACTCGCCCCCGGTGCCCATGTCCAGGATCTGGCGCACAATTCGCGATTTCATTCTCTGGTCCTACGAGCGTGGCACCCTCCAATACGACGTAATGGTGACCATCATTCTGCTGTTCGTCTTTTTCTCGCCCTACTGGATCAACTTCCACGATAAGCCGGTGGAGCGCAATCCGCATCCAATCGGAGTGGTTGTAACTCCCGATGCGGGCGGCGGATTGATCTACCAAATTGAAGGTACAGCCATATCGGGTACCGACGACGCGACGGTGCGGCAACAGTTGCTGCGGGTGGTAGAGCCCATATCCGGCGAAGTGAGCATCACTCGCTACGAAGCTCTGCGGGATCGTCAAGGGCAGGTGCTGACTTACAAGGTGTGGGTGCAGAAGGAGTAGCCGTAATCTCTCTTAATGTGCCCGGCGAGGCCAAAAATGAAACGCGGGCCATCACGTTGCGGCTGGGGTATGGCGATCGCTTGTCTGGCTGCGCTGCTTGCGGTGCAGGCTCCCGCCGATTCTCCTCCGGATGCCGCTCTGGCCAAAGTTCTGGACCAGATGGACCGCGCCGCCGAACAATTCCGCACTACCGAAGCCAACGTGGTCTGGGACCAGTATCAAAAAGTCGTCGACGAGCACGAAGAGCAGAAAGGGAAGGTGTACTTTCGGCGCTCGGGCAACGAAATCCAGATGGCGGCCGACATTACCGATCCCGACCAGAAATATGTGCTGTTCAATGGCTCCAAAGTCCAGGTCTACCAGCCCAGAATCGACCAGGTAACGGTTTATAACACCGGCAAAAATCGCGAGGAAGTCGAAAGTTTCCTGGTGCTGGGTTTCGGCGGCCGCGGCCACGATCTGTTGAAGTCCTTTGAAGTGAAGTATCTGGGAACCGAAGGCGTGAACGGCACGGATGCCGCTAAACTGAACCTGGTTCCCAAAGCAGCCGGCCTGCGCAATAACATCGATCACATCATCCTCTGGATAGATCCGTCGCAGGGGATTTCGATACAACAGCAGTTCTTCTTCGGAACTTCGGGCGACTATCGTTTGGCCAGGTATTCCGATATCAAAGTGAATGAGAAGATCCCCGACTCGGTTTTCAAACTCAAGACCACGGGTAGAACCAGGTTCATAACGCAGGGTTAAGGGTCAGCCCGAAGACTTTACAAAATTGACAGCTGAAAAACCCCAAGCAGAGCGGTATACTGGCGTTGCGCCATTTTTTCGGTCGAGGGACTGCCAGAAATCGAAACCCGGATATTTAATTGCATGGCCAAGGTTTTTACGATCCCGGTTCCTCCCAAGATGGGGCGCAAACGCCGTGAACGGACGGCTGATCCGCGCTACGTCGATGGACAGCGTCTGCTGGTGGAAGCGATGAAGTACCTGGCGCAAGCCGACCCCATCTCCAACCGGGGCGCCATCGAACTGCTTTCGGAACATGTCCGGACCCGCTTCCGCATGAGCGATTCTCCCCTCAGCTAATTGGCTGTTTCCGCGATAGCGCTTCCCCGTCAAAACACATCGAAACACATCAACGATGTCATGTTGTTTTGACCGTAAGTCATATCAGGCGCAACGCTTTTTTAATCTTGATAGTTGCTCACCCCGCCGACTAGACTTCCGCCTATTGCGGCTCGATTGACAATGGTTGTTCAAGGGGGAACTTCATGTCGTGCAAGCGGGTCTTGGGGTGCGTCGCCGTTCTGCTCTTGTTGGGTTGGTGTTCCAGTCGGCCCGTCCTTGCCCAGAAGATCACGGGCGATATTTCCGGAAATGTGACTGACGCTTCTGGAGCCGTGATGACGGGAGTGTCCGTCACTGCCGTGAACACTGGCACGGGCGTGACGCGCACGGGGGTCAGCAGCGCTGAGGGAAACTATCGCATTCCGGAACTCTCGATCGGCACGTACAAGGTCAGCGCCTCGGCGCCCGGTTTCAAGACCTCGGTGCAGAGCGTCGAAATTCTGGCGGGCACGGCGATCCAGGCAAATTTCAAGCTGACCATCGGCCAGCGCGCCGAGACGGTGGAGGTCGAAGGCACCGCGCCTCTGGTGGAGTACTCGTCTAACAACAACAACTATGTCGACAACGCCAAGATCGAAAGCGTCCCTTTGAACGGGCGTGACTTTAACTCTCTGCTGGCGATCACTCCGGGGGTGCAGCGGACTCCGGGCGGAGGATTTCTCGCGATCAGCATTAATGGCGCGCGCACTACGTCTAACAACTACCTGATCGACGGTCTGTATAACAACGACCGCTATTATGGCGATTCGTCGGTAGGCCAGACCGGAGTCGTGGGAATTCCGGCGACCCTGTTTCCTCCCGAAGCCATCGAGCAGCTGGGAGTGCAGGAGACCCCCTCGGCGGAGTTTGGGGTCAAGGGCGGAGCTCCCATCAACATGGTGATGAAGAGCGGCACCAATGCCTGGCACGGTACCGCGCAGTGGGTGCGTCACACCAGCTTTGCCGATGCCATCAATTATTTCTCCAAGCATTCCGGCTGCAGCGGCGACCCCGATCCCTGCGTGCCGACCGCCATCCGCAATCAGCAGTTCGGCGGAACCATTGGCGGCCCGATCATCAAAGATAAGACTTTCTTCTTCCTTTATTACGAAGGCCAGCGCTATCAGTCGGAGAGCGTGACCAACCGGACCGTGGTGTCGACCGCGGACGTTGCGACGGCCAGAGCTGAAATCGCTGGTGCTGGTTTGACCACCACCGCCGCGGGCGAGGCTTTGCTCAGTTATTTCCCCAGTTCCGCCAACGGCAATCTGGTCCTGAAGACGCCCACGACCGACAGCATGAACGGCTTCGGTGTGAAAGTAGACCACCACATCAACTCTCACCACACGATTACGGGCCGCTACATTTTTGGCGACAGCCTGCAGAGCGCGCCGCCCTATGCCGGGTTACCCGCCGGAGGCAACAACTCTGCCGACCTGTTCAATTCCGTCGCTCCCTCCCGCACCCAGATGGCGGGCGTGAGCCATACCTGGACCATCGGGAACAACAAGGTTCTGGAGAGCCGCTTCGGTTGGCAGCGCTTCGCGCAAATCATCACGGTTAACAACAAGATTGATCCCAAGAGCCTGGGTGTGGACACGGGTCCGCTGGCTGCAGCCGATTTGGGCGTGCCCTACGTCTACCTCTACAACTTGGGCTATGGGGGATACATTGGCGGAGTTCAGGGCTATCCCATCACCACCCGGCCGGATCAGACTTACGACTGGTCCGAGCACTTCAGCTGGGTCAAGGGCAACCACACCTTCAAGTTCGGAGGCAACTACCAGACCGCTTACACCAACAGCCTGCGCAACCGGGCCAGAAGCGGAATTGTGACTGGCTACTATACCGGCAGCGTAGGTGAGATCGAACAACTTTTGCTGGGCAGAGCGGACCTCGCGGACCGCAACTTCGGCGACACTCACCGCCACATCATCCAGAAATCGGTCGGCTTTTACGGCCAGGACGAGTGGAAAATAAAGCCCCGGCTCACTTTGACCCTGGGACTGCGCTGGGAAATGAATGGCGCCCTGGGAGAGAAGGACAATCTTGGGGCCAATTTCTTCCCCGACCGGGGTTTGGTCACGCTGGGGAACGGTATCAACAGTCTCTATAACAAGGACCCCTGGGACTTCGGCCCTCGCCTGGGCTTTGCCTGGGATATTTTCGGAAATGGAAAAACGGCGCTGCGGGGCGGTTATTCGCTGACCTACGACGTAGCCAACTTCGGCGCCATTGCCGCTCCGTACAGCTTCGCGCACGCCCGGGCCGGCTCTTTCACCGAACCGTTCCAGGGAGACTTCTCTTCGAACTCAGTTTCGTTGTCAGGTGATGGCGGTGGCGATGTGCTCGATCCGGCCGCCACCTGTGTAGACCCGAACGACCCCGGGGTTGCGCAGAACTACGTGTGCTTTGACAGCGCTACTTTTGGTCCGGTTTTTGGTACCAGTCCTTCGGGTACGCCGCCCTTCAACGCATTTTCGGTGGTGAAGGACTTTAAGACGCCCCGGGCACACAACTACAATCTCAGCCTCCAGCGTGAGATCACTCCCACTCAGGTTCTGACCGTGGCCTACTCGGGAAGCTATGGCCAGAAGCTTCTGATGTATCGCGACATCAACGCCAGCCCGATCGGAGGCAATGGGGTCAGGCCATTTGACAACGTTTACTTCGACGCGAATGGCCCTCTGTACCAGCACATAATTCAGCTGACAAACGCGGCCATGTCACGATATGACAGCTTGCAGGCCACTTTCAGCCAGCGCAACTGGCATGGCGTCAACCTCACCTACAACTACACTTTCAGCAAGTGCTTTGATGAGAACTCCGTGAATCGCGGCGGCGCGGGCGACTACCCGCAGGCCAACAACCCGTTTAACCCCAGGGATTCGCGAGGTCTCTGCGATCACGATGTGACGCACAACTTCAACGTGAGCGGCCTGTACAGCTTCCCCACGATTCCGATGGCGCCCAGGTTGATCGGCCGCGGCTGGCAGATCAGCACCATTTATACCGCCATCAGCGGACGGCCCTTCTCGGCACTCATCAACGGCGATACCTCGGGGCAGGGGCTGAGTTCAACTTCCCTCCGTGCCTCTTATGACGGAAGTCCGATCCATTACAACTACCGCAATCCCGACGCCTATGTGGTGGAGACGTACATCACGGATCCGACCACGCAAGCCGACCCATGCGGTAACAATGCATTAGGGTCGCCCCTTTCACCGTTCTACTTTCCGTGCGCCGGAACCATCGGCAACTCTCGTCGCAACCTGCTGCGCGGTCCTGGCCTCAGCCAGTGGGACGCGACGGTCATCAAGGACACCAAGGTGGGGGAACGTCTCACCGTGCAATTCCGCTGGGAAGTGTACAACCTCTTTAACCACGCAAACTTCGCACCATATGTTTCAAACAACACCGTGGGCAGCGGTTCGTTCGGAACAATTACCCAGACGCCTGATGTCTCCGTCGGTAACCCGGTCATCGCACAAGGTGGGCCGAGAAGCATGAACTTTGCGCTGAAGCTGATTTTCTAGCTGTAATCGTACTGACGACCTGAGGGAATCTGCCCATGGCGGGTTCCCTTTTTTGTTTTTGGCTTTTTGCCGGCGGACGCAATCGAAAAACACCGTCGAAAAAAGATGAGAAGTTCAGTCCGGGACGTTTGTCACTCCAAGGATGCTCCGAAGTCTCTGGATGGCGGCCTGTGGTAGACTCCCATTTTCATTCCTATGGCAGTCCGGCGCTTCGCTTTATTCTTCCTGCTGTGCTCTTTGCTGGCGATCCCAAGGGTGGCGGCCCAGAAACCCAAAAGTGCGCCGCGCCGCAGCGCTGCCCAACATCCCAATATCATCCTGATCACGCTCGACACCACGCGCGCCGATCGCATGGATTTCCTGGGATCAAAGCGAAAACTCACACCCAACCTGGACGCAATGGCGCAGCAGGGTGTGGTGTTTACTCGTGCCTACTCTCACGTTCCGCTGACTACGGCTTCGCACGCCACCATTCTTACCGGGACCTATCCGCAGTTTAACCACGTCAATGATTTTGGCGTGCCGCTTTCCGCCAAGCTGCCGTATCTGCCCGACCTGCTGCACCAGCACGGATACCAGACGGGAGCGTTCGTCGGATCGCTGATTCTCGATCCCCTGGACGGCACCGCGCCGGGATTTGATCGCGGCTTTGACGTGTATGACGCAGGCTTTCACCTGCGCCGCCACGGCGCAGATCGCTACCAGACCGTGGAGCGGCGTGGCGAGGTGGTGGTCGAGCATGCCCTGGGATGGCTCAGCCAGATTCCAAACAAGCCATTCTTCCTCTGGATTCATCTCTATGACGCGCATGATCCTTATGACCCTCCGGCGCCCTATAAGCAGCGCTTCGCGGCGCAACCCTATGACGGAGAGATCGCTTATGCCGACGCCTGTGTAGGCAAGTTGCTGGACGCTTTGCGCAAGCGCGGCCTCTACGATGAAACCATGATCGCGGTGATGGCCGACCATGGTGAGTCGCTGGGCGCGCACGGCGAGAACACGCACGGAGTATTTCTCTACGATGAGACCCTGCACGTGCCATTACTGATCAAGCTGCCGCTCAATCCCTGGGCAGGGCGTCGAGTTGAGACCCGCGCCGGACTGGTGGATGTTGCACCCACCATTCTTGCCGTGGCGGGCCTCACGCCTCCGCCGGAGATGCAGGGGCGATCACTGCTCGACCTGGTCAAAGCGTCGCCAGATGCGAACTCCGGCGGCGGATTGCCTGACCGGCCAGCCTATGCCGAAACCGACTACCCTCATCGGGCGTTCGGCTGGAGCGCTCTGCGGGCATTGCGCACGGGAAAATATCTGTTTATCCAGGCGCCTGCCCCGGAACTTTACAACCAATCGAGCGATCCGGATGAAATTCGCAATCTGGCGGGGAGC
This sequence comes from Terriglobales bacterium, assembly GCA_050746005.1. Lineage (GTDB taxonomy): Bacteria > Acidobacteriota > Terriglobia > Terriglobales > Acidobacteriaceae > JAIQFF01. Next base: position 11,058 of record JBOGLC010000013.1, read on the forward strand.
TCGAAGGCGGTCGCCGAGACCCTGGCATCTCAGCTCGAGGATTTCCGCAGCAAGACCAGCCAGACTCTGGTGGGCCTGGCGAAACCCGATCCCGAGAAATTGCAGAAACTGCAGGCGCTCGGCTATGTGGGGTCGGATACCAGTCCGGAGCAGGACGCGAAGGTTCTCGGCGGGGCCGACCCCAAGACCCGAATCGAAATTGCCAACCTGCTGCACGATGCCATGTTCGACGTCGAGGACGCGCGCTATGAGCAGGCGCTCCCGCTGCTGGAGCGCACGCTCGCGGTGCAGCCCGACATGCCCGTGGCCAACATGCAGTACGGGATTGCGCAGGCCCGGCTCAAGCATTTCGACCTTGCGATAGCGCCATTGCGCAAAGCGGTTACCCTGCAGCCCGACAATGGCATGGGCCACTACGAACTGGGGCTGGCGTTATTTGAAACTGGGGATTGGAAGGCGGCAGCGCCGCAGTTCGAAGCCGCAGCGTCGCGGGCTCCGCGCTGGGCGGACGCGCATTTCTCGCTGGCTGCGGTTTATGCCCGCATCGATCGTGTGCCGGACGCGATGACGGAACTCGACACCACTCTGGCCATCAGTCCCGATCACTACCGCGCCAACCTGCTGCGCGGTCGAATTCTCTCGCTCCAGGGCAACCCGCTGGGAGCCTTGAACAATCTGGAAAAGGCAATCCAGACCCAGCCCGATTCCCGCGAAGCTCATCTTTTTCTCGCGGAAGCTTATCAACAGCTCGGCCGGGTGGAGGATGCGCAACGGGAGCGCGCCACGGCCGGGAACCTGCCAGCTCCAGCCAGCCGCTAGGCACAAGCGAAGAGCGTGGGAACCGGGACACAAGCGATGCAGTTGGTGAAGCAGGAAGTCGTGCGAACACTGGGGAAGGAATGAGCGTAATACGCCGGGCCACAGGCCTGTAACCCATCAGCCTCCACTGTCATCTTGAGCGCAGGAAACGGACTCGCTTGCGAGTCCGTTTACGGAGTTGAAAGACCTTGTGTTCGCCCGCGCCATGTCGACTTGCAGCTGGACGGCGGCGCGTTTCGACGCCCGCTTCGTGCTGCGGGCGGCAGAAAGCAGGTCCCTCGACTTCGCAGGATCGTTCGCTCGCGAACGATCCTGCTTCGCTCGGGATGACAGAGTGGGTAAGGTGCGCGGCTCGGGATGACAGAGTGGGTAAGGTGCGTGGCTCGGGACGGTGTCAGTCTCGCTGGGGGTCATTTAAAGAGGAAACTGCCCATCACAATGATCGCAAAATAACACTCCAGCGTGTACCGCGGTTCCGGGTTTTCCAGAGTTCCCAGAAAAGCGGATCGCAGCAGGACAAATGTCAGTAACAGCCCCAGAGGAAGAGTCCAGCGTGCCCGAATCAGGCCTGCCATTGCGGCTCCCACGTAGAGAAGGTTAAGGACTCCCAGCGTCACCGCCAGCGCAGACCACGTCGGATCGTCGTTGAATTCCCACCACCGAGTGTCGGAAGGCAGAGTCCCGGTGCGTGGACGTATCCACATGTCGGCGATGCGCACCAGAGGAAGCCAAAGGTAGTAACGCAATGGCGCCTGCCGGATGCGCTGGTCGGCCAGGGCGGCAAACCGCGCATCGAGTTCCGGAGTGACGTGGAGCGCCTGGTTGTAGTCCGCCAGCAACTCGGCGGTTTGCCGGCGCTGCGCTTCAGAATCAAAAGCCCGAGCGGGAAGCTTGTCGACATCCACGGTATCTCCGGGCACAGACCAGTAGATTTCCTCGACGGAAACATAGTCGGCCATCCAGGTCTTTACCCAGCGATTGAAACCGGCAGGGACAAACTCGTCTTCCTCGTTGGCGTAGCGTGGAGCCAAAGGCTGGAAGCGATGCAGGGTGCGCAGATTGCGCCAGGCCCAGGGCGCCAGAGGCGCCAACGATACAACCGCCACAACCAGGCCCACGCGCATGAGATGCGCTGGGACGTGTGATCCCTGAGCTCGCGGGCGGCTCGCCCGCATCCTGCCGAACCAGATCAGCGCCAGCAGCGTCCCCAGGTACAACTCGATGGCGATCAGCACCAGGCCGCCATCGGGACGCAGCAAAATCGCGGCGGCGATCGCGGCGCCACATAAAATCCATGGGCGCAGCCGCCTGTCGTCCAGCGTCTCCAGACCTGAGATGGCACAATCGAAGGCCAGTGCGGTGAAAAAGATCTCCAGCGTTTCAGTCAGAGCGGCCGCCGCATAGCTGGCCAGAAACGGACAGAGGCCCGCTAAAAGAAATGCCGATTTGGCGGCCCTGGGTGAAATCAGGCGGCGGGCAATGTCCGCGATCAGGAAGCAGGTCCCGATATCCACCAAAACCTGAAGCGCCAGCACGGCGCGGTAATGTTCCATGCCGAAGATGGCAAAAACGGCGGCCAGGAACGCGGGATATCCCGGCAAGCGGATGTAGGTTGGGGAAATCTCATCCGGACCGCTCAGGCCGTAAATGCCATGCTGCAACCAGTTTTTGGCAATGTCGCCGTAGACAAAGGAATCCGTGGTAATGGCGGGAAACCGAAAGAGGAAAAGCAGCCGCAGCCCGACCGCGGCTAACGTGGCCAGCAGAAAAAACCGGAAATGTTGGCGCACGAAGTGGCGCACGCTAAGACTATACCTCAGCGCTGTTTGCGTGATCGGACAGTCTCCCGCTCAAGAAGGCGTCATCCTGAGCTTGCGAAGCATCTGGCGTGGAGCGCATATGGCGCTGCGTCGGTACAGATGGCGCACGCCAGGTCCTTCGGGACTGAAGTCCCTCAGGATGACGCCGGGGGAGGGGAGAGTGTCTGGTGTCTTCGGGCCGTCTGCCATCTGAAGTCCTGGGACGAGTTACACCCCGCTCTCTCACCCGAAGGCGTCATGCTGAGCTTGCGAAGCATCTGGCGTGGAGCGCATATGGCGCTGCGTCGGTACAGATGGCGCACGCAGGTCCTTCGGGACTGAAGTCCCTCAGGATGACGCCGGGGTAGGGGAGAGTGTCGGGTGTCTGCGGTGCCGTCTGCCATCTGAAGTCCTGGGACGAGTTATGCCCCGCTCTCTCACCCGAAGGCGTCATGCTGAGCTTGCGAAGCATCTGGCGTGGAGCGGATATGGCGCCGCGTCGGCATGGATGGCGCACGCCAGATCCTTCGGGACTGAAGTCCCTCAGGATGACACCGGAGTAGGAGGACAGTGTCTGGTGTCTGCGGTGCCGTCTGCCATCTGAAGTCCTGGGACGAGTTACGCCCCGCTCTCTCCACCCGAAGGCGTCATGCTGAGCTTGCGAAGCATCTGGCGTTCACCGGATATGGCGCCGCGTCGGTACGGATGGCGCACGCCAGGTCCTTCGGGAAGGAAGTCCCTCAGGATGACGCCGGGACAGGGGAGCAGGCGGAGGGCTAGAAGATGACGCCCGGGAAAAAGGCGTTTCAAACTGGCCCTCTACTGTCTGTCGGTAGCCGTGAGTTCAAACTGCCCCCCTACGTTCGCCGCATCAATTGACCGCCCCCATAGCTCGGCTTAGGATGAATAGATACCCATTTTCATGGCGCAACCGGTTTTTTACGATCCCCGCAGAGCCCGTTGGAAGCGGATACGACTGGCCTTCGATGTCATCGGCGTAAGCATTACGCTGCTGGTCATTTTCTTTGCCTACACCGCATTGCGCAATGAGCCTTTGCCCGACCTGCTGCTGCCTCCGCAGAAGCGTCCTTACCGGGCGTTGAAGGAAAAAGAGCGCGAAAAGGCGAAAGAGAGACGAAAACTGGCGGCCATTCACCGCAGCCATCGAAAGTCCCGGTCCGCGCCGTCCCAGGTGAAACTGAATGCGGAAGAAGGTATCCGGGCCGCATTCTACGTGCCCTACGATGCCGCCAGCTTTTCGTCGTTGCGTGAGTATGCCCGGCAGGTCGATCTACTCTTTCCCGATTGGCTGCACATCATCACGCCCGATGGCCGCCTGCAAGGCATCGATGAACAGACCAACAAGTTCTTCGACGTGATGCAGGACTCCACCGTCCGCTCGGTGGATGACAAGGTCATGCCGTTTCTGAAGTCGGAAGAGACCGGCATGGAAGTCTTCCCCATGGTCAACAATTTCGACGGACTTGACTGGGTGGACGTCAGTGCCTTTCTGAACAATCCGGATGCGCGCGCGCAGTTTCGCCGGCAGGTTGCGGCCTTTCTGGCGACGGATCGATATCGCGGGCTGATGATTGACTTTGAGACCCTGGCCAGGAACGCGCAGCCCGGCTACCTGGCACTGCTGAAGGAACTCTCGAACGATCTTCATGCCAAGGGCATGAAGCTGTACGTCAGCGTGCAGGCCCGAAACGATGAATACGATTACGCTGCGGTCGCGGCGCGTGTCGATGGCGTCGTTCTGATGAACTACGACGAGCACTATCCCTCGCCCGGAACGGCGGGCCCGGTGGCGTCGCAGGACTGGTTTATCGCCAATCTGAAAGCGGCGAGCAAGGTGATCCCCAAGGACAAGCTGATCTCGGCCATCGGCAATTACGGTTATGACTGGGTGCGCAAGCCGAAGAAGGGCGGGCTGCCGCCGGGGGTCAAAGATTCCAACGTGACGGTGCAGGACGCGTGGCTGGCGGCGCGCGATTCGGAAGCGGACGTGGACTTTGACGGAGACAGCCTGAATCCCCACATCAGCTATCTCGATGAGCACGATCTGCAGCATGACATCTGGTTTCTCGACGCCGTGACCGCACTCAACGAGATGCGCGCCGCCCAGTCCCTGGGCATTAAGACTTTCGCCCTTTGGCGGCTGGGATCGGAAGATCGCTCCTTGTGGCGGGTCTGGGACGTGCCCGGCGAAGCGGGCGCGGAAAATAAGTTAAAAGACGTGCCTCCCGGCCAGGATGTGGACATGGAGGGCAACGGCGAGATCCTGCGCATCGAAGACCGGCCCTCGGACGGGCAGCGCAGCATCACTATCGATCAGGCGGGGATCATTACAGATGAGAACTTCGACTCACTGCCGGAGCCCTACCGGGTGGCGCGCTACGGCTCCAGCCCCGACAAAGTCGCCATCACCTTCGACGATGGCCCGGATCCGGAGTGGACGCCCAAGATTCTGGATGAGCTCAAGCGGGCAAAGGCGCCGGCCGCGTTTTTCCTGATCGGGATTCAGGCGGACAAGTTTTCCGACGTCACCGACCGCATCTACCGCGAAGGACACGAAATCGGGAACCACACCTTTACCCATCCCGACATCAGCAATATTTCCAAGGGATTCATGCGGGCCGTGGAGCTCAATCTCACCGAGCAGCTTTTTGCCAGCCGCCTGGGAATTCGCACGATTCTGTTCCGTCCGCCCTATTCCATCGACGCGGAGCCCGACACCGAAGACCAGGTGCGGCCGCTTGAGATCACGCAAGATATGGGCTATATCACCATAGGCGACAAGATCGACCCCAACGACTGGCGGGACAATCCTCGCCACAGCGCCGACCAGATCGTCGCCGATGTATTGGCCCATCTTCCGCCCTGCGCCCTGGGCGACATCCGCTGTGGCAACATCATCCTGCTGCACGATGGCGGAGGCAATCGCGAACAAACCGTGCTGGCTCTTCCCCGGATTATCGCCGGGATTCGGGAAAAGGGATTAAAGATCGTACCGCTCCACGAGTTGCTGGGCCGGACGCGGGCGGAAGTGATGCCTCCCATTCCTTCCAACCAGCGCTGGACCGCGCGCCTGAACCTGTTTGGGTTTGCTCTCTTTCCCCTGGCGTTCAACGTCATGACCTGGATCTTTTTCGTAGGCGACGTCCTGATGACCGGACGGCTGCTGTTCATCGGCGCTTTCGCTATCTTTGACCGGGTCTGGCCCCGGCGTTATGGGACTCCCGGTGACGCGGCCCATTATCTTCCCGAGGTTGCGGTCCTGATCCCGGCCTACAACGAAGAAAAGGTCATCGTGCGCACGATTCGTTCGGCGCTCACCTCGGACTATCCCAACCTGCGGGTCATCGTGATCGATGACGGATCGAGCGATACCACGCTGGAAGTTGCGCGGGCCGCCTTCGTCCGCGAAGAGGCCAGCGGACGGGTCCACATTCTCACCAAGCCCAACTCCGGCAAAGCGGACGCTCTCAACTTCGGGCTGGAACACCTGCGCGGCGAAGAGATTTTCGTCGGCATAGATGCCGACACGGTGATTGCCCCGGACGCCATCTCTCGCCTCATCCCTCACTTTCTGAACCCGAAGGTGGGCGCGGTTGCGGGCAATGCCAAGGTTGGCAATCGCATCAATCTCTGGACCCGTTGGCAGGCGCTCGAGTACATCACCAGCCAGAACTTCGAGCGCCGCGCCTTGAATACGATGGGTGCAGTCAGCGTGGTGCCGGGCGCCATCGGCGCCTGGCGAATATCGGCGGTGCTCGAGGCCGGCAGCTTCCACACCGACACTGTGGCCGAAGACGCCGATCTCACCATGGCCCTGCTGCAGTTGGGATATCGGGTCGAATATGAAGACCTGGCTCTGGCCTTCACCGAAGCCCCGGTCAACGCCCGCGGCTTGATGCGACAGCGGTTTCGCTGGTCGTTCGGCATCCTGCAGTCGGTGTGGAAGCATCGCGGCGCGTTTGCCCGCGAGGGCGTGCTGGGCTGGATTGCGCTGCCTAACATCGCCATCTTCCAGGTCCTGTTACCTCTGGTGTCGCCATTGATCGACATCATGTTCGTCGTGGGTACGATCTGGTATTTCGTCCAGAAATTCTTTCACCCGGAATCCACGGACACCAGCAGCTTTCAGCGGCTCATCGTTTTCTTTGTGGCTTTTCTGGTAATGGATTTCCTGGCCTCGGCGATTGCCTTCGCCCTGGAGCGCCGGACTCCGGAGGCGCCGGAAGACCCGTGGCTGCTGAGCCAGGTCTGGCTGCAGCGTTTCGCCTACCGGCAGTTGTTTTCCGTGGTGTTGCTGAAAACATTGAAGCGGGCCGCGGAAGGCCGGCGCTTCGCCTGGGACAAACTGGAGCGCACCGCCGCCATGAGTTATCAGCCGTCGGAAGGTCAGGAATCGGTGAAGGTTCCATGAGGGGATGTGTGGCGCGGACGCCCCCGCCCGCGGCTTTTGACAACCCGAGCGGGCAACCGCGCCGCCCCAACCGGCCGCCGGCGTTACCACTTCCCGGTGCTACAATAATCACGAAGAGTCTTACTTCTTCCCGCCGGCATCGAATATCTCCGAGGTGCGCTTATGGCAACCGTTGAAGCTCCGATCCGCCCACAGATTCGCCTGCATGAAGGGCCGTTCGTGAACGAACCGCTCACCGACTTCACGAAAGAAGAAAACGCCCGCAAGATGCGCGCCGCGGTCGAAAAGGTGCGGGGACAACTGGGCCGCGAATACGACCTGATCATGGGCGGCAAGCGGGTCAAGACCAGCGACAAGATCAAGTCCATCAATCCGGCCAAGCCCTCTCAGGTGGTCGGGTTGCACCAGAAAGCCGGGAAGGAGCATGTCGAGCCGGCGATGAAGGCCGCCCTCGAAGCTTTTGCCGGCTGGAGCCGGACGTCGTTTGAAGAACGCGCCAGCCTCCTCTTCCAGGTGGGCGATGTGTTGCGCCAGCGCAAATTTGAATTCTGCGCCTGGCTGGTTTTTGAAGTAAGCAAAAACTGGGCCGAGGCCGACGCCGATATCGCCGAGACCATCGATTTCTGCGAATACTACGCTCGCGAAGCGCTGCGACTGTCCCGCACCGAACTGCCGGTGCAGATGCCGGGTGAGCACGACACGCTCCTGTACATTCCGCTGGGCGTGGGCGCGGTGATTCCGCCGTGGAATTTTCCCTGCGCCATTATGGCCGGCATGACTCTGGCTTCGATTGTGAGCGGCAACACGGTGATCCTGAAACCTTCGAGCGACTCTCCCACCATCGCCGCGAAATTCGTGGAACTGCTCGAAGAGTGCGGCATGCCCGAAGGCGTGGTGAATTTCTGTCCTGGCGCCGGCGCCACCTTCGGGAATGCGGTGGTTGCGCATCCCAAGACCCGCTACATCGCTTTCACCGGTTCCCGTGAAGTCGGCCTCGACATCAACCAGAGCGCTGCCAGGCAGGCGCCCGGCCAGGTCTGGATTAAACGCACCATTCTCGAAATGGGCGGCAAAGACGCCATCATCGTCGACGCCGACGCCGACGTGGACTCCGCGGTCGAAGGTGTTGCCCAGGCCGCATTCGGCTTCCAGGGCCAGAAGTGCTCGGCCTGCTCGCGGGCCATCGTCGACGAGCGCATCTACGACATATTTCTGGAAAAGCTGAAAGGGCGAGTGGAGAAGATCACGGTCGGCGATCCCGCGGAAAATGCGAACATGGGCGCGGTGATCAACGAAGGCTCGATGAAGTCGATCCTCGATTACATTGAAGTCGGGAAAAAAGATGGACGCATCATCACCGGAGGTGGCCCCGCGAAGAACGCGGGCGAGGGATATTTTCTGCAGCCCACCGTCATCGCCGATATTCCAGCCAGGTCGCGCCTGGAACAGGAAGAAGTTTTCGGACCATTGCTGGCGGTGATCAAGTCGAAGAATTACGACCACGCGCTCGAGATCGCGAACGACACCGATTTTGGCCTGACCGGCGCGGTCTACACCAAATCAAAGGAAAAGATTGCGCGCGCGATCCAGGAATTTCACGTGGGCAATCTCTACATCAACCGCAAGTGCACCGGCGCCACCGTGGCGGCGCATCCTTTTGGCGGATTCAATATGTCGGGCACCGACTCGAAATCCGGCGGCCCGGATTATTTGTACCTGTTTACCCAGGGCAAAGCGGTGGGGGAGAAGAAAATCTAACCTGCTTTGGGATTCATTAATTTTCCATAAATTCCGAATAAGTTTCTATCCCGGTGATCGAAAATTGCAATTGGACAAGCCGGGTATCGTCTCCTATGGTTGAAGGCATGTCCACTTCATTACCCATAGACGATCCTTCTGTCGATTTTCTTCATGAACTTGGCACCCAAATGGCGTCCGCGGACGCTTTGCACGAAGTGCTCACCGCGGTTGTAGATTTCGCGTCCGCCCTGGTGAACTGCGATTCCTGCCTGATTTACGTGCTTGAGGACGATCAATTATTGCTGCGAGCATCGAAGAACCCGCACCCGGATGTAGTGGACCGGCTGAAACTGCATGTCGGAGAAGGCATCACCGGCTGGGTGGCTGAACATCGCGAACCAGTCGCGGTCTCGAAGGACGCCTCCAAGGATCCGCGCTTTCAATTCTTCCACGAATTGCCTGAAGACACTTACGAAGCGTTCCTGTCAGTGCCGCTGATGTCTCGCGGGCGGGTGGTGGGCGTGATCAACCTGCAGCATCGCCGGCCTCATGTCCACAACCAGCGCGAGATCCGGCTGATTTCGACCGCGGGATTTCTGGTGGGAGCGGAGATCGAAATGGCCCGGCTGGAGAGCGAGAATACCAATCTTTCCCAGCAACTGGAAACGCGAAAGATTGTGGAACGCGCGAAAGGCATTCTGCAGCGCGACCTGTCGATCGATGAAGAGCAAGCCTACCTCGCATTGCAACGACAGAGCCGGCAGACCCGCAAATCCATGCGGCAGGTTGCTGAGGCGGTCGTCGTCACCGATGAATTGCGGCGCAACTCGCGGACCAACTAGATCGCAACGGCAGGGGCGTCGTTGGTCCTTGGTCCTTGGCCATTGGTCGTTGGCTAAAAAAGCCAGCTCCGAATTTCACGGATTCACACCGATCAAATCCAGGAATAACGAAAGATTCGGTCTCCGCAGATCGATAAAATCCATGGCTGATCTTGTTTGGCCAAAGGCCAAAAAAACAACGACCAACGACCAACGACCAAGGGTTAAGGACGGTTCATGCCCTGATTCGAAGAACAAAAGTGCAGAAGCGGCCACCCGGTTCGAAGGCCGCTTCTGCGTCAACGGTTCACCTGGCGGGTTGAGACCCGGCAATGGGCGCCAGCTTCGCCGATTCCGCCGCTGCAGCCTGCGATCGGGGCGCCGGATAGTGGAGACTCAAACCGAACTCTCCCAGATACAGTGCGCTCACGTACGATTCTCCGCTCGGGCTGCGAGATAACACCAAGGTGCTGCCCGAACTGAGCTTTTCCATCGAGACCTCGGCGGGCAGCACGATTCCGATCTGCGCAGCCCCGGTTTTGCCGACCATAATTGCCGCCGGCAAACTCGCGGACTGCAGGGAGAACGAGTAAGCTCCAGGGGACAGAAGCACGTTGCACCAGCGGGCTTCGTGGGTAAGGGTGAACTTTCCGCTGGCAGACTGCGCCTGGGCGGGGCTCGCGGATGCGACCAACGCGCCGATGGCAAGGATCACTACTTTGAAAAGCATCGAAGTGCGAATTGATTTCATGACCTGATCTCCTCTGTAGTTGTCGCGAGCGGACACACCTGCATCCTGGGCCAGATAATGTCGCTCACGGGGTTTGGGGTTAGGACGACGAGGTCAGGAACGAATCGAACTGGAACTACAGGGGTTGGAAAACGAACTTCAAAGTTCGCAGCTGATACGCTTGCAGTCCGTTCGCCACAGACGATTGGACGTTGCTACTGTGCCAGTGCGATGGTTCAAAGTCCAATTCAAAAAATCAATTCGAGGAATTTGCCGAAAAATAAGACCGGCTGTCCCTACGCGGGTTGTGGCGCCGCAAGCAAAAAGGCCGCCATTTGGCGGCCTTCAGCTGACAGATCCAAAACGATCTTAGGAAGTGACTCCGGCTCCGGCCTGCGGTGTTGCCGCCGCCGCAGTCGCGGCCGCTGCTTCGTTCAGAATGCGGTGGTGAATGGTGAACAGCGCCAGTTCGAGCCGGTCGGAGACCCCGATCTTGTCATACACGTTGCGCAAATAATTCTTGATGACCTGTTCGGTGGTGCCCAGTTGCGAGGCGATTTCCTTGTTTTTGTAGCCCTGGACGATCAGCGCAACAATACGCAGTTCCTTCGCCGTGAGGCGATCGCGCACCCGCAACCCAACCATATCGTTTTCGGTCAGTTCGCTAGGCACGGCAATGTCCTGCACCCAGTTTTCGCCACGCGCCACTTTGCGGACGCAGTCCACCAGGGCTGCGCTGGTCACGTTGCGATAGACCACGCCGTTGGCCCCCGCGCCCATGTAGCGCTGCGCGCTTTCTCCGGTATCGGCCAGCACGACAACCCGGGTTTTCGCTTTGTTGGCAGCTTGCAGGACGCCGGTGAAATCGGAGTGGAAGCCGCCCGCAACCACCAGGACCGCAGCGCGAAATTTGTCCAGGGCCATGAACATCTGCTCCTGGGTTTGCGCCTGCGCCACGATGCGCATTTCGTCTTCGACGGCCAGCACTTTGGCGATGCCCGCCCGGAAGATCGCTTGATTGTCGGCCAGAATCAATTTCAGCATCTCTTCAGCTCCTCGCCTCTAGTGGCGAACGAAATCGTAGGAGTCAATCACGCAGGCTACTCCACGCGCCTCCGTGGGACCGCCGGCGGGTTCGTCGGTGCGCACCACCCGGCCCCGGCACTGGATGACTACGCCCTCTTTGGCCCCTGTCATTTCCGGAGGCAAGGTAATCTCGAATTCAACGGTGGAGCCCATCTCCAGCGCAGCATCGGCCTTGATGTACACTCCGGCAGCGCTGAGGTTTCCCGTGACCCCGCTGTGCTCGCCGCTTTCCTCCGATTTGTGGATCTTGATCGGTAATTCCAGGGGAAATCGCTTCCCCGTCCGCGCTTCGGACACAAGACCTCCTTGCTCCCGCCCATTTCCAGCCGCGAAACCCAGCCCCATGCCGGATCTCCTGAATGGAGCCACGATCATCTGCTTGCGCGGTTATATCATGGATGACACCCCGCGGAACAGCATGATAACGCCGCCACAAAGGGTAAGAACTAGGTTCCCCCCAGGGCCGGATCGGCCTCCAGTGCTTCCATGGCGCAGCAATCATTGGAAATATGCGATCTCCCGGTCTGGCGGAGCGCCCTCTCCGCCCGCCGGACATCGTCCATCAGCGCGAGTTGAATACTCTGCATTTGCAGGAACAGGGCAGGTAACGTTACGTAACTATAGCGAATCCTAAGTGGCGGGCTCAGGATAATGCTGGCTTCCGTTTCTGCCATGCGGTCGCCTGTTCATAGGCGTGGGCGAGTTGCAGGATCCGGGCTTCTCCCCAGTGCGGCCCGATAATCTGCAGGCCGATGGGCAAGCCGCCTTCGGTGAATCCGCATGGAACTGAGATCGCCGGCAATCCCCAGACATTGATCGGGCGTGTGTTTCGCAGCAACATGAGTTCCCGCGGCCGCAACAGATCGGGATTCTGTTTCAGTTCTGCAATCGAGGGCGCCGGAATTGGCGTGGTCGCAGTGATCATGACATCGACGCCAGCGAAAACCGTCGCGATGTCGTGCCTCGCCTCTTCCAGTTCGCGATGACTTTCGAGCAGAGCTTCCGAGCTGACATTCTGCCCGCTGCGAATCCGGCGCAGGGTTTCCGGCAGGTAAAGGCCTGGACTGCGCGCGACGAAGTCGGCGTGAAAAGCATAGGACTCGGCGCCTTGCAGGATGCGACTGGTCGGCACCGGCAAGTCGATATCTCGGATTTCCGCGCCCCAGGAAGCCAAGCCTGAGAGGGCATGATCGATCGCGGAGGCTACCTCCGGATCCAATTCTTCGAAGAAGAACTTCCGGGGGACTCCGACCCGCAGCGGCTGGAAATCCCTGCGAACTGCCGCCACATAATCTTCGACCGGAACATTCACGCTGGTTTTGTCCCCGGCATCGTAGCCGGCGAGGGCGGCGAGCAGCACCGCCACATCGGCCACGGTGCGAGCAATGGGTCCCACGTGATCGAGAGAAATCGAGAGCGGAATCACCCCCCGCGCGCTGACCCTTCCGTAAGTTGGCTTCAGGCCGACCACACCGCACAGAGCGGCCGGCTCGCGCACCGAGCCGGCGGTGTCAGTCCCGATCGCACCATAGCCCAATCCGGCGGCCACTGCGGTCGCTGAGCCTCCGGAAGAACCGCCCGCGATGTACTCCGGATTCCACGCGTTTCGCACTTCTCCGAAGGCGCTGATCATCGAACTGCCACCGTAGGCGAACTCATGCAGATTCTGTTTCCCCAGCAGAATGGCGCCAGCAGCTTTCAGCCGGCGAACGATTTCGGCGTCTTCGGCGGGAATCCGATCCTTGAACAGAGAGCTCGCAGCGGTAGTGCGCACACCGGCGGTGTCGATCAGGTCTTTTACAGCGAGCGGAATACCATGCAGCGGTCCGCGCCAACGGCCCTGTTGAATCTCGGCTTCAGCCTGGCGGGCATCCGCCAGCGCGGATTCCACGGTTACGGTGATAAACGCATTCAGCCTGGGATTCAGCTTTTCAATGCGGGCGAGGCAGGCAGTCGTCAGCTCGACCGGGGAGACTGAACCCCGGCGCAGCAACTCGCCGATTTGCAGAATCGATTGCGACAAGATTCTTTCTCCTGGACCGCGAGACATTATCGTCTACCGGCACGAATCGAGGGTGGAACAGCGCTGCCATTTTGCCTCCTGAATGACAATCGCAGCTTTGTGAAAAGCCTATAATGGCCCTTCCACTTCCTGGTGGAGGTCTAAGATAACGCCATGGCACAGATGATTGCGACTCCAGCCGGCACGCAAGGCTTTTTTGTCGATGGCAAGTGGATCGAGGAAGGCGACCCGGTCGAGATCCGGGCGCCCTATGACGGCAGCGTGATCGCCTCTGTCTTTCAGGGCCGACGGGAACATGCAGAAGCCGCGATTGGCGCGGCGGTGAAGGCTTTCGGCACCACCCGGCGGCTGCCCGCGTTCGAACGCCAGCGCGTTCTGCGCCGGGTGTCGGAGAACATATCCGAGCGCAAGCAGGAATTTGCCCGCACCATGGCGCAGGAAGCCGGGAAACCGATCAAGGCTGCCCGGACTGAAGTGGAGCGGGCGATTTTCACTTTCAATGTCGCCGCCGAAGAAAGTACGCGGATTTACGGCGAGTACCTGCCCCTCGACTGGCAGGAGTTTACCGCCGGGCGCTGGGGCATCGTGCGCCGCTTTCCGCTGGGTCCGGTGGCGGGAATCACTCCGTTTAATTTTCCTCTTAATCTGGTCGCGCACAAGGTCGCGCCCGCCATTGCCGCCGGCTGTCCCCTGGTGTTGAAACCCGCGCCTCAAACTCCACTCACCGCACTGATGCTGGCGGAAGCGGTGCAGCAGGCGGGGTGGCCGGACGGCGGCTTGAACGTGCTGCCTCTCTCGAACGAAGATGCCAGTCTGCTGGTGACCGATGAGCGCATCAAGCTGATCAGCTTCACGGGCAGCGCTGCCGTGGGCTGGCAGATCAAGAAAAACTGCGGGAAAAAGAAAGTCGTGCTGGAGCTTGGGGGGAACGCCGGCGTGATCGTGCACAGCGACGCCGATCTGGCATACGCCGCCGACCGCTGTGTGGCGGGAGGTTTCGCCTATGCCGGTCAGACCTGCATCTCGGTGCAGCGCATTCTGGTGGAACGCTCCGCCTTCGCCCAATTCACCGACCATCTGCTCGAAGGCGTAAAAAAACTGAAAACAGGAGATCCGCTGGAAGATTCCACCGACCTGGGACCCCTGATCCGCGAAAGCGATGCGATTCGCGCCAGCGAATGGATTCAGGAAGCCGTCCGCGGCGGAGCCCGTTTGTTGCATGGCGGAAGGCGCCTGGGTCCGGTGCTCGAACCCACCGTCCTCACCGGCACGCGCCCGGAGATGAAAGTAAACTGCCAGGAAATTTTTGCTCCGGTGGTGACAGTCGAACCGTATGAAGATTTCAACCAGGCCCTGAAGCAGATCAACAACTCTCCCTACGGATTGCAGGCGGGACTCTTCACCCGCGACGCCAAGCTGATCTTCACTGCCTACGAAGAATTGGAAGTAGGCGCGCTGATTGCCGGCGATGTGCCGGCGTTCCGGATCGACCACATGCCCTATGGCGGGGTCAAGGATTCCGGCCTGGGCCGCGAAGGCCTGCGCTACGCCATCGAAGAAATGACCGAACCCAAGCTGCTGGTGATGAACCTGAAGTAGAGACGAAGCGTACTCTAACGCACACAACTTCGGATTTTTTTGCGAGGAGGGCCTTCCTCGCGCGGCCTTGGGAAGGGGGCGACCTTAGGTTTTTGCCGCTTGCCGGCAGGAATGTGTCGCGCTTCGACGCCTGAGGGCGGCGCAAAGAGCGAACCGCAGCGGCTAAAGCCCTCGAGCCTGTGTTCTTGTGGCAGGCTGAAGCCGTGCCCTTCCCTCTTTGTCTATGTCCATGCGCTTCCCTCGTTTGCCCGTGCGCTTCTCTCTTTTTGGCCGTGCCCTTCCCTCTTTAACCGTGCACGTCCCCGTCCCCTGTCAATATGGGATCACTTTCATGCATTCACAATCTTGTGCCTGCTATAATCTCCCGTTTCATTGCTCCCGAGGTTTGCGGCCTCTCGCCGCATCGCACAACGCTGCATGAACCGGTTGCCTGTCATAAGGCACCCGCGGCCGGGAACGTCCTCATCCGATGCAGATCTTTCACCGCAGCACGAATACGCTGTCGCGGGCGACCATTTATGGCGCCATATTCGTGGTGGCGGCATTGTTCTGGGCTGCGGCGGAAATTCAGCGGTCTCCTTATGTGACTTACGCGGGGGTGAGGCGGCCGCAGCCGGTGCCATTCAGTCATCAGCACCACGTGGCCGGATTGGGCATCGATTGCCGCTACTGTCACACCTCGGTTGAGACCTCCGCTTTTGCCGGCATTCCGCCCACCAAGACCTGCATGAATTGTCACGCCCAGATCTGGACTAACGCCGCTCTGCTGGAGCCGGTGCGCGAGAGTTACCGAAGCGGCAAGTCGCTGGTCTGGACCCGGGTCAACGACCTGCCTGACTTCGCTTATTTCAATCACAGCATTCATATCAATAAAGGTGTAGGCTGCAACACCTGCCACGGGCCGGTGGACCGTATGCCGCTGATGTACAACCAGGCTTCATTGCAGATGGAGTGGTGCCTGGACTGCCACCGTGCCCCGGAGAAACATCTGCGGCCGCGCGATCAGGTTTTCAACATGCGTTATGAGGAACCATCGAGCGGCAAACCGGTTGTGGTCGATGGCAAGCAATACACCGATCAGCTGGCTCTCGGCACTGACCTGGTAAAGAAGTACAAGCTGCGCACGGTAACGGATATCACCAGCTGTTCAACCTGCCATCGGTAAATGTTCGATGGAGGACGGGGGTCTCGCCCGTCCAGCCGGTGAGGCGAATGTCTGGGATCTTAGTTTGTGGGGGGAGCAGTCAGGAGGTACCTCAGGGGCTGAAGCCCATCAGGTGGCGGGCTTCAAATGCAGGCCTGAAGGCCTGCTCCACCCGAGGCCTGATGCGCCCGAGGCCTGATGCACTCTAGGCCAGCTGCACCCGAGGCCCGCTGCACCCGAGGCCTGCTGCATAGGCCTGCGCCACCCGATGCTGGCATCGGCTGGCTGAGCACGTATTTTCGAAAGTATGAGCATGGAAGAACAATCCGCTAAGCCACACCAGGAGGCGGTTTGCCCCAGCAAGAAGGGGACGATCGATCTGGACGCAGCGCGCGCTCGCCTGGCCGAGACCAGGGGTCCGGAATACTGGCGCAGTCTCGAAGAGCTGGCCGGCAGCCCCGATTTCCAGGAGATGCTGCACCGGGAATTCCCCAAGGGCGCGTCGGAGTGGCTGGATTCGGTTTCCCGCCGGGGCTTCCTCAAGCTAATGGGGGCATCGCTGGCCATGGCCGGGATGACCGCCTGCACCAAGCAGCCGCTCGAACCCATCGTCCCTTACGTAAAGCAGCCCGAGGAAGTAATTCCCGGGCGGCCCATGTTCTTTGCCACCGCGTTCACTCTGGGCGGATACGCCAGCCCGATTCTGGTCGAAAGCCACCTGTTTCGTCCCACCAAGATTGAAGGCAACGACCAGCATCCGGCCAGCCTCGGGGGCACCGACATTTTTGCTCAGGCTTCAATCCTGGGAATGTACGATCCCGACCGTTCGCAGACGATTACTCACATGGGCGACATCCGCTCCTGGGGATCGCTGGTCGAAGCCATGCGCGCGCCGCTGAATATTCAAAAGGGCCTGCAGGGAGCGGGCATCCGCATCCTGACGCCCACGGTGTCTTCGCCCACGCTGGCCGATCAGTTGCAGTCGTTGCTCAAACTTTATCCTCAGGCCAAGTGGCATGTGTATGAGCCGGTAAATCGCGACAATGTGCTGGAAGGCGCCAAGTTGGCCTTCGGACAGCCGGTGGAAACGCAGTACAAACTGGAGAATGCGGACGTCATCGTCTCGCTCGACGCGGATTTTCTGTATGCGGGATTTCCCGGATTTGCCCGCTACGTCCGCGATTTTGCCCAGCGGCGCAATCCCGACGCCGGCGCCATGAGCCGGCTCTACGTGGCGGAATGCACTCCAAGTTCGACCGGCGCGAAGGCGGATCACCGGCTGCCGCTGCGGGCAATTGAAGTGGAGAATTTCGCGCGCCAGCTCAGCGTCACGTTAAGCGGAAGAGTGCCGGGCACGCCGGCGGTTGCGGACGTGGCTGGCCCCGCATTGCTGGGAGAGCAAGCGAAGTTTGCCGAGGCCCTGGCGGCGGACCTGGCCAAGCACGTTGGATCCAGTATGGTGATCGCGGGCGATCACCAGCCGGCGAACGTCCACGCCTGGGTCCACACCATCAATCACAACCTGGGGAACGTCGGCAAGACCGTGTTCTACACCGACCCTATCAATGCCAACCCCGTCAACCAGACCCAGTCTTTGCAGGATCTGGTGGCGGATATGCGCGGGGGCAAGGTGGACATTCTTGTGATCGTGGGGGGAAATCCGGCTTACGACGCTCCCTCCGACCTGGGATTCGCCGATGCGCTCAAGAGCTCAAGCATTCCGATGCGCGTGCATCTCGGGCTCTATCAGAACGAGACCGCGGAACTTTGCCATTGGCACGTGAACGAAGCTCATTATCTGGAGGCCTGGGGTGACGCGCGCGCCTGTGACGGCACGGTGAGCATCGTGCAGCCCCTGATCGCGCCCCTGTACGACGGCAAGAGCGCATACGAATTGGTGGCCATGCTCTCCGGACAGGCCGATACCGGCGGACACGAAATCGTGCAGTCCTATTGGAAGCAGCAGCATCCCGGCGCTGACTTTGACGCGTTCTGGAGAAAATCGCTGCATGATGGCTGGGTGGAAGGCACCACATTCGCGCCACGCCAGGTTGGGGGCAAGGCGGCGATGCCAGCGGCATCGCGAAACGAAGAGAAAGCCATCGAAATCAATTTCCGGCGCGATCCTTCCGTTTACGATGGGCAATTCTCCAACAACGGCTGGCTGCAGGAACTGCCCAAGCCGATGAACAAGCTCACCTGGGACAATCCCGTTCTGATGGGTCCGGTCATGGCGGAGCGGATGGGAATCAAAACCGAGGACCTGATCGAGCTGGAACTCAACGGGAAAAAGGTTACGTCTCCGGTCTGGATCCAGGTGGGCCATCCCGATAATTCGATAACGGTATTTTTGGGCTATGGACGGCGGCGGGCCGGACGGGTCGGAACCGGCGCCGGTTTCGACATGTATCCGCTGCGCACCAGCGCCGCGCCCTGGTTTACCAGCGGGGTAAACATTCGCAAGACGGGAAACACTTACAAGCTGGCTTCGACGCAGGGCTACCAGACCATGGACACGCCTACCGGCGCGCGTCCGCAGGTACGCACCGCAAGCCTCGAGCAGTACCACAAGGAACCAGACTTCGCGAAAGAAGAGCAACCACCCGCTGAGCTGACTTTGTACAAGCCCTATCCTTATGCGGCGGAGCCTTACGCCTGGGGCATGACGATCGACCTGAACGCCTGCGTGGGCTGCAACAACTGCATTGTCGCCTGCCAGTCGGAGAATAATATCGCCGTGGTGGGCAAGGAACAGACCGTGCTCGGCCGCCATATGCACTGGCTGCGGGTGGATGCCTACTACCAGGGCGATCGCGACAATCCCAAAGCCTACTTCCAGCCCGTGCCCTGCCAGCAGTGCGAGAACGCGCCCTGCGAGGTGGTGTGTCCGGTGGGGGCGACCACGCACAGCACCGAAGGTCTGAATGACATGGTCTACAACCGCTGCGTAGGCACGCGCTATTGCTCGAACAACTGCCCCTACAAGGTCCGGCGGTTCAATTTCCTGCTGTTTCAGGACTGGGAGACGCCGCAGTACAAGATGATGCGTAATCCGGATGTGACCGTGCGCAGCCGCGGCGTGATGGAGAAGTGCACCTATTGTGTGCAGCGCATCAATGAGCATCGCATTGACGCGGAGCGCGAAAGCCGGACCATCCCGGACGGCGAACTGCAGACCGCCTGCCAGCAGTCATGCCCGGCCAACGCCATTATTTTCGGGAATATCAACGATCCCAACAGCCGGGTTTCAAAATTGAAAGCTCTGGCCCGGAACTACAGCCTGCTGGCGGACCTGAACACTCGTCCCCGTACCACGTATCTGGCGGAGATTCGCAACCCCAATCCCGAACTCGAAGGCGAGCCTAGCTGAATCATGAACCAGTAATCGTGTACCAGTAAATATGGACGATCCAACAAAACCATCGGCGCCGGTCATCGAACCTGGATACACCCTGGGTTCGGTCACGGACAAGATCAGTTCGATCGTACTGACTCGTCCGACCTCGAACTCCTGGTTCGTTGGTTTCGGCCTCATGTTCCTGTTGACCATGATGCTGCTGTTCGCCATCGGCTACCTGTTCGTGAAGGGCGTCGGCATCTGGGGAATCACCATCCCGATCGCCTGGGGATTTGCCATTGTCAACTTCGTGTGGTGGATCGGAATCGGTCACGCCGGCACGCTGATCTCCGCCATTTTGCTGCTGCTGCGGCAGTCCTGGCGCAATTCCATCAACCGCTTCGCCGAAGCCATGACCCTGTTTGCGGTGGCCTGCGCCGGCGTGTTCCCCTTACTGCACCTGGGCCGGCCCTGGTTGTTCTACTGGCTCTTTCCCTATCCCAACACCATGAAGTACTGGCCGCAATTCCGCAGCCCGCTGGTGTGGGATGTGTTTGCGGTCTCGACCTACGCCACGATTTCTGCATTGTTCTGGTTCATCGGGCTGATTCCGGATCTGGCCACCTTGCGCGACCGCTCCGAGGAACGCTGGAAGAAGATCATCTACGGCATGCTGGCCATGGGCTGGCGGGGCTCGGCCCGCCACTGGCACCGCTACGAAACCGCGTACCTGCTGCTCGCAGGACTGGCCACGCCCTTGGTCCTGTCCGTGCACACGGTGGTGAGTTTCGATTTCGCGATTGCCATTGTCCCCGGCTGGCACACCACCATTTTCCCGCCTTATTTTGTCGCCGGCGCGATCTATTCCGGCTTCGCCATGGTGCTGATGCTGGCCATCCCCATCCGGAAATTTTACAACCTGGAAGATTTCATCACCGAACGCCACTTGCAGAACTCGGCCAAAGTCATGCTGGCCACCGGCCTGATCGTAGCTTACGGCTACGGCATAGAAGCGTTCATGGGTTGGTACAGCGGGAATCGCTATGACGCTTATACCTTGTGGAACCGGCTGCACGGGCCCTATGCCTTCGTTTACTTCATGCTGTTGCTGTGCAACATCGGGATCCCGCAGGTGCTGTGGATTCCCAAACTGCGCAGCAGTCCGCTGTGGCTGTTCCTGATTTCGGGGGTTGTCCTGACCGGCATGTGGCTGGAGCGTTTCATTATCGTGGTGGTCAGTCTGCAACGCGACTTCCTCACTTCCTCCTGGGGGATGTATTACCCGACCAAGTGGGACTGGATGACCTTCATCGGAACTATTGGCTTCTTCCTGGCCTGTATGTTCCTGTTCGTGCGCATTCTGCCCATGATTTCCATCTTTGAAATGCGGACCCTGCTGCCCGAGGCGGAGGTCAAGGAATGAAGCGCAGCAGAGTTTACGGGATCATGGCCGAATTCGATTCCGTCAACGCATTGATGGATGCGGCCAATCGCACCCGGGAAGCGGGGTACAAAAGGATCGATGCCTACAGTCCGTTTCCGGTAGAGGGCCTGGCCGAAGCCATCGGCTTCCACCACGATGAAGTGCCGCTGGTGGTGCTGATTGGCGCCTTGCTGGGAGGACTGGGCGGTTACTTCATGCAGTACTGGATTTCGGTGATCAGCTACCCGGTGAATATTGGCGGCAAACCCTATCACTCCTGGCCCGCGTTTATCGTCGTGACTTTCGAGATGACCATTCTTTTCGGCGGGATTTTTGCCGTGTTCGGCATGCTGGCGCTCAATGGGCTGCCTATGCCCTACCATCCCGTGTTCAATGTTCCGCGCTTTGCGTTCGCTACCAAGGACAGGTTCTTCCTGATCGTGTTCTCCTCCGATCCCAAGTACAACCCGGCGGAAGTCC
>JBOGLC010000014.1:0-35406 GCA_050746005.1 Terriglobales bacterium
CGCGAAGGGTCCACTTCCTCAGGATGACGGCTCTGTGGGTGGGGGAATCGATTCAGAGCCCTCAACTACAGAAAACCTCCCGCACTTGCCTATAATCTGTGCTCTTTCCAATTTCTCGTTCCTCTGCGCCTGCGTAGCGGATGGCTCCTCAAATTCCCGTAAACGGGATTTCTGATTGTTGTGCAGAAGGCGCCGCTCGCCCGCGTCACACAGCCATCACAGGCGGTTGATCAGCGAGGCCACATAGCCCGCGCCAAACCCGTTGTCAATATTCACCACACTCACATTCGACGCACACGAGTTCATCATTCCCAGCAACGCGGCCAGGCCCTCGAATGCCGCGCCGTATCCCACGCTCGTGGGCACGGCAATCACAGGCACTCCAACCAGGCCTCCGACCACGCTGGGCAGCGCTCCCTCCATTCCGGCGCACACGATCACGACTCGAGCTCGCGTCAGGGAGGCGCGATTGGCCAACAGCCGGTGAATCCCGGCTACCCCGACGTCATAGAGATGCTCGACGTCGTTCCCCATCATTTCGGCGGTGACCACCGCTTCTTCCGCCACTGGAATGTCGCTGGTGCCGGCGGAGACCACGGCGATGATGCCCTTGCCATACTTCTTCCGGTCGCGCCGCAGAACGATCGCGCGCGCCAGCGCCTCATATCCGGCCCGGGGCACTTTCTTTTTCACTGCCGCCAGTTGCTCGGCGCTCGCCCGCGTGGCCAGGATGTTGCCTCCATGTTTGGCCAGACGAGAAAAAATGGACGCCATCTGCGCCGGAGTTTTGCCTGGGCCGAAAATCACTTCCGGCATGCCGGCGCGGAGGGCGCGGTGGTGGTCCACGTTGGCGAATCCCAAGTCTTCGAAGGGAAGATGCCGCAAGCGATCGACGGCGGCGTCTGGAGAAAGCTCGCCTCGCCGGACCTCGTCGAAGAGTTCGCGGATGCTTTCAGCGTTCACGGGAGGAGCACTCGGCAGTCGGCACTCGTGATGCTGCCGGCGCGAGTCTAGAGTAGCATTTGCCTTGAAGTAACGCCGGTCGTATAACGCCGCTCTCTGGCCGCCTGTCCTGCGCGAAGACGGCGGAGCTATCTTTCCAGTTTCACCGATGCAGGCAGCTTCTTGCCCAAGCCCCGAACTTTAGCCGCCATGTCCCGATAGGTTTCTTTGGCTTTGCCGGGTTCATCCAGATGGACGAGAAACCAGCGCCGCAGCAAGGCGCGCGTCACCCGTCCCTTTAAATAGGCCTCGTAAAAGGCATCGCCCAGCATATAGCCGAGCAACCGGGAGCTGGCTTCCGTCCTCGGCTCGGAGGCAGGAACTGCGTGCGGCAATTCTCGGGTCTGGCCGTCTTCGGCGGCCGCGCGCGCGGGGTACAGCACGCGCGAGCCGAAGTAGCCCAGCGCGTATTCAATCGTGCGCGCATAAAAGTGACCGGGACCGCCGGACGTTGTCGTGTTGCCCTTGGCTCTCGCCGGCAACCCGCGACAGGCGTGATGCAGGAAACGCGCCGCTTCTTCCGCCGCATACATCATTTTGAACTCATGCACGTAGAAGCCATTCACCTGCGGCAGATACACGCTGCCCCGTTCCTCTACGTGGCGCACCATGGCTTCGGTTTCTTCCTCGCTGGCATGGTGGCGGGAGAGCTGCTGGCGCAGCCGGCCGGCGGAAGCGTGGCAGTAGATTTCCGGCATCAGGTCCACCAGAAACTTGGGCTGAGTGCCGTTGTGCGAAGAATAGCGGTCGATGTCGAGAAAGCGCAGCAGGCTGTCAATCAGGTTGTAGATGGTGGGCGCGACGTCGGGGCCCTCCTCTTCGGTGCGCCCCCAGCGGCTCAAGTGCAGGCGGTAGTTCTCGTATTTTTCCAGAGGAGTGGAATTGAATACGCAGACCACGTCGCGGTTCACGCGCACCGCTTCGACCCGTTCCTGGCGTTCGCCGGCGGCACGCCAGTAGAGCGGGTCCACGTTCTGCAGCACGGTGACCACGCGCTCCCCGGGCAATTTCTCCCGCAGCACCCTGGGCAGATGCCCGGGCGCGAGATGCGACTCGCCGAACAGAACCATGATGACTGCCTGGGGATGACGTTCCCGGATTTCAGCCAGCTTGTGCGCGGCATGGCGGTCGCGCGCCCCGATCTTGCGCAGATCTTCCCGAGGCATGCAGTCCAGCCCGTAGATGGCTTCGGCATGATCGCGAGCGGTCACCAGCAATTCATAGAACGGCGGCCAGTCGTAACCCCAGTCGAGATCGAAGCGGATGCGCTGCTGCAATTCTTCCGCGTCAATTTCACGCCGCCACCATTCATCGAGGATGTGCTGGTCGCGGGAGAAGACCGTTTCCAGTCCCAGCACTACCGGACGATCTCCCGGCTGGGCCCTGCCTTCCAGCAGGCTCGCGGCGAAATGCTGTGCTGAAGGCAGGGCATGATAGTCGCCGACGAGAACGATGTCGCCGGCGTGGACGCTGGCCTGCAACTGTTGCCGGTCGATGACCGATTCATAGGAGCGGAACGCCTGGCTGAAATCCCGGAGATATTTACGGCGGCCGTTGGGATCGTTGATCCGGATCTCGCGTTCGACCCCAGCCAGGGCGTGCAACTGCGCCTCACTGCGCCGCAGACGCAAACTGGAGATGGATGCCATAGTGTTTGTGGCGTTAGCTGGTCAGGATCCGCTATGGTCCTTTCTTTCGCCCCTTCGGGGCTGGCTCGACTCCTGCGGGTTACCCGGGGCTTGCGCCACGGGCTGCATTCTCCCCGCCGCTTCGCGGCTGGATTCGAGTCTCGCTCCGCCTAACCTCTGTCTTGTTCGGGCTGGCCATTGGCTTGCCTTGCCTTGACTTCGTCTCCCATCGCTCCCTATGCTCAAAGCTCGTCGGAGCCCAAATTTTGCCCCATCATCCGCCACAAAACCTTACCGTCGCCACTACCGGTGCCAGCGGGTCGATTTTTCTTAGACAGCTGCTGCTCGCAGTGGAGCGCGACCAACGCATCCAGACGGTTAACTTCATCGCCTCCGACAGCGCTTTGCGGGTCATGGCCGAAGAGCTCGGGCTGCGCGGCCGAAGCAACCTTGTGGGGCAGATTCTGGGGAGCAAGGCAACTCGCAAAATCCAGCAGCAAAGCAATGCCGATATCGGCGCCAACATCGCCAGCGGCTCTTATCCCGCCGACGCCATGATCGTGATCCCGTGCAGCATGGGCACGCTGGCGCGCATCGCCAATGGCATCGCATCGCAACTGATCGAGCGCGCCGCTGACGTCTGCCTGAAAGAAAAGCGTCCGCTGGTGCTCTGCGTCCGCGAGACGCCGCTCAACAAGATCCACATCCGCAACCTGTACCGGGCCGCCGATGCCGGCGCCACGATTTTTCCGCTGATCCCGGCTTACTATTTCCATGCCACCAGGTTAGATGCCCTGGCCGCCGAATTTGCCTGCCGCGTACTGGCTCACATCGGCCTGCCTCAGGCTCACGCCTACCGCTGGAAGGGATGAGTCGCCTTGCGCTTACAGCATTCCGGTTACTCGGGAGTTACTTCAAGTGTAGAAACGCGTGGGAGAAGCCGGTAGATTCCTCTGGGCCATGACCTCCGGGAGCGGAACTGGGTGCAGAGGACTACGTTTCGGCAAAATAATCCGTCAGCGCCCGCTTCCATCGTTGCGCCCTCAGATGGGCACAGGCAGGAATGGGAATCTCAAATCGTTTTCGATGTACAATCCGCTGGATTTTACCGGGCCCTCATCAAGGAGACTCAATGTTGCTTCAGGAACGCTGTGTGATTCTGGTTGCGTCGATGACCGCTCTTTTATTTTCGGCTCTCGTGGCGCAAGCTGCCAACCCCAGTTTTTCAGTCTCGTTTCCCAAGGCTCGCAGCGAAAAGCCGCTCGACGGGCGCGTCTTTCTGCTGCTTTCGAACGATCCCTCAGCCGAGCCCCGCATGCAGATCAACGATTCGATCCGCACCCAGATGATCTTCGGGATGGACGTTGACGGAATGCGCCCGGGCCAGGACGTCAACGTGGACGATTCCGCTGCGGGCTATCCCATCCGTCGTCTTTCCGAGGTGCCGCCCGGAGAGTATTACGTGCAGGCGGTGTTGCATCGCTACGAAGCCTTCCACCGCTCCGATGGCCATACCGTCAAGCTGCCCATGGATCGCGGCGAGGGGCAGCATTGGAACATTGCCCCCGGCAATCTCTATTCGACTCCACGCAAGATCACCCTGGGAGCCTCCGCCGGACCCATTGCGATCGTGCTCGACCAGGAAATTCCGCCGATCCCGCCGCCGCAGGACACCAAATACATCCGGCACATCAAGATTCAAAGTGCGCTGCTCACCAAATTCTGGGGACGCCCCATGTTCCTCGGCGCCAACGTGCTGGTGCCCGAGGGATTTGATGCGCATCCCGACGTCCATTTTCCGGTCATTATCAGCGAAGACCACTTCAATCCCGACTTTGGCGGCTTCCGCACCGAGCCGCCCGATCCTAACCTGAAGCCAGACTACAGCGAGCGCTTCCACATCGCCGGCTACAACCGCATTGAGCAGGAGGAGGCCTACAAGTTTTACCAGCAGTGGATCGCGCCGGGCTTCCCCCGCGTTGTCATCGCGGACATCAATCACGCCAATCCCTATTACGACGATTCCTACGCCGTGAACTCCGCCAACCTTGGCCCTTATGGCGACGCCATCGAGACCGAACTCATTCCCGCGATCGAGAAACAGTTTCGCGGCATCGGACAGGGCTGGGCGCGTTTCGCCTACGGCGGTTCCACGGGCGGTTGGGAATCGCTGGCGGTACAGGTGTTTTATCCGGACCACTACAACGGCGTGTTTGTCGCCTGTCCCGACCCGGTAGATTTCCGGGCCTATACCACGATCAACATTTACAGCGACCCGAACGCTTTCTACATGCTGGGCGCCCACACGAAAGTCGCACAGCCCGCCATGCGCGACTATCTCGGACGAACCCTGGGCACGGTGCAAGGCATGAACCAGTACGAACTCGCCCTCGGATCGCACGCCCGTTCCGGTGAGCAGTTCGACATCTGGCAGGCCGTGTACGGGCCGGTCGGTGAAGACGGCTATCCCCAACAGATCTTCAACAAGGAAACCGGTGAAATCGACCACAACATCGCCGCGTACTGGAAGGAGCACTACGATTTAAGGGCCATCATGCAGCGCGACTGGGCCACGCTCGGCCCCAAGCTGCAAGGCAAGCTTCACATCTATGTGGGCTCCGCCGATACCTACTTCTTGAACGACGCGGTTTATTACCTCGAAGATTTCCTGAAATCCACCACCAATCCGCCCTACGACGGCGAAGTCAAATACGGCGACCGCGCCGAACATTGCTGGAACGGCGATCCGAATCTTCCCAACTATCTGTCGCGCCTGCATTACCACACCATGTACCTGCCCAAAATTCTTGAACGGATGGAAAAGACCGCGCCAGCTGGAGCGGATTTGAAGTCTTGGCGATATTGAGCCCTGTTGGCGAACTTTGCGGCCCGGCTTTGCGAACTTTGCGCTTATGAAGTTGACTTGCCTCGAACCAAATTCTTCACCGCAAAGTTCGCAAAGATGATCCGCCAAGGACGCAACGGAACCAACAACGGCACATTCCACTTTCATGCCGGTTGACGTGGCCGCGCCTTTCGTACTAATGTGCAATTACACCGGAAAGGAGGTGGTCTGATGACAAGTTCTGATTCTAGTGGGAGTAGTAAAAGACCAGGTGAGGTGGCTGTGACTTAGAGCGGTCGCTCTAAGAACCATCGCACGACTACGGTGATTTAGGGTTGCATTCCTCCCGGCGATTAAAGTCGCGGCGGGACCCGGAGTTAACCGAAGGGGTCATATTTAGAGTGACCACCTCTTGGTCAATCCCAAACAGTGCACCGGGCGGCCCGCATGTTGGAAAACATGCGGGCCGTTCTATCGTTAGCCCAAATCGTATATTCGCCCAAATCGCACAATCACCCCGTACGGATCGGTTTTCCATCGTTATAGCGATGGAGGGTGCGCCATTTGAACATGCTGGGCTCGCCCCTTATACTTACAGGCCGCGATGAAGGTGGTAGTCATCATTCCGGCGGCGGGCCTGGGGACACGCATGAGCCCGGCCTCCGAGTTCAGAAGCAGAAAACCCGCGGCCTCCAAACAGTTCTCCGAAATTGGGGGGACGCCGATTCTCATTCACACCCTGCGCAAGTTCGCGGCCAGTCCGGAAATCACGGAAATTTATGTTGCCCTTCGCGCTAACGAGATGGCGGGTTTTCGTTCACGCCTGCAGACTGACAAGGATCTTTCGCGCACGAAGATCGAACTGGTCGAAGGCGGCGAGCATCGCCAGCAGTCCGTGGCCAATGCGATCGCCGCAGTTTCAGCCGCTCCGGACGATATTGTTCTGGTGCATGACGCGGTCCGCCCTTTCGTGACTACGGAAATCATTCACGATGTGATTGAGGCGGCACGAAAATACGGCGCCGCCATTGCCGGGATGCCCGCCATGGACACCATCAAGCAGGTGGAACGCACCTCCGAGGGCGCCGTCATTACGGCCACCCTACCCCGCGAGCGGGTGGTGATGGCCCAGACACCCCAGGGCTTCCGCCACAGCCTGCTCAAAAAGGCCTTCGATGAGGCCACCGCCGACGAGTTTCTGGGCACGGATGAAGCTTCACTGGTCGAGCGCTCCGGTCATGAGGTTGCGGTGGTCATGGGGTCGCCGCGAAACATCAAGATCACGACTCCAGCCGACATGGAACTGGCGGAGTTTTTCCTGAAACAGTAAAAGCGCCACGGATTTTCACGGATCTCACGGATAAAACCTTTTGAGCTTGTACACTTCGAGCATGAGTGCTGGTGGGATAAATTTAAGGCGTGCTGCATTGACAGCGAAAATCACCGGGATTTTCTATGACGTTGACGGTGGCTTTGCTAGCGAATCCGTGGCCGGGGGTTCCGCATGAAAATCGGCTACGGCTGGGATTCCCACGAATTCAAGCGCGGCATTCCCTTGAAAATTGGCGGCGTAAGGCTGCCCCATCCCAGAGGCCTTGGC
This sequence comes from Terriglobales bacterium, assembly GCA_050746005.1. Taxonomy (GTDB): domain Bacteria; phylum Acidobacteriota; class Terriglobia; order Terriglobales; family Acidobacteriaceae; genus JAIQFF01. The sequence goes on from JBOGLC010000014.1 coordinate 7,076, forward strand.
GGGCACTCCGACGGAGATGTTCTCCTGCACGCCATCACGGATGCCCTGCTGGGCGCGATCGCGGCTCCCGATATTGGCTCCCTCTTTTCACCCTCTGACGCGCGCTGGAAGGGCGCCGACTCGGCCCTGTTCCTGGCGGAGGCGGTCAAGCGGGTGAAGGCGGCCGGCTACGTTCTGGTCAATATTGATTCGACGCTGATTCTGGCTGCGCCCAAGATTGGCCCGCATGCGGCTGCGATTCGAACTCATGTGGCTGAACTGCTCGGCATCCCTCGGGATTGCGTGGGCGTGAAAGCCAAGACTCCCGAGGGTATGGGGACGGACAACGCGGCGATTGCTCACGCTGTGGCGCTGCTGGAAAAGAAATCCAGCTCTGTCACCAAAAAACCAAAAAAATAAGCCACCCCATTTACGCTTCACGCCAGACGCTGCGCAAGCTCAGCAGCTTTAATGCAGGCGCGAGCGCCCCGCTCGTGCTGCAGCGCCACAAACGGTCCCCGCACGAGCGGGGGCGCTCGCGCCTACATACGCCTGGGCGTGGGGAAACACAGTTTCAAACTGAGCCAATACCGGAATGCGTTTCTGATTTCCCGAGGGCACCTTCGCGTGCCCGCGCCGCTTCCACCAGCGCCCGGAAGATTGCCCGCGAACCTTCGTCGTCTTCCACGGAACGTTCCGGGTGCCACTGCACGGCCAGAACAAAATGGTCGGCAGATGTGCCCTCCAATGCCTCGATGATGCCGTCCTGGGGACATCGGGCCACAACCCGAAGCCCGTCGCCGATTACTTCCGCCGATTGATGATGGCTCGAGTTGACCGCGATGGAAGGTGCAACGTCTTGCTCTGGATTGTCCTGGGCGTCAAGAGCGATAATCCGTTTTAGCTGCGAGCCGCGGTCCACTTCCACCGAGTGGGCGATCGGCACGTTTCTTCCCGCCGCATGATCGACGAGAGACTCGATGTGCTGCAAAAGAGTCCCGCCGCGATACACATTGAGGATCTGCAAACCGTAGCAGATGCCGAGCACCGGCTTGCGGTGGCTGTAGGCATCCTGCAGCAGCAGTTGGTCTACCGCATCGCGCCCGAGGTCTGCCGGGGTGCTCTTGGGGTCCCTGCGGGCCTTGTATTTCGCGGGGTCTACGTCGGCTTTGCTTCCGGGCAGTAGTACCGCATCACACCCCGCGATCAGCGTCGTGGCTTCCGCGGGCGACTGGTCGAGGGGAATCCGGACCGCTTCACCGCCCGCCATCTCGACCGCGCGAACGTATTGCGGCAAGGCCCGCTCCGCATACTCCGGATCGCCAGAGTGCGGAACAGGGATGGCAATGCGTGGCAGCATGCAATGATTGTAGCGCTACCTCAGCGATCACAGGTCCCGCAGGGCTGCAATCACCGCAACGTCCTGCTCCGGGAATACGGTGCGCAGGTCGAGCAGCACGCGACCTTCTTCCACGCGAGCGACGACCGCTGGATCTGAGTTTCGCAAACGCGCGGATACTTCATCCGCACTCAGACCCTCGCGGGTCACGGCCAGCAGGCGGGTGGGCAGGACCGCCGAGGGCGCTGCGCCGCCGCCGATCACGGATTCCCCGTCAATCATCTCAATCGTCAACTTCGAAGACCGAGCCTGCCCGGCGACCGCTTCCCCGCGCTGGCGAATTTCGTCTTTTGACAAGCTCATCATGCGCACGGCAGGAATGGAGTCGCGGTCATGCTTCACATAGGCCAGCAACGTGGCCTCAAGCGCGGCGTAGGTCAGCTTGTCCACGCGGAGGGCGCGAAACAGGGAGTTGGCCCGCATCCGGGCGATAAGATCGCCGCGGCCGCTGAGCATACCGGCCTGCGGCCCGCCCAGCAGTTTGTCGCCGCTGTAGCTGACCACATCCACACCCGCTCGAAGGCTGTCGAGGACACCCGGCTCGTTACTCACTCCAATGGAACTCAAGTCGAAAAGCGCGCCGCTGCCCAGATCTTCCATCAGGGGAAGGTTGCGTTTGCGGGCCAGGGCTGCCAGCTCCTCGATTGCCGGTTGCTGGGTGAATCCCGTGATCTGGAAATTGGAGCGATGCACCCGCAGCAGCAGACGGGTCTTATCAGTGATGGCCCGCTCGTAGTCGTCGACCCGGGTGCGGTTCGTTGTGCCAACTTCCCGCAAGGTGGCATTCGACTTCGACATGACATCCGGGATGCGGAACGATCCCCCGATCTCGACCAGTTCGCCGCGCGAGACCACGACTTCTCCACCCTCAGCCAGAGTGTTCAGCGCCAGCAGAACCGCAGCCGCGTTGTTATTGACCACGATGGTGGAGATGTCCGGCTTGGCAGGTGTAGAGCGGACGCCCTCGCCCTTGGAACCCTCATTCAAAAGCCTGCGAAACAACCGGTCCACATGGACGTCGCGCTTGCCCCGCTCTCCCGTGTCCACATCGAATTCAAGGTTCGAATATCGTTGTGAAACATCGCGGATGTGTTCCAGAGCCGAAGCCGCCAGCGGAGCGCGTCCCAGGTTGGTGTGGAGGATTACTCCAGTCGCGTTGATTACCGGGCGTAAGGAATGGCGCAAAGAATGCCGGACCTGGCGTCCGACCGCGTCCGAAATTCCAGACAAGGCCAGGTCTACTGCGGCTGCGTCCAATCGCGCCGCCGCAATCTCGGTCCGTAGGCGGCCCAGAACGGCGCGGGCAGCCTCAGCAACGGGGGCAGGGCCCTCGCTGGAGGCGATCGCGGCGAGGTCGGGACGATGCAATAACTCATCGACCGATGGCAGCTTGCGGTAGAGATCGGTTTTGGAAGGCGCAGGCACCGGGAATGATTATCCCATTCGGTGCATGGGAAGCCAAAGCCTGCTCAATTCAGGTAGTGGCTCAAGTTGAAATTCCGGTTCAACATCTGGCGTCATGCTGAGCTTGCGAAGCATCCGGCGTGAAGCGGATATGCAGCCGCGTCAGCAATTAGCAGGACGCGCGCGGGATCTCTTCACTTCGTTCAGGGCGCCTCTTCGGGACTGATGTCCTTAAGCATAGCGACGGGGGAGGGCCCTTGCTCCCACCAGCAGTCCACTTACCCTACCTCCACCAGTCCATAGGTCTTCTGCCAGTGTGTGCGCATGTGGCGCAGCGCCCGATCGACTTCTTCTTCCGACACTTCTTCATTCGGACTGGCCAGAACCGCTGCGGCTTCGCGCTTGGCCGCCTCCAGCAACTGGCGGTCGCGAATCAGGTTGGCCACCTGGAAGCTGGGCATCCCGGCCTGGCGAGTGCCGAAGAATTCACCGGGCCCGCGCAGCTCAAGATCGAGTTCGGCAATCTGGAAGCCGTCGGTGGTGCGGACCATGGCATCGAGGCGGCGTTCGCCATCCTCGGAAATCTTTCCGCCGGTCATGAGAATGCAGAAAGATTTCGCTGCGCCGCGGCCGATTCGCCCGCGCAGTTGGTGCAGTTGGGCCAGACCGAAGCGCTCCGCATGCTCGATCACCATCACTGTGGCGTTGGCTACATCCACTCCAACTTCGATTACGGTGGTAGAAACCAGCACGTCCACCTCGCCTTTCTGGAACCGCCGCATGACGTCTTCTTTTTGATCGGGGTGCAAGCGGCCGTGCAGAAGGTCAACGCGCAGCTCGGGAAAAATCTTCTTGCTCAGCTCCTTGTGCATTTTGAGCGCGGCCTTGAGTTCAGTCTCTTCGTTTTCCTCGATGACCGGATACACAACATAAGCCTGATGTCCGGCGGCGACCTGCTTGCCCACGAATTGCCAGACCTCGTCGGCCCGGTCGTCGGAGATGCGGCGGGTGACGATAGGCGTGCGCCCGGGCGGCATTTGGTCGAGGATGCTGATATCGAGATCGCCATAAAGGGTAAGTGCCAGCGTACGGGGGATGGGGGTGGCGGTCATGACCAGAACATCGGGCTCGCCCGGGGTTAACGAGTTTCGCTCGGCCGGACGGCTGGGGGCAGCCGTCCCCACCTGGATCGTGCCTGCAGCGGCCGCGCTTCCTGGGCGGCCATTGCCACTTCCTTCCTCGCCGGACTTCTTCATCAGTTTGAATCTTTGCATCACGCCGAAGCGGTGTTGCTCGTCAACAATAACCAGTCCCAGCTTTGAGAACTCGACTTTTTGTTCGATCAGGGCATGGGTCCCGATCACCAGTTGCGCGTCGCCATGAGCGATGTGGCGGCGGATCTCGCGTTTGCGGTCTTCTTCCACCGAACCAGTGAGCAGCACGACACGGTAACCGGCGTTCTCCAGGATTCGCCGCGCGGAAAAATAATGCTGCTGGGCCAGGATTTCGGTGGGCGCCATGAGCGCAACCTGGAATCCATTTTCCATCGCGATGATGCCCGCTTCGAAGGCCACGATCGTCTTGCCTGACCCGACATCCCCTTGCAGCAAACGCCGCATGGGGAAGGGCTTTCCCATGTCGGAGGCGATCTCCTTGAGCACCCGCTTTTGCGCGGCGGTGGGATGGAAGGGCAGTATCTTCTTGATCGCTTCCCGCGCCCGATTGTCCAGGCTGAAGGCGATTCCGGTTTGTGCCTTCTGCTCGCGCCGTTTAAGTTCGAGTCCTAACTCCAGAAAGAAAAGCTCTTCGAAGATCAGACGGATGTGCGCCGGGCTGCGGGAGGCCTGCAGGTCCTGCAGGCTCTCGCCGGGATCGGGCCAATGCACCTGTCGCAGCGCGTCCTGGGGCGAGATCAGATTCAGATGGCGGCGCACGGCAGCGGGAACCGGATCCGTCAGTTCCTGCGGAACATTCTCCAGAGCCTGGTGGATGATGCGGCGAAACCAGCGTGGTGTCAGGCGGCCCTGCCCGGCCGATTCGTAAATCGGCACAATCCTGCCAACTTCGAGCGAGGACGCGGCTTTCTGCTCTCCCGCTTCGCCTTCATCGGCGGAGTCGCCAAGGATTTCAAACTGGGGCTGCACCAGTTGAAGTTCTCCTCCGCCCCGCTCTTCTTCGACCTTTCCGTACAGCGCCACCAGTTGTCCGGGCTTGAAGCGGTCGCGCAGGTAACTGGCGTTAAACCAGATGCACTTCAGGCGGCTTCTACCCTGCCCGGCCGTCATCTGGAAAATGGGCATGCGGCGGGTGCGGAACAGGCCGGAAGTCCGAACTTCCGCGATGACGGTGGCCATCTCTCCCACCCGCAGTTCGGAGATTCCACGCGGATTCACCCGATCTTCGTAGCGGAAGGGCAGATAATGCACCAGATCGTCGACGGTGTGAATGCCCTTGGCGCCCAGCACCTCGGCCAGGCGAGGGCCGATCCCCTTCACGTACTGGACCGATGTTGACAACTCCAGCATCTCAAGAATGTTAGCAGGAGATCGCCAACAGGCATGTGACGCTTGCGACGATTACGATCTGCACCTTTCAGGAAGGGCGGGTTCAGTGTCCAGGCCATGGGTGAGAAATTTCGTCCACTCGCTGATTGCCGTGCTGGCGGGGAACGCGATCTACTTTCTCCTGATGCCTTACCTGCCTTCGCCAGCGCGGCACGTGCCTTTCCGGACCGACCTGGGGTTGGCGGTGGATGCCATTTTCTGTCTGGTTGTTTTCGCAGCGGTCAAGGTCGTGAGCAACCGAAGGCACGAGTCCAGGCTGAACAAACAGTGAAGCTTGGGTCTGGCCAGTTACTTTCGGAACGTCAACAGGGGGCCGGGCGCGGGTTACAATCCGCCTGGCCCCATGCAAAAAATCGCCATCCTGTACGACGCCAGCCAAGCGGTGCTCTCCACCTTTGATCTGGATGAGGTACTGCAGCGCATCCTGCTTATCGCGCGCGAGTACTTCCACCTGCAGAACGTCGCTATCTTATTGCTGGATAAGGATACTGGGGAGCTTTTTACCCGGTCGCAGATCGGCGGCGAGCCGGGATTCGACGACGTCCGGGTGAGCATTGGGACGGGATTGATCGGCAATGCCGCCGAGAAAAAGCGCCCGCTGTACGTGGCCGACTTCACCGAGGAAAGCCGTTATCAACCCAGAGGGAAGAAGACTCGTTCCGAGCTGGCGATTCCACTCATGGTTCGGGACGAAATGGTAGGAGTACTGGATTGCCAGAGCGAAAACCGGGACCACTTTGATTCCGAAACCGTCGACCTGCTGACCCTGTTTTCCACCCAGGCATCGATGGCCCTGCAAAATGCGCGCCTTTATTCTCTGGAGCGCCGGCGGGCTTCGCAGCTGGCGGCGATCAACACAGTCGCCCGGGAAGCCACCGTCGTCCTGGACGTGAAAGAACTGCTGTCAAAGGCCTGCCTCAAGATTCGAGAAGCGTTCGACATTTCTCATGTTTCGATGCTGGTGAAGGAGGACGAGGACCTGGTGCTGCAGGCGAACCATGGCAACCTGACCGTGCGCATCCCGGAAGGGGGAAAGGTGCCGGCGGGAGAGGGTTTGTGGGGGCGCGCTCTGCGCGACAGCAAGACCGTGATCGAGAACGATGCGAAGTCCGATCCGGATTGCGCAGGCATTTGCCTAGAATCGGTTTCCCGGATGTGTATTCCCCTGGTTTCCTTTGGACAGACTCTGGGGGTCCTGGTCCTCGACAGCGCCCGGCCCGGTTCTTTCATCGTCAGCGATATTCAGTCCCTGGAGTCTGTCGCCGATATCTGCGCCACCGCGATTCAGAATGCCCATTATGTAGAACGCGTTAAGCGCCTGGCGTATCTGGACGGCCTCACCGGAATCTTTAACCGCCGTTACTTTGAACTGCGAATCCGTGAGGAACTGGAACGGGCCCGGCGCTTCAATTCCGAGATGGCCGTGATTATCGTGGACATCGACCAGTTCAAACGCCTGAACGACGAATTCGGACATCTGCTGGGCGATGAAGTACTGCGGCAGGTTTCCTCAATATTCTCCCAGCAGCTCAGGAAAATCGACGTGGTCTGCCGCTACGGAGGCGAGGAGTTTGCCGTTCTGCTCCCACAAACCAGCCAGCAACACGCCCTGGGCATCGCCGAGAAGCTGCGGCGATTGGTAGACAGCTGGCAGTTTCCCGGGGTTCCACGCTCCGTCACCATTAGCGCCGGAGTGGCAACTTGTCCCGATCATGGCAGCACTCCGGAGGAATTGGTGATGGCCGCCGATGCCGGCCTGTACGCTGCAAAACAGGGAGGAAGAAACTGCGTGCGGGAAGCTTGCGGCGGATCAGGCAAGCAAGTTTGGGATAGGGTAGATCGCGGCAGGGTGGTTTCTAAGGCGACACCACAATGAGGGACGGGCAAGAGCAGAGTTCAGTCGGTTAAAGCAGCTGGACACTGGAGCAAGGGCTTAAGCCCATCAAAAGAAGAAATTCTAAGGCGGCTTCAGCCGCTGAGCGCTTCAGAAAATACCGGGCCAGGCATCCGCCAGGCTCCATCTTGAGTATGCCGCGCTATATGTCCGCCTGGGGTTGCCAGGCCCGCACTTTTTGGTTCTCTTGAAGTTTACGTTCCCGGTCCTTGAGTTCGCGTTCCCGGTCCCGCATTTCCTGTTGCAGTTTTTCTGGCGACCGCGCAATTCCCGCGCGGCTTCCTGCATGTCTGGTCTGATCTCGCGGACGGAACGCGCGATTTCGGGCTGCAGGTGAGCGATTTCAGATTGGACCTCGCTCAGGGCAGTCACGGTTTCAGCATCAATGTCGGGAATCTCAAAACTCTCGTTCCTATCGAGAATGTCGGACTGGTTGCGGTCGGGGACGGTTAACGTGAGATTCTGTTCTTTCCTCTCCCGGATGATGCTGACAGTGAAGGCGCCGCCCTTGCGCCGGTGGATGGCATGGGTAAAATCGCCGCTGTCGTTGATCGATTCTCCGTCGACTTTCACAATGACGTCGCCCGCCCGGAACCCGGCTTGCTCGGCGTGGCTGCCTTTTTCCACCGAACGCACCAACACTCCCCGGCCATTCTTCGCGCCGAAGAAATCTCCCAGTTGGGGCGTAAGGTTTTCGACCATCAAGCCGCTGCGCGCCGAGGAATGCACCACCACAATCGATACCGGCATATCCATGTCGGGCATAGCCGGGGCGGCAGGCATGGCGGGCATAGCAGGCATGGCCGGCATAGCGAAGCTGAAGGTCTGGCTCGGCTTGCTGATGGCAAAGGTCGTTTTTCGATCTGCCAGCTGCGCCTTAAGGGTAAGAGGCTGTCCATTGCGGCTGATTCCAAGGTTCACCGTGCGTCCCGGAGGAATTTCGCGGATCATGCGGCGCAACTGCTCCACGCTTTCCACTTTGTCGCCGTTAATGCTGAGAATTACATCGTGCTCTTTGACTCCCGCCTTGCCGGCGGGAGCATCCTGATCGACCAGGGTCACTTCCACGCCATGTTCTTCTTTCAGTTTCAGGTCTGCCATGCGGTCCGGAGTGATGTCGCGCGTATCCACGCCCAGATACGAGCCGCGTCCGAAATCTTCGCTGGCGTAGCCGAAGGCTTCGCTGAAAGGCTCCTGCGAACAGAGCTGCTGTCCAGCGACGACGGCTACGAACATCGGCAAAAGCAGTATGGCAAGTGTCGATCCGCGCATGTTCGTTCCCCCTTTTTGAAATCAGCGGCTGGCGAGAAAGTTAATGTCTCCGGTCGTGGTGCGCACCTTCAGCGTTGGGCCGCCTCCGTTCAAATTGCCTTCGGCGGTGGCAGTGCCCGGACCCCACTCGCCTCCTTCAGTGGTAACTCGAATCTCGGAAAAATCAGAGCGGATGCGATGACCGTTCGCCAGGTCGATGGACGCTCGAATGGTGATATTGAGGGTGGGCGCGAGGTAGACCGTAATGTCGCCGGCGGAAGTTTCGAGCACTGAATCCGTCCGCTCGCCTCCGGAAACGAATTTGGCCACAATCCCGCCGGCGCCGGTCTCCGCCCGGGCCGCGGTCACTCCGTTGAGCGTAATGCTGCCGCCGCCGGTTTGAGCTCGAACCGCCCCGGTGGCCGAGCTTAGACGAATGCTGCCGCCGCCGGTCTCAATTTCGGCCGGCCCTGCAATCTCTCCCAATTCGATGCTGCCGCCGCCGGTCGTCACTTTCAGAGGCCCGGAGCAACGCTGCACCTCGATGTTGCCGCCCCCGGTTTCAAGCACAGCGCCCTGCATGCAGGAAGCAACGAACACGGTGCCCCCGCCGGTTTCGGCGTTGATTTTGCCTTTGGCGGAGGTGACCTTGATGCCGCCGCCGCCGGTGTGCAACGTGATTTCGCCGCCCACCGTTCCCACGTCAATGCTGCCGCCGCCGGTTTGCGCATTGATTGCGCCCCCAATGTCATCGAGGTGAATGCTGCCGCCGCCGGTTTCACCCTCGACCCGGCCGCCGATGCCGGTGGCAGTCAGATCGCCGCCGTCAGTCTCAACTTTCACCAGGTCGGTGTTGCGCGGGACACTGATCATGAATTCACTGGAAGACCGGTGTGGCCGGCTGCCTTCCCACTCGGCTACCACCCATGCGGTGTCTCCGCGGACGTAAGTGCTGATCTTGTAGGATTCAAATTCGCGGCGCGCTTTATCCTCCGACGAGGCGTACGAATGATTACTGATCACATAGGCGATGTTCTGCCGCGAACCGCCCGCAACTTTCACCACGCCGGAGTCCACTTTCACGCGCAGATTCTTCGCCGCCGCCAGGGAGCCGGTTATCTGTCGCGACCACCTGCCATTTTCCTGATAAACCCGGGTCTGTTGGTCAGTACCCGCTTCCTGCGCCACCGCCAGGGGCAGGAGCAGGAGCAGTACCGCTGCGATTTTGGGAAACTTTTTCAACTGTCACCTTCCGATCTTGATTCCGCCGCAAGCGCAGTTCAAACGCTCGACTACGACGGTTCTCTGAGCCGCAACTCAGCCTTTAGCAAGCCCCTTGATTGACATCATCTACAATTCCGGACCCACTGACACCCGCATTGCTCAATCGATCTCCGGCATCTGGGACAGCACATTGCGCGCCTGGGTGCGGATGTACAGGTTCTGATCGTTCTCCGCCAGCTTCTGCAGAACCACGCGCACACTGCTGTCGGCACGCACCGGCTCGAGCAGATGCAGTGCCTGGGTACGCAAACCGGGATTGGAGTCGTTCACCAGGGCCTCGAGTACGGCATTGCGCACCCGCACATCATTCTTTACATAAGGGCCCAACCCTTCGATCGCCTTCAGACGCACCCCCGGGTTCGAGTCATAGCGCAGGGCGTACAACAGCGCCTCACGCACGTGGGTATCGTTGGGCGTCTGGGTCAGCAGGTCCACGGAATCCATGCGCACGCCCGAGTTGTAATTGTTCCGGGTGGCAAACAGGAGCAACTGCTGGATGCGCTGATCGTTGAGCGAGCCCTGCGCCTCCTGGGTGGAAACTGTGTTGTACCGGATGCTGATCTGAGAAGATCCAGGTTCCTGCGAGATGGACTGGATGCCCGTTATGGAAGATTCTGTCGGAACGGCGGCAGCGGAAAGATCGACCGGGCTTCGGCCGTTCATCAATTGATAGGTCGCGCCAATTCCCCCCGCGAAGCCCACGATGAAGATGGCCGCGGCCAGCGCAGGAGCCAGTTTGATGGGACGAAGCCATGCGCCCGGATCGAACACCAGGCGCTGCCAGAAGCCACCCTGTTCCGTGGTTTCGAGCTCCTCCTGCAGGCGCATGCGCGACGCTGTAATCAGATTGGGTGAGGGCTCCTCTACGGGAAACTGGGAGAGTGCGGCGTGCAGCTGGCGGGCTGCTTTCAGTTCAGCCGCGCAGTCGGTGCAGCGAGCCACGTGCTGCTCCAGTTCGTAACGCGCGTCGTCGGGCAGCTCGTTGTAGACGTGCAGCAGAATGTTTTCCAGGACCCATTCGCATTTCATAGTTTCACCCCCACGCGGGGGAAGTGTGAGGCGCACACTCCTGTGCGCTGCCTTTGACTCTGTTGCCGACTTGCTGCATCTGCCGCCCCGTGGGCGGCCTGGGCGGGCGAGACGCCCGTCCTTCCAAAAACCTGGCTCATCGCATGTCCGCCAGTGAGCCACGCAATTTCTGGGTGGCCCGGAATAGAGTATTTTTTGCCGTTTCTTCGGTCGTATTCAGAATCTCGCCTACCGTTCTCAATTTCAGTCCCTGATAGTGCTTCAACTCGAAAACCATGCGCTCGCGGGGAGTGAGCTTACCCAGAGCGTGGTTGATGCGCGTCCCCAGTTCCCGGCGCATCAGGTCGCGCTCCGGATTGGCCCCGGCCCTGCCGTCGGGGACCTGGGACAGAACATCGTAGGCCTCGCCCTGCGCGTCTATTGCCACGGGAGCGTCTTCCTTGCGTACCTGCTTCTTGCGCAGGTGGTCCAGACAAAGATTGGTCACGATGCGATAGATCCAGGTGTAGAAGGAGCACTCGAAGCGGAAGTTCCCCACGCTCTTGTACGCCTTCAGAAAGGCATCCTGGTAAATGTCCTGGGCTTCGTGCTCCGATCCGGTCAAGTGCATGGCCAGCCGAAGTACCGCCTGGTCGTAGTGCCGCACCAGTTCCTCGAAGGCAGCGCGATTGCCGCGTTGCGCCTCGCGGACCAGCAACGTGTCATCAATACGGCCTGAACTGTGCCCAGCCATTTGGCCCCGAGGGAGGGGGTCCTGGGATTCCTTGCTGAGTTCCACCGCGCGACTCGCGTCCTGCTGCGAACACTCACGAACTGCTAGTTGTACCGCCCATGCCTCGGCCGGCATCTCTCGTTGTCCTCGACTAATCCGCGTGCCCTGCCGTTCTTCCCGGTTGCATAGCTATGGACGTGGCAGCCCAAGAACCGTGAGCAGGGATTATAGGAGTTTGGCAGGAGATTTGCTCTGCACAATGCTCGCAGGGCGGGGCTTACATAGAGCGGGGTTGTGTGGGGAGACTCCAGTCGCCCGCGTTTGAATTTGAGGTTACTGTTACCTTCTTCTGTCCGAACTGCCTCCCGCACATGGGGGCGTCATGCTGAGCTTGCGAAGCATCTGGCGTGAAGCGGATATGCAGCCGCGTCGGCGATTGGGCAAGGCGCGCGCCTGAGTCCTTCGACCTCGCTCAGGGCAAACTCGTCTGACTAAGCCTCGACTGCTTCCTTCTCGATGACAACCTTTAGGTGCGTGGTCACATCTTTGTGCAGCTTGAGCGGCACCGTGAACTCGCCCACGGTCTTGAGCGGTTCGTGGATCTGGATCTTCCGGCGGTCCACGTCAAAACCTTTTTTCGCCAGAGCATCCGCGATATCGCCGGATGTAACCGATCCGAAGAGCTGGTCGTGTTCGCCGGAGCGCCGCTGGAACGAAACCGACACCCCTTCAAACTGCTTGGCCAGGGCTTCTGCGCCGGTTTTCTCCTTGGCCGAGCGGCGCACGGCCGCAGCCTTCATCTGCTCGATCACCGCCTTGTTCCCCTTGGAGGCTTCGATGGCGAGCTTTTGCGGCAGCAGATAGTTGCGTCCAAAACCCTCGGCAACTTTGACCACGTCGCCACGCGAGCCCAGCTTGGGCACATCTTCTTTCAGAATGACTTCCATGGATGACTCCCTTAGAAATTCTTTTGCCACGGATTTACGCGGATTTCACGGGCCAAGCTTCAAGGAGAAAAATCCGTGAGCATCCGTGCAAATCCGCGGCCAGGTCTTTTACGAAGCCCGCCCGGCAAAGGGCAGCAGGGCGATATTCCGCGCCTGCTTGATGGCCAGGGACAGACGTCGCTGATGCGGCGTGCACACCCCGGTCAAGCGCCGCGGAACAATCTTGCCGCTCTCCGCCACAAACTGGGCGAGGAGCCGGACGTCCTTGTAGTTGATGGCTTCAATCTTCTCCACGCAGAATTTGCAAACCTTCTTGCGGCGGAAATATTTGCGCCCACCCTCGCGGCCACCCGGGCCGCCGGGACGCGGGGGACGCCGCTCCCGGTCACCGAACGAGGGACGATCGCCAGAGGGGCGATCTCCGCCCGCCGGACGCTCCCCGCCAGAACTTGATGCTGTTGCGGATCTAGTCTCTTCAGCCATGATGCTCCTTAAAATTGGTCGTTAGTCCTTGGTCCTTGGTCCTTGGTCGTTGGTGTCTGTCTCAGCCATTGGCCATCTGGACCGTCCGTTGGCATCAAAAGCCAACGACCAACAACCAACGACCCATGACCAACGACCCGCTACGCCGTGACCGCTGCCGTTTCTCCGCCGGTTTCAGCGGCCGGGGCGGGAGCGGGTGGCGGGGTTTTGCGCTTGGCGTCGCGGATCGCCTTGATCTTGTCGAGGCGCTTCTGCTCCTCGTCGATGCGCACGGTGATGAACTTGATCACCGGCTCAGTGACGCGCAGCCGGCGCTCCAGTTCGTGAATCAAACCGCCGCCGCCTTCCACCGTAAGCAGCACGTAAATGCCGTCATGAAACCTGCGGACCATGTAGGCCAGGCGGCGCTTGCCCATCTTCTCCACGCTTTTCACGTTGCCGCCTGAAGCAGTGACTGCAGTTTCAAGCGTGGAAATGAGCTTGTCCTGCTCTTCCTCCGCCATGTCAGGGCGGACAATAAACATCAACTCATAAGTGCGATTCATTTTCTCTCCATCCACCACAATCGATATTGAATGTAGGCGCGAGCGCCTCGCTCCTGCGGAGTCGTCCGTGCTGCTGCAGCACAAGCGGGAGCGCGCGCGCCTACATTGGCTCTGCCTTCCGGTTGAAGCGGTTCATCGCCGCCGCCGGACCTTCCTTCAGAATCACCTTGACCGCTTCCGCGGCATTTTCCAGCACGTTGTCCACTTTCTTCAGCTGCGACTTGCGAAAGGGGGTCAATACAAACTTCACGCCGTCCGCAATGTTCCGCTCCGGCGAAACTCCCAGCCGGATGCGCAAAAACTCCTGCGTGTCCAGTGCCCCGATGATCGACTTCATGCCATTGTGGCCTGCCGAACTGCCTCGCTGCCGGATGCGAATCGCGCCCAGCGGTAAATCCAGTTCGTCGTAAACCACGATCAGGTCCGTCTCCGGCCTGATTTCATGCTTGGCCACCAGTTCACCAACCGCCATACCGCTCAGGTTCATGAAGGTCTCCGGCTTCGCCAGCAGAACCTGCTCGTCTCCGATCACCATCCGGGCGGTGAGCGCATGGCACTGCCGATTTCTCACTTCTACGCCGCCGTCATTGGCGATGCGGTCGATGGTGAGGAAGCCCAGATTATGCGGCGTGAACTGGTATGCAATGCCCGGATTGCCCAACCCGACAATCAGTTTCACGCCTGATCAATTTCCTCGAACAAAACAGTCGAGCCTTGCTCGACCGGACAGCCGAGGGCGGCTGTCCCCGCCTGGACCCTGCCGGCTACTTCTTCTCTTTCTCTTTCTTCTCGGGCTTCTCCGGCTTCTCGGCAGCTTCTGCGCCCTCTTCTCCTTCGACTTCCTGTTTGCCCTTCTTGATCAGTTCGGGTTCGGCCGGGGCAGCGGCTTCCGCGGCAACCGCATCCGCGGCCGGCGCCGCCTCTTCCTTGACCGTCGTGATATGGGCCACGGACTGGTTTGCGTCGGTGATGAACTGAATTTTCTTTTCGTCGTGGATCAGGTCGGATACGCGCAGAACTTTCCCGAACACCAGTTCGCTGACATCCGCTTCAATGGCGCTCGGAATGTCGCCGGGCAGGCACTCGACTTCCACCTCGCGCAGAATCTGCTCCAGGATACCTCCCTGCTGCTTCACGCCGGCGGCTTCGCCCTTGAGAATGATAGGCACGCTGACCGTGAGCTTCTTGTCCATGGCGATGCGCTTCAGATCGATGTGCAGCAGATGGCTCTTGATGGGCTCGTACTGCCAGTCCACGATCATGGCCTTGGTGCTCTCGCCGCCTTCGACCGCGAGATCGAAAATGCTGTTGTGGCCGGTCGCCGAGTGCAAAATACGAGTGACCTGGCGGGGATCGAGGGTGACGCTCAACGACTCCTTGCCGGCACCATAGAGCACGCCGGGAATCTTGCCTCCCTGACGCACCCGGCGGGCGACATTCTTGTTGCCCGGAGTTCGCGGTTGCGCTTCCAGAACATTGCTTTCAGTTGCGGTTGCCATAATTTGGATTCCTATAAGAACAATCTGCTGACGGACGTTTCTTCGTGAATCGACTGGATCGCGCGTCCGATCAACCCAGCGATGGTAAGGACTTTGATCTTCGGTTCCCGCTTGGCGGCCTCGCTCAACGGGATGGTGTTGGTAACAATGACTTCGACAATGCAGGACTGCGAAAGATTCTCGACCGCCGGACCCGACAGCACGGGGTGCGAAGCACAGGCGTAAACCTGAGTGGCGCCGTTGTCCATTAGAGCGGCCGCGGTTTTTACCAGCGTTCCAGCCGTATCAATCAGATCGTCGATGATCAGACAATTGCGGCCGTTGACATCGCCGATCACGTTCATAACTTCAGCCACATTCATCTCCGAGCGGCGTTTATCGACGATGGCCAGGGCTGCGTCCACTTTTTTGGCAAAAAACCGGGCCCGTTCCACGCCCCCGGCGTCGGGCGAAACCACGGTCAAATTGGGTAGATTCATGCGTTTGAAGTGGTCCACCAATACCGGCGACGCAAACAGATGGTCCACCGGAATATTAAAAAATCCCTGCAACTGGGGGGCGTGCAAATCCACGATCAAAGCTCGATCCGCTCCCGCCGTGGTCAGCAGATCGGCCACCAGCTTGGACGAAATCGGCACCCGCGGCTTGTCCTTGCGGTCCTGCCGGGCATAACCAAAATACGGAATCACCGAAGTGATGCGCCGGGCCGATGCCCGCTTGAGCGCATCGATCATCAACAGCAACTCCATCAGGTGCTCGTCCACCGGATGGCAGGTCGGCTGGAGCACGAACACATCCGCGCCCCGGACGTTCTCCTGGATCTGGACGTAAGCCTCGCCATCGCTGAAGCGCGTGACCAGCGCCTGGCCGCGCGTCAGCCCGAGAAAGGCGCAGACCTCATCGCACAGCGGTTCGTTGGCCGTGCCGCAAAAGATCTTGAACTTGTCGTCCACCCGGCCGCGCTGGGGCTTGCGCTCAGGCTTCTCTTCGGCGTTCATCTGGGCCTTCTTTTCGGTCGCTGTCGCAAGAGTTGCCATGGGGCTCCTGGCTCCTAGCTACTGGCTCCTAGCGTGAACCGCCGCAACTTCGTCCTAGCCTGGAAGCCAGGAGCTAGAAGCCGGTTTTCTGGCTGGGCCGCTAGGATTCGAACCTAGACAAAGTGCTCCAAAGGCACTTGACCTACCATTAGTCGACGGCCCAG
The DNA here is from genome assembly GCA_050746005.1 of Terriglobales bacterium. GTDB lineage: Bacteria > Acidobacteriota > Terriglobia > Terriglobales > Acidobacteriaceae > JAIQFF01. The sequence continues at coordinate 23,267 of JBOGLC010000014.1, forward strand.
TAAATCAGTGTCGAGTTTCAAGTTTCTGGTTTCAGGTGAAACGTTGCGCTCGCATTATCCTCTCGAAACTAGAAACCGGAAACTGGAAACTTTCTCCAGTACTGCCGCCGCGTCAGGGTAGTGGTGGCCACCGCCGGTACGCCGTCACGCTGCAACCTGGCTACCGCCTTCTGGCCCGCCGCCCGTGACCGAAACAACCCATAAACCGCGGAACCGGAGCCCGAAAGCGAGGCATAAAACGCCCCGGCCTTTTCGAGCACACTTTTGACCTCGCGCAATTCGGGATACTTAGGAAAGACGACCCGTTCAAAGTCGTTTTCGATCCCGGTACGGACAAGGTCGAGCAGCGAGGTCTCGGCCCGGCCCCTGCCTTTACTCACAGGGACACCGGATAAAGGTTGACCAATCAGCCACGCAGAAACCGCGCGACTGAACTGAATCATTCTATCGGAGGGGGGCGGAAGCGTCAATTTGGCGACAGGGTCCACATGGGCAGGGCCGCCCCCGGCCGCCCTGGCCGAGCCAACCATCGCATCCCAATCCGCAAATGCCCTGGGTGTCGAAACCCCAATCGTCGGAGTCGCCACCACGCAGCAGACGGGCGGCAGCTCCGGCAAGGGATAAACCTCCTCCCCGTGCCCCACGCCGAGTACCGTTCCGCCCACCAGGAACAGCGGCAAGTCCGAGCCCACTTCGGCCGCAATGCGCAGCCTCTCAGCCCCGGTCAGCTTCTTCTTTAGCGCCCTTTCCATCGCCAGCAGCGTAGCCACGGCATTTCCCGAACCCGCGCCCAGTCCACCCTGCACCGGCAATCGCTTTTCAATGCTGATGGTCACACGGCCAGAGGCGCGAAGCGCAGCCAAGACGCGTTCCGCGATCCGATAGCAGGTGTTCGTGTGATCTTTGGGAACTCTCGGATCGTCGCAACGAATCTCAATGCCCGTCCCGCGGCCGACCTCTACCCGGATGACGTCGTACGGAGCGATGCTCTGGTAGACCGTGCGAAGATCGTGAAAACCGTCGGGCCGCCGCGCGCCAATATAAAGGCCGAGGTTGATCTTGGCGAAGGATCGGACGGTGACGGCCATGGATGATGATTGTAAAGTTTCGACTGGAACTTTTCGATTGTTGTCTGTTCAATCTACAGCATCGAGGTTGTTTCTATGGAGCTGTTTTGGCCGGTATGGCGATCCGTCCTGGAATTTGCGGGTCTCTTGGCTATCGGCTGGATGCTTAAGAAGATGGGTTTCTGGATGAGCCGGAAGGAACCAGGGTCGAGCAAGAAATTGGCCTTACGTCTACGGAACCATCGAACACGCGGAGGCGAAAATGATCGGCGAGGGTAGGACTGCCTACTGGGTCGGAGAGCTAGGGTATTCCTATTCGGTTGATGGCGACTATTATTCGGGGTTTCGCTATCTACCTGTCTCGGGGGGAGATCAGGCCTCTCGCTCCGTTCAAGGATGGAAAGACCGCAGGGTGGAGGTGCACTATTCGCCCAGCAATCCTGCGCAGTCTGTTTTGGTAATCGAAGAACAAGATCAACCTTCAGCCACAATCATCACGGACATCAGTCCCCATTGATCCACAATCCCTACGTCCTTCTTTTGTAGTAAATGGAGAACTCAAATCCCGGATTCGCAGGAAACAATTCCGCCACCTTCTTCAGCCGCTCCGCCATCTGTGCCGGCGCCAGCAGGGGATAGTCGCGCTCGCGCAGATCGTGGTAGTCAACATCGATGAACAGCGACAGCAAATAGATGGAGATAGCATCGGAAAAGCTCGCGGCGAAATATTCGTTCTTGTACTTTTCCGCATCGGGACCCGGCTCGGTTGCCAGCTTGCGCGACTCCCAAGCGTCGAGCGAAGTCTCGCCGCGCGCCTTGGACTGCACCTGCTTCCACACCAGGTCGGCGAAAGCCTGCGATACGCCGGCGCGCTCCACCACGGCATGGCCCACGTTGATGTAGAACTCAAAGGCCACGGAGAATTTGTCGTCCATGAGCCGGGTGGAAATAAATACGCACTGGGAATCGCCCAGTTCGAGATTGCGATGGCAGACCGCGTTATCGCTCAGGGCCACGTCATAGCGGTCGGCAATTACGGTCTCGTCTCCCTGGTTCACGGTCAGCGGCACAAAGTAGTAGGCCTTGCGCTTCAGCGCGGCTGCGGCGGCGTCCGGTACAGCGGAGACCATGCGGTCCAGATCGGCTTGGGGAACCGCGATCTCGCCGGAAACGGCATAACAGATTCCATTCGGAGCCTGCGAGACGGGAGTCAGGCGAACAACCTCCGCGGGAGGACGCGTAATCGGCGGCGCAGCTTGCGGCATGGGATGTATTCTAGCGCACCGATCCACCGGCGCCAGACGATTTCGAAAGCATGGAGCGCTACAATCGAGAGGCATGCCTTCTGCTTCAGCCTCTCCATCCTTGCTGCGCTGGTTCCTGATCCCGTTGCGGATTCTGCTGGTGAGCTTTCTGCTGGCCCTGCTTTCGTTCGCAGTCTGCCTGTTTCTGGGAATCATGGCAGTCGTGATCATTGCAGCCCTGCGCGGTGTCCACCCCAATATGACGATCGCCTACCGGGCAATCGCGTTTCCGGCGGCGGGGGTGGCGGCAGGGGCAGCGCTGGTAGCGGCGATTGTCATGGAGATCCGACACCGTCGCCGCCAGGAAAACGAATTCCGTTCGATGTAGGCGCGAGCGCCCCGCTCGTGCGGGCCGAGCACCGCTCGGCAACTATCCGCCGAATGAACATTCACAGTTGTCATCCTGAGGAAGCGGAAGCCTTCGCGAAGCGAAGGCTTCCCGACGAAGGACCCATGCATTTTCTGTATGGCTGCAAGCGCGCAGGTAATCGAAGCGGGCAGGGAATGCATAGGTCCTTCACCTGCTTCCCTCCTGCTGCGCAGGACGGAAGACTACGTTCAGGATGACAGGGATGGGAAACGATGTATGTGACAAATGAACATTCACAGCTCATCCCGAAGAAGCTGTCATCCTGAGGAAGCGGAAGCCTTCGCTTCGCGAAGGCTTCCCAACGAAGGACCCATGCATTTTCTGTATGGCTGCAAGCACGCAGGTAATCGAAGCGGGCGGGGAATACATAGGTCCTTCACTTGCTTCCCTCCTGCTGCGCAGGACGGAAGACTGCGTTCAGGATGACAGGGATGGGAAACGATGTATCCGCCGGCGCACGAGCGGGACGCTCGCCCCTGCATCGCTCCGTGCTAACGTATCTGCTCATGATCGTCGGCACCGGCATCGACATCGCGGAAGTTCCCCGCATCGCGCAGGCCCTTGCCCGGCACGGCGAGCGCTTCCTCCATCGCGTGTTTACCGAAGGCGAGATTCTCTATTGCGATTCGAAGGCCAATCGCGTGGAGCGCTATGCCGCCCGCTTCGCCGCCAAGGAGGCGGGAATGAAGGCGTTGGGCACGGGCTGGAGCCAGGGCGTGCGCTGGCGTGATATTGAAGTCTCCCGCCAGCCCGGAGGCCGGCCCACCATCACCTTCCACGGCAAGGCCGCAGAATTTGCCGCCCGGATGGGTGCCGTGCATGTTGCGCTATCGCTTTCGCATACCGCCGAGCAGGCGATTGCGCAAGTGATTCTGGAAAATTGAAGGTCGCGTGATGCCGCTGTGCATCTGTTAGACTGGCCGCGTTCCGGGCAAAGCTTTCTCGATGAGTGAGACATCCCTCCTGACCCCTCTCAGCCAGACAGAGCGAACTCCGGATCGCGCCCTGGTGTTCGGCATCGCCCTGTGCAGCTTTGCCGCATTGCTGCTTGAACTCGCTCTCACCCGGCTGTTTTCCGTGGTGCTTTTTTACCACTTCGCATTTTTGGCGATTTCGATTGCGCTGCTCGGCCTCGGAGCCGGTGGCGTGTTCGCGCACCTGCGCAAGGACAGGTTGGCTCGATTCGACACTCGAGTCCTGATCTGCCGGCTGTGCTCGATCAACGCCCTGGTTGTCCCCGTTGTGCTGGCGATCGTGCTGCGCACTCCGGTCTCCCTGGAAATTTCGAAAGCGAATTTCCTGAGCCTCACCGCCATCTACCTGGCTTCAGCGGTGCCCTTCTTCATTACCGGACTGGAATTCTCCCTGGTGTTTGCGCGTGAAGCCAAACATGTTTCTCCGCTCTATGCCGCCGATCTTGTGGGAGGCGCGTCGGCCTGCCTGGCCATCGTCCCCTTGCTCAATTGGATGGGCGGCCCAAACACCATTCTTTTTGCCGGCCTTTGTATGGCCCTGGCGGGAACCATCTGGGCCGTGCAGACCAGGGCGCGGAAGTCGGCCGCGGGGCTGGCTTTGCTGATCTCGGCCCTGATCGCCGTCAACTACTCCGGCAAGCTATTCGATATTGTCTATGCCAAAGGAAAGCTTCGGGATTCCTCCTGGGTGGAGTTTGCGCGCTGGAATGCCATCTCGCGCGTCGAAGTGGACACCCAGGGCCAGGGCAAGGCGGTCGTGATCGACGCCGACGCGTCGACCTATCTTATGAACGTCGATCCCAGGCATTGGCAAGGGCCCTGGGAGAGCAATCTGATGTCGGCGCCGCCGGCGCTGGCCAATGTGCTGCGTCCCCGTGGCGATTACGCCATTATCGGGCCCGGAGGCGGCGTGGACGTGTTGCGCGCACTGGGCAATGGCAGCCCGAGCGTTACTGGAATCGAGATCAATCCCATCATCGCCAATACCATTATGCGCGGCCGTTACGCAGACTACACTTTTCACCTCTATGAGCGACCTGAAGTGCACATCCACGTGACCGACGGGCGGTCGTTTGTGCGCAATGCCCGGCAGCAGTTCGACGTGGTGCAGATGACTCTGGTGGACACCTGGGCTTCCACTGCCGCCGGCGCCTTCGCCCTGAGCGAAAACAGCCTGTATACGGTCGAAGCTTTCCGCGAGTACTTCGAACACCTGAAGCCGGATGGAATGATCGCCATCACCCGCTGGGAGTTTCAGCAGCCTCGGGAAGCGCTGCGGGTGGTTTCGGTCGCGATGCAGGCCTTGCATGAGGCGGGAGTGGCGAACCCAGCCGGCAACTTCATCGTCGTGTCCGAGGGCCATCTGGATGCGGACGGCATCCCGGTGGTCGTGCTCGCCAAGCGCACCGCATTTACCGTGGAGGAACTGGGCCAGGTGCGGAACCACCTGGCAGCGCACCCAAAGTTGTTTCTGCTGTATGCACCGCCTGCGCCTAACCTCACCATGGCCGGTGGCGCTGCGATCAAAAAGCAAGGAGAAGAGCGCTATTCTGCCGACGCCGGATCCTTCACCCGGTTGATCCAGTCGAACGATGCCAACCGGTTTGCCGAGTTTTATCCCTACGATGTTTCCCCGGTGACCGACAACGCGCCATTTTTCTTTTTTACTCTGAAACTCGATCAGATATTGCATCCGAAATCGCTGCGGCAAGGCATGGACTGGAAAGTGAATCTGGGAGTGGCCGTGCTCGGGATGGTTCTGGCCATCTCGCTGCTGGCCGTGCTGGCGTTTCTGGTTCTGCCGCTGGCTATGGGGGCCCAGGGGCAGCAGCCGCGTCCCCTGCGCCTGCTCTACTTCATCGCGGTCGGACTAGGCTACATTCTGGTAGAGATTGCCTTCATCCAGCGTTTCGTCCTGTTTCTCGGCCATCCGGTTTACGCCTTGACCGTGGTCGTGTTCCTGCTTCTGCTTTCGAGCGGAGCCGGCAGCCTGGTTTCGCGGCGCTGGCTGGCGAACACCAGCCGGGTATGGCTGCCTCTGCTGCTCATTGCCGCCGACTTGCTGCTGTATGTCGCCGTTCTGCCGGGATTGCTGGGAAGGCTGGTGGGGCTTCCTTTCATCGCGAAACTGCTGGTCAGCGCGGCGCTGCTGGTGCCTTTGGGTTTCGCCATGGGGATGCCCTTTCCCACCGGTTTGCGGGCGCTGGCGGCGAAAGCAGGCCAGGCCGGCGGGAGCCTGGTGGACGGAAATCTGGTGGAGTGGGCCTGGGCCATGAATGCGGCCTCGAGCGTTCTGGGGTCGGTCTTGGCCATAGTCATCGCTATCCAGTTCGGATTGAATGTCACTTTGGGCTCTGGAGCGCTGGCTTACCTTGCCGCACTCGTGTTCGCGACAACGCTGCGCCCGGGAAGGTAGCAGATGTAGGCGCGAGCGTCCTGGCTCGTGCTGCGGCGCCACCGATGACTCCGCACGAGCGGGACGCTCGCGCCTACATTTAATTAAAAAAAACATGCTGTCTGCTATGATTCTGGGCTAACCTCGTGCCTGGGTCACGGCGAATAACCTTTGCTTGGGAGAATAAGTGCCTAGCCAGAAGCAGTTGAAGTGGTCTCAACTGAAGGTGGGGCTCACGGTCCTGGCGGCCAGTGTCACACTTGGCCTGCTGATTTTTCTCATGAGCGGCACCGGTGGCCTGTTTACCCACAAGATCGAATTGAAGTCGTATGTCGACAATGCCAACGGTTTGCGCGAGGGAGCGCCGGTGCGACTGGCGGGCGTGGACATCGGTAACGTAACCAAGATCCGCGTGGTACGGGACCCGAACAAGCAACTCACTCCCGTGGAAGTTACGATGAAAGTCAACACCCGCTACCTTTTCAACCTGCGCAAGGATTCTCTGACTCTGCTCTCTACCGCGGGCGTTCTCGGGGAAACTTACATTGACATCGACAGTTCGCAGGCCACGGGTCCGCAAGTCCAGAATGGAGATGTGCTGCGCAGCCGCGAGGTGCCGGACTTCGGCGATATGGTCCGCGCCGGCCAGGGCACGCTGCAGAACATGGATGCGCTGCTCAAGCGCCTGGATCGCATCGTTGCCTTCGTCGAGAGCGGACAAGGCTCGGTCGGCAAGCTGCTTTACGATCCCACTCTCTACAACCGGCTGAACGCGACGGTGACTGAATTCCAGGGACTGGTGAACCAGGTAGCCCTGGGCAAGGGCACTCTGGGCAAGCTGTTTTCCAACGAAGAGCTGTACAACAAGGCGAATGCCACGGTCGACAAGCTGAACGTGGTGATTGACGACCTCAATGCGGGCAAGGGTACCGCCGGAAAGTTTCTTAAAGATCCGGTGCTTTACGATAACGCCAATGCCACCATCGCGAACGTGAAGAAGCTCACCGACGACGTAAATGCGGGCAAGGGGCCAATCGGGATGCTGGCCAAGGACGAAGAATTCGCCCGCAAGCTGCGCAACACCATGGATAAGCTTTCCGCCATCTCCGATCGACTGGAGGCGGGCGAAGGCTCAGCCGGCAAGTTGCTGCGCGATCCGTCGCTCTATAACAACGCCGACCAGATGCTGGTCGAAACCCGAGGCCTGGTCAAATCGATCCGGGAGAATCCCAAGAAGTATCTGACCATCCATTTCAAGGTCTTCTAAAAAATAGAGATGCAGGCGCGAGCGCCCACGCTCGTGCGTAGTCATTCCTGCTGATGAAGATGATTGGCCCTCCCGTTGAGAGCAAGATGCCCTCAGGACAGCCGGCATGATGCCGGCGCTATAACCTGCCAGCGCCGGTCGAATTGATGCACGAGCGGGGCGCTCGCGCCTACACCGGGCGGGTGGCCTCGGCCTGTTCGTGGGCGTGGTAGCTGGAACGCACCAGCGGTCCGGATTCCACGTGCCGGAATCCGAAGCGCAGCGCCTCCCCTTTCAGATAAGCGAATTCATCGGGCGTGTAAAAGCGCGAGATGGGGAGATGATCGCGTGAAGGCCGCAGGTATTGACCCACGGTGAGAATATCAACGCCCCGCGAGCCCAGGTCGCTGAAGACTTCGACCAGTTCGTCCGCAGTCTCGCCCAGGCCCACCATGACCCCGGACTTGGTTACCGTCGCGGGGGCGAATGTCTTGGCATTCTCCAGTAAACGCAGCGTGCGCTCGTAGCGCGCGCCCGAACGGACCGAGCGGTACAGCCGCGGCACCGTTTCGGTATTGTGGTTAAGCACGTCAGGCTTCGCCTCGAGCACGATTTTCAAGGCTTCGTCCAGACCCTGGAAGTCGGGAATCAGCACTTCCACCCGGCAGCCGGGAGACAATTCGCGAATCTGGCGGATGGTTTCGGCGAAGATGCGGGCCCCGCCCAGGTTGTCGTCATCGCGATTCACGCTGGTGACCACGGTGTGCTTTAGCCCGAGGGTGGAGACTGCTTCAGCGACCCGGCGGGGTTCGTCCCACGCGATGGGGCCGGGCTTGCCCTTGGGTACGGCGCAAAAGCCGCAACGCCGGGTGCAGATATCGCCCAGCAGCATGAAGGTTGCTGTGCGGTGGTTCCAGCACTCGCCGATATTGGGGCACTGGGCCGACTCGCACACCGTGTGCAGTCCCATGCCACGGGCCAGTTTCTTCAGATTATGGAAGTTTTCGCCGACTGGAGCCTTGGCCCGCAGCCACTCCGGCTTAGGCTGCCGGAGGGGAGGGCTAAGTTCGATCTGGATCAATTGGGAAGTGGCCGCCATCGCGCCCTTCGATTTTACATGCAGGGGCAGCGATTCCCCAAAATGTAGGCGCGAGCGCCCCGCTCGTGCGGCAGCGTCCGTAGTGCCGCAGTCCGAGCATCCACGCTCGTGCGCCAGCATCTTGGCGCAGGCGCGAGCATCCCCGCTCGCGTGCCAGGGTCCGTGGTGCTGCAGTACGAGCGGGGCGCTCGCGCCTACATTTAGGGTTTAGTTTTCCAGGTAGGCTTCGATCCATTCTTTGATGCGCAGGCGGCGGTCATCTTTTTGGTCGAAGCGTACGCCAAAAGTCTTGTCGGGCTTGCGCCAGCTGACTTGCGACCGCACCCAGATGCGCGGCAGAGTCAGTAAGGCGAAAGAAACCTCCAGCGCCATGCCAAGGGAGACGTCCTCAGGACTTTTCACCGACATCCCTCCGGTGCTGATTTCCACGCTGGTAGCAGTAAAGCGGCGGCTATCGGCCGATACCATGGAAATCTCGGTGATGATCGGGATGCGTATGTAACGGCGAAATTCATGCAGCACCAGCATCTGCGTGGCCCGCACCAGTTTGAGAGCCGCCTGCCGCTCCAGGGGTTCATGGAAGACCGCATTAACACCGTATCGGGAAAACTTCATGGCCTCCTGGGCGCTGCCTCCGAGTCCATAAATCACCAGGCGATTATTGGAACGCGAGGTGCGCACCGATTCCATCACCGGTACGGCTGCGGGCGTCAGATGCAACACGCAGGCTTCAAACTTCTCGCGTTGCAGCCGTTCCGGCACATTTCCGGTCATCACTACGGCTTCGATTCCAAATTGTTTAAAACAGTCAGATAGCAAAGAACGGCCGGGTTCCCTGATATCGACCAGGGCGACCCGAGCGGATGCTTTTCTGCTGCGAGGAGGCGGCGCGAGAACCAGACCAGACGATTTTTGCATAGCGATGGCGAAAGCCTTAAGGCTCCATTCTGGCCTGCCTTTTGGCGCTTGGCAAAGGGATTGAAGGACAATATGCGAGTACCAAGGTGTCATTACCCGAAATGACCCGTAGGGCCCAATTTGGGCTTGGCAAGTCGAATGTTTTGTGGAAGTTAACTTTCGGCCATCCGCCCGGAGGGGCCACCGTGAGCCCCCGGACTAAAGCCAGGGGGAAAGCGTTTAATCGCTCCAGCGCCGAAACAGCAGGGCGCCGTTGGTCCCGCCAAAGCCGAACGAATTCGACATGGCGTACTCGACCTCGGCCTTTCGGGCGGTATTGGGAACGTAGTCCAGATCGCAGTCGGGCCCGGGATTCTCCAGGTTAATGGTAGGGGGGAGAATCTGGTCGCGCAGTGCCAGCAGGGTAATTCCCGCTTCCAGGCCGCCGGCTCCGCCCAGCAAATGCCCGGTCATGGATTTGGTCGAACTCACAGCCAGCTTGTAGGCGTGCGGGCCAAATGCCCGCTTGATGGCGACGGTCTCCAGCTTGTCGCCAATATCGGTCGAAGTCCCATGAGCATTGATGTACTGGACCTGCTCGGGCTGTATCTTACTGTCCCTCAGCGTGTTCAGCATGACGCGGTAGGCGCCGTCGCCATTTTCGGCGGGCTGTGTGATGTGGAAAGCGTCACCGCTCATTCCGTAGCCCACAATTTCCGCCAGGATATGCGCTCCCCGGCGGCGGGCAAATTCCAATTCTTCGAGCACCAGAATACCAGCGCCCTCGCCGATCACGAATCCGTCGCGTCCTGAGTCCCATGGCCGGCTGGCCTTTTCCGGGTCGTCGTTCCGGGTGGAGAGGGCGCGCATGGCGGCGAACCCGCCTACGCCCATCGGCGTGATCGCAGCTTCGGTACCACCGGCAATCATGGCATCGGCATCGCAGCGGGAGATGATCTTGAACGCATCTCCGATGGAATGGGCGCTCGAGGTGCAAGCCGTGCAGGTGGCTTCGTTGGGACCGCGGGCGTGGTAGCGAATGCTGACGTGTCCCGCCGCGAGGTTGACGATGGCCGCCGGAATGAAAAACGGAGAGATCTTGCGCGGGCCTCCGCTCAGCAGGCTGAGATGCTCACGCTCGATCACATCGAACCCGCCGATTCCCGAGCCGATGTGCACCCCCACACGCTCCGACAGCTCGGGAGTGATTTCGAGACCCGACGCCTTCATGGCCTCATCCGCCGCCGCCATGGCCAGGTGAATGAAGCGTCCCATCTTTTTCAATTCTTTTTTTTCGATGAACTTCAGGGGATCGAAATTCTTGACTTCCGCGGCTATCTGGCAGGCAAACTTGGGCAGATCTTCTTCTTTAAACGAACCTTGAGTGATCGCTTCGCTGATGCGGGCGACGCCACTCTTGCCCGCGAGCAGGTTCTTCCACACCTCTTCCGCGGTGTTGCCCACCCCGCATATCAGGCCGATCCCGGTGACTACGACCCTACGTCCCAACTACTTCCCGCCTTTCGCGTGTTTTCCGATGTAATCCACGGCGTCCTGCACCGTCCGGATTTTTTCCGCGTCCTCGTCGGGGATTTCGATCTCAAAGGCCTCTTCGAAAGCCATCACCAGTTCCACCGTATCCAGGGAGTCCGCTCCTAAGTCGTCCACGAACGAGGCGTTCGACGTTACCTCTCCTTCGTCTACTCCCAGCTGTTCCACGATGATCTGTTTCACTTTGTCGTCAACGGCTGCCATGGGTTCTCCTCGATTGCAGTCTTTTTGCAGCAGGTGCTTGCGCCGTACACATGGAAATCCCCCCAGGGCTGGAGTGGGGAATGCCTCGATCTCCGGGCGGACCAGTCTTCGGCTGACAGTTTTACTTGCTTACCTTCGCGTGCTTATCGATGTAGCCGATGGCGTCCTGCACAGTGCGGAGCTTTTCCGCATCCTCATCGGGGATCTCCACTCCGAAGTGTTCCTCGAGGGCCATGACCAGTTCGACCTGGTCCAGTGAGTCTGCACCAAGATCATCGACGAACGACGCGCTGGGCGTAACTTCGTTTTCGTCCACGCCCAACTGCTCGGAAATGATCTGCTTGACCTTCTCCACAATCTCTTTCTTTTCTTCGGCAGCCATATAAATCCCACCTCCTGGTTGTCTAAAAAGGGAACGAGTAGTGTACTGGCCCGCGCGAATTGATGTAAAGCCCGCGGCCGTTGCAAACGAAGAGTGCCGTCGAAATCGGCCTCGGCTACCCGAAGATGACCCAACGAGAATGCTACTGCGGGCGCTGCAAGCGGTCAACGTACTCATGGACGACCGGGGTCAGGGGGAGCTTGCGAGTCTGAAAGCGGGCCTGCAGTTTGTCGGGAGTGTGTACGGGTGCGCGCCAGATCGCTTCGACTTCGCTCAGGGCGGGATCTTAGGGACTGACGTCCCTGAGGATGACATCCGGGAAGGGGGAGGGAGGGAGTCCGAGCTCTGTGGGCTGACATCTGCCCTCTGAGGTCCGGGGACGAGTTCCACTCCGCTGTCGCACGCGAAGGCGTCATGCTGAGCTTGCGAAGCATCTGGCGTGGAGCGGACTCCGCCTGGCTGGTGGAGCTCCGCGCCAGATCCTTCGGGACTGAAGTCCCTCAGGATGACGCCGGAGATGGGGGAGCCAGAGTCCGAGCTCGTGAGCTGCCATCTGCCCCTTGAGATCGCGCGGGCGAGTTCCACTCCGCCGTCGCAACCGAAGGCGTCATGCTGAGCTTGCGAAGCATCTGGCGTGGAGCGGACTCCGCC
>JBOGLC010000015.1:0-52202 GCA_050746005.1 Terriglobales bacterium
GGCCACGGCACCATTGAAACCGCGGTGCGCGCCACCAAGCTGGGCGCTTACGACTTCCTCGAAAAACCGCTCTCCATCGACAAGACCCTCATCCTGATCAAGCACGCCATCGATGCCCGGCAGATGAAACAGGAAAACCGCGAGCTCAAGAAGCAGCTCGCCCCCCGCAGCGTGATCGAAGGAGAAAGCGTCCCCATGAAGGCGCTGCGCCAGCAGATTCAGGTCATGGCGCCCACCAACGGCCGGGTGCTGATTTACGGCGAGTCGGGCACGGGCAAAGAACTGGTGGCCCATGCCATCCATGCCCAAAGCCTGCGTAAAAACGAGATGTTCGTCGAACTGAACTGCGCGGCCATTCCCGAAGATCTCATCGAGAGCGAATTGTTTGGCCATCGCAAAGGCTCGTTTCCGGCCGCGACCACCGATAAGGAAGGAAAATTCCACCGCGCTCATGGGGGCACGCTTTTCCTGGATGAGATCGGCGACATGAGTCTGAAAACTCAGTCCAAAGTTCTGCGCACTCTCGACGAACAACGCTTTACCCCGGTGGGCAGCGACGAATCCATCACCGTCGACGCTCGCCTGATTGCCTCGACCAACAAGGACCTCGACGAAGAAATTTCACGGGGCAACTTTCGCGAAGACCTCTTCTACCGTCTCAACGTAATTCCCTTCTCAGTCCCGCCGCTACGCGAACGCCAGGAGGACATTCCGCTGCTGGCCCGCCACTTTCTTAAGGAATTTTCCGCCACTTATGGCCGCCGGCCGCGTGAAATCACCGACGACGCCATTGAGACCCTGATGCGATATTCCTGGCCCGGCAACGTGCGCGAATTGCGCAACGTCATCGAGCGCATCGTGATTATGAATCCCACCACCGCTCGCTTCGACCGCAAACACCTGCCGCCGCTGGTCCACCGCGATGGCGCCCGAAGATCGATCGGGGCTGAGTTCTCCACCTTGCACCAGGCTCGCGCCGCTTACGAGCGCGACTACATCCTCAAGAAGCTCGATGACAACCATGGCAATATCAGCCGCACCGCCGAGGTGCTCGGCCTGGAACGAAGCCATCTGTACCGCAAGATGAAGACCCTGGGAATTGCTGTGAAAGAGTGATCTGGCGCCGGGCTATGCCGGACGGCGCTGCGTGGCTATTTCTTGATCATGTGGATTTCGGTGCCATTCTTGAGGAACTTCACCTCGTCCATGAGTTGATTGATGAGAAAGATCCCGCGGCCGTGATCGGAATAGACGCTCTCGCCGCCGAGCGGGTTGGGAATCTCGCCCGGGTTGAATCCGGTGCCGGGATCGCGCACCACGATCAGCATGCTGTCGTCTTCGTTGCACACCACATCGCATTCAACGATCTTCGAAGGGTCGGCCTTGGCCCCATGAACCACCGCATTAGCCAGCGCCTCGGTCAGGGCCAGTTCGATGGCGTCATATTTCTCTGCGTCACAATGCATTTGCCGCACCAGGTCCATCACACTCTGGACTACCGGATCCACGGCATTGCGGTCGGCTGCCAGCGTGACTTTCAACCTCAATTTGCCGGTCTCGAACTTGGGCGTCTTCGGGTTCTCGGTCATGGGCTGCTTTCGTATTCGATGACGATTAGTTGGATGCGCAAGCGTGCTGGGGGATTCTACAGCGATCAATGCATTCGCGCCAACTGACTTATGACGATGGCTTTTCGACGGCCGCCAGGCGCTCCACCTGGCGTCGCCAATCGAGTTCCTCCACGAACTCGTGCGATTCGCGCCAGTTTTCCCGGACCTTTACGAAGAGCTCCAGGAAAACCCGGCGGCCCAGCATTTTGTCGATCTGCAGGCGGGCCGCGGTTCCGATCTTCTTGAGCATTTGGCCGCCTTTGCCCACCAGGATTCCCTTCTGTCCGCTTCGCTCGCAATAGATCATGGCCGCGATGCGGGTCACTTTCGCACCTTCCTCGAACTGCTCGATCACAACCGTGGTCGCATACGGGACTTCTTCCTTTGTCTCCATGAGAACCTGCTCACGGACAATTTCCGCCACCATGAAGCGGACGGGCTGGTCGGTGATCTGGTCCTCGGGAAAATAGCGTGGACCCTTAGGCAGGAACCGGAGTACCTTTTCCACGAGGACTTCGAGGCCTTCGCGTTTTCGGGCCGATAGTGGAATAATCTCCCGAAACTCGTGCAGCTTTCGATAGTCATCCATGAGCGGCAGCAGTTTCTCTTTGGTGCCGCGGAGAAGGTCGATCTTGTTCAGCAGCAGGAACACCGGCGTTCCCGACTTCTTCGCCATCTCCAGCACGAACTGGTCTTCCCGGGTGAATCTGCGGGTGACGTCCACGATCAGCAAAACCAACTCGCAGCCAACCATCGCCTCCCGCACCTCAGCCATCATCTTCCGGCCCAGCGAAGTGTCGGGCCGGTGAACCCCGGGAGTGTCGAGCAGAACGATTTGACCGCCGGGCCTGCTCTTCTGCCCGGGCACATGGATAATCCCCAGAATACGGTTCCGCGTGGTCTGCGGCTTCGGGCTGATAATAGCCAGCTTCTCCCCGACCAGCGCATTGAGCAGCGTGGATTTTCCGGCGTTGGGACGGCCCAGGATGCAGACGAATCCGGAGTGAAAGGCCATAAGGGTTCATTGCCTTGGGCGGGTGGGCCGCCCGTCGGTCACGCGGACCAGGGCGCCTGCGCCAGTTAAACCTGACTATATCAGCTTCATCTGCGTCGGTTTTCCGACAGAGATCCGGACCCGCTCAACCCGGCGTTCGGTTGAATCCAGCACTTCGAAACGCAGTCCATCTTCCTCGATCACTTCCCCCCGGTGCGGGATGCGACCAGCCAGTTCACTCACCAGTCCCGCGACGGTCGCAGACTCTTTGCCTTCGGGTCGTATCCCGAACATTTCCACCAGCCGGTCCACATCCATGTTGCCGGGCACGATGTAGGAACTTTCGTTCTCGCGAATCACCTCAAGCTTTTCGTGCTCGTCGCGGATCTCTCCGACGATTTCTTCTACCAGGTCTTCAATGGTCACCAGACCGGCCACGCCCCCATATTCATCCACCACAATGGCCATGCGGATATTGTTCTGCTGCATCTGGCGCAGCAGATCGCTGACCAGCTTGCTCTCGGGCACAAAATAGACGTCGCGGCGCATGATCGTGTCCACGGTGCGCATGTGGGCTTCAGTGTCCGCGACCTGCAGCACATCCTGGGCAAACACAATCCCCACGATGTTGTGGATGGTGCCTTCGAAAACCGGGACTCGGGAAAAGGGCCTGGTTCGCAGCAGTTCGATGAACTGCTCGACCGTAGTATTGGTGGGTACGGCCACGATTTCCGGACGTGGCTTCATCGCTTCACGCACGGTTTTCTCACTGAACTCGACCACTGACTGGATCAGGTCGCGGTTGCTTTCATCCAGGATGCCTTCTTCCTGGCCTGCTTCAATCAGCGCGTCCACCGCGTCCGTGTGAGTCTCGGGCGCGTCGTCCGAAGGTTCCTTGGTGAGTGACGTAACCGATTTCAAAAAGCCCAGCACCAGAGTGACCGGCAGCGCCAGGTAGATCAGAATGCGCAGCACAATCGCGCAGCGGGCCAGCCACTCTCCCCGGGTCCGCGAAAAGAAAACAAAGGGCAGAAAGCGGTTGAACAGAATAATGATCAGTACCAGGCTGAGCGTGGCTTGAAAAATCTCGTAGAGGCCCCAGCCGCGATCGCGGAACACCGCGAAACCGACCAGCAGAGAGATGGCGGCTATCATGATTTGACACAGCACCGCCATGGAGAGCGCGGCGCGCGCCCGCCCCACTCCCAGTCTGGGCTCGACCCGCTGCTCGAAGATGGCGATGTTCTCCTGAAACTCCCGCGAGAGAAATCGGCCGATTTCCGTGTAGACGCGGTCTGCGTAAGACACCAGTGTCAGCAGGCAGAACAACAACAGCAACGCAGCTGCAATGGCATAGTTCATCGATTTCGCGTGGCCTGGGCGGTGCGGGCGCCCCCGCCTTTGGGCTGCACTCTGTCCGCATTCCTGCCGGTTCTTTCGATCAAGCCCAGTGGCAGCTTAAGCAGCCGTCGCAAGTTCATTTCCCTGCCCGCCATAGTGCCATCATCGCGTTCGTGATCGTAGCCCACGAGATGAAGCACTCCATGCAGGACCAGTATCTTGATTTCCTGGGCTGCAGTATGCCCCAGGCGACGGGCATTCCGCTTGGCGATGTCCGCCGAAATCGCGATATCTCCGGCCAATCCATTGACAAAGCATGGCCCGGGTGGAAAGGAAAGCACATCCGTGGGCTGGTCTTTGGCGCGAAAGCGCCGGTTCAGCGAGCGCAGTTCGGAGCTGCCGGTCACCAGCACGTTGACCGTTCCCTTGAGCTTGCTGGCGCGGCCGGCTCGCGCAACAAACTTTGCCAAAGCGGCATCACTCAAGCCGGCTACAGGTTTGCGAAGGATAATCATCTCTGCGCGCTTTGCGAGAATCTCTTTGCGTCTTTACGGTAGCGCTTTTCCCGGTCCAAAAGCAGACAGGAGGGCCTCATCGAGCGCCCTCCTGTTCAATCTTACCTGCTCTACTCCCTGGTTTCTACTTCCGAGGAGGGCATACTGCGGTTCTGCCCGGGCGCCATCTCGGTCCCATTGGCTTTGCCGTTCGTCCCGGATTCCAGCAGCGGCAACTGCTCCGCCGCCGACCGGGCCTTGTGTTCATCATAGGCGCGAATGATGCGCTGCACCAACTGGTGGCGCACCACGTCAGTGTCGTCAAAATACGCAAAGGTCAAGCCTTCCACGTTTTTGAGAACATCTGCCGCTTCGAGCAGGCCGCTGCGCCGCGCGTTAGGCAAATCGATCTGGGTAACGTCGCCGGTAATCACGGCTTTGGAGTTGAATCCCAGCCGGGTGACGAACATTTTCATCTGCTCTGAAGTCGTGTTCTGGGCTTCATCCAGAATCACGAATGAATCATTGAGCGTGCGCCCCCGCATGAAGGCAATGGGCGCAATCTCGATCACATTCTTCTCCAGATAGCGGTCGACTTTTTCGGGCTCCAGCAGATCGTAGAGGGCGTCATACAAGGGACGCAGGTAGGGATCGATCTTGTCCTGCAAAGTTCCCGGCAGAAATCCCAGGCGCTCGCCGGCTTCAACTGCCGGACGCGCCAGAATGATCCGGTTCACTCGTTTCGAAAGCAAAGCCGAAATCGCCATGGCGACCGCCAGATAAGTCTTGCCCGTTCCCGCCGGCCCTATGCCGAATACCATGTCGTGGCTCTCGATGGCTTCGAGATACCGCCTCTGATTCACGCTCTTGGGTTGCACCGTGCGGTGGCCAAACGAGCGCTGGCGTCCCGCCTCGGCCAGTCCTCGCAGCGTAACTTTGGGGTCCGCCAGCAGAACCCGCAACATGCTACCCAGGTCGCCGTTATTAAAGGTGTATCCGGAGCGCTGCAGGTGGTCGTAATCGATAAAAACCTGCTCTGCCCGGGCTACGTCCCGCGCCGCCCCTTCCAGGTCGATCGAATCCGATCGCAGGTCTATGTTGATATTCAGGCCGTCTTCCAGCAAACGCACATTCTCGTCGCGCGTGCCGAACAGGGTCTCGATGTGGGGACTGATTTCAATGCTCTTCTTCATTCAGTATTTGGCGCTTCCTCCGGCGCATTAGATGCTGGGTTGGCTGTGAATGGAGCGAGGCTCAACTTACCTCGCATTCCCGCAATCGGCAGGGACGCCCCTGCCCGGGCGCAAACAAACGATGCTCATGTCTGGAGGTGGAGCCAGCCGAGGATGCTCGCCCCGAAGTGCAGGCAACTGCCATTGCGCTAAGGGTACCCCTGCTCGCTGAAGGTAGTCAATGACGACATAATTGAATTGCATTACTGTCGGGGAACTCCAGCAAAATGTGTGGGGTGGCGACTCTTGTCCGCCGCTTTTGACCTGGATTTGTGACTTGGAACAAGCACCCGCGAATTGGCAAACCAAAATCAAGCGCAACAGCGGAGGCGCGAGTGTTGACCCCACACTGCTCCTGCTATCATGCGGGCGACTATGAAATTGACATTTGCTGTCTTGCCTGTAATGTTGGCCGCCTGTGCCTGGGCTCAAACCACGTCACCTGCCGCAGAAGTAACAACTGTCTATCCCGATGCTCACGCCCTGTATGTTGATCTTCACGAGCATCCGGAACTTTCTTCCCATGAAACTGAAACCGCGGAGAAGCTGGCCGGGCGCTTGCGGGACCTCGGCTACACGGTCACCGAACATGTAGGTGGAACCGGGGTGGTGGCGGTCCTGAAGAACGGCGCCGGACCAACCGTAATGCTTCGTACCGAGCTCGACGCGCTTCCGGTTGAGGAAAAGACCGGCTTGCCGTATGCCAGCAAGGTCCATACCAAAGACGATTCGGGACGCGAGGTCGGCGTCATGCATGCCTGCGGGCATGACCTACACATGGCGTCACTCTTCGGAACCGCCGCCATCATGGCGCACAGCAAGAACACCTGGCACGGAACTCTCATCCTGATCGGCCAACCTGCCGAAGAAACTATCTCCGGCGCGAAGAAGATGATCGAAGACGGCCTCATGACCCGGTTTCCCAAGCCCGACGTCGCTGTGGCGTTACACGTGGGCAACGAGCTTCCGGCCGGCAAAGTCGGAGTCGGGCCCGGTTACCGGTTTTCCAACGCCGATTCCTTGCGCATTACCGTCTATGGCAAGGGCGGGCATGGCTCCATGCCCAACAGCACCATTGACCCGATCGTGATTGCGGCCCGAATCGTCGGGACGTTGCAGACCATCGTCTCCCGCGAAGTGAAGCCGGGCGAAGTGGCTGTTATTACCGTGGGATATTTCCAGGCTGGCACCAAGAACAACATCATTCCCGACCATGCGGAGCTCGGGCTTACCATCCGCAGTTACAAACCCGAAGTTCGCAAACAGGTGCTCGCGGCCATTGAACGCATCACCCGGGCGGAAGCCAATGCTGCGGGCGCCACCCAGGAACCCAGGGTTGAACATTACGAGGCTACGGATGCGGTGTACAACGACCCAGCCCTGGACCAGCGCCTGCAAGGTGTTCTGGAATCGACGCTGGGCAAAGAGAACGTGGTCGTCGAGGATCCGGGGATGGCTTCCGAGGACTTTTCTTACTTCACGGCCCAGGGCGTGCCGTCGTTCTACTTCAGCCTGGGCGGAGCGGATCCGGCAAAATATGCCGAGGCAAAATCGAACGGGACGAACCTGCCTTCGAATCATTCCCCGCTGTTTGCTCCTGACGTGGATCCCGCGCTGCACACGGGAATCGAAGCCGAAGTGGCGGTGCTGCGGAATCTGCTGAAGTGATCCATGCCAGGCCAGGTGGGGACAGCTGCCCTCGACTGTCCCCACCTGACTCGTTAAGCTCCTGCTCCCTTTGCGTCCGCGATGGAGGCCGGCACCGCGCGTTGCCTGGCCCAGGCTCTCAGCGCTTCAATTTCTTCCGACCGGG
The DNA here is from genome assembly GCA_050746005.1 of Terriglobales bacterium. Taxonomy (GTDB): domain Bacteria; phylum Acidobacteriota; class Terriglobia; order Terriglobales; family Acidobacteriaceae; genus JAIQFF01. Next base: position 7,485 of record JBOGLC010000015.1, read on the forward strand.
TGACAGAAAGGGGCACGGTCGCCTTAAGCGCATCCAGCAAGTCTTGTGTCGTCACCGACTGCTTGCTGGAGAACGCCGCGTACAGCGCCGTCTGCACTGCGGCTTCAATCTCCGCCCCTGAATATCCCCTGGCCGCGGCGGCCACTCGATCGAGATCAAATTCGGCGGGATTGCGTTTCCGCCGCGCCAAGTGAATGTGAAAGATTTGCCTGCGCTCAGCCTGGTTGGGCAGATCGACGAAGAACAGTTCGTCGAAGCGGCCTTTCCGGATCAGTTCCGGAGGCAGAACACTCACGTTGTTGCAGGTGGCCGCGACGAATACGGGAGCTTTCCGGTCCTGCATCCAGGAAAGAAAGGCGGCGAGAATGCGCGAAGAGACTCCGGCATCGACCGACGCCGAATCAGCCCCGCTTCCGGCAAATATTTTTTCCAGCTCGTCAATCCAGAACACGCAGGGCGCCAGCCCTTCAGCCACGCGGAATACTTTCTGGATCCGCTTTTCGGTCTCGCCGATGTACTTGTCGAAGATGGCGGCGGTGTCGAATTTGACCAGCGGAAGTTTCCATTCTCCGGCAATGGCGCGGGCGCACATGCTCTTGCCGCAGCCCTGTACACCAAGAATGATGGCGCCGCGCGGCGGTTCCAGGCCAAAGTCGCGGGCAGCATCCTCCCAGGTGCCTCGCCGCTGCGCCAGCCAGCGCTTGAGATTGTCCAGACCGCCCACGCTGGCGAGATTTTCCGAGGCGTCGATGAACTCGAGCATTCCGGAGTGGCGGAGCTGCTCCTTTTTCGCCTGCAGCACATCGGTTACGGTTTCCGCCGTCACCCCGTAGCGGGCCACAATAGCCTGCGATGCGGCGCGTTCCGCTTCTTCCTCGGTCAGGCCGCGCAGATTGTTGGCCATGGCGTCCAGGCCTGGAGCGTCCAAGGTCCGTTTCAGGGTGCGGGTCTTCCCTACCCTGACCGTCATCTCGTCGATGATCTGCCGCAAGCGCTGCTTGTCCGGCAAGGGCAGCTCCAGGAATTCAACCAGGCTGCCCAGTTCTGCCGGAATGGTGATCGAGGGCGCGGTGATGATCACGGTGCGGCGATTGGCGGAAAATTTCTGCCCTACGTCGCGCAAGCGGCGCACTACGACCGGGTCGTCCATGTGGCGATGAAAGTCTTTGAGGACGAAGGCTGCTTCGATGGACATTGCTTCCAGGTTGCTAAGCGCCTGCGCCGGTTCCCTGCTGTTATAGAGCGCCTGGGCGGCGGACTGATCGTGGCCCGATCCACTGCCGGAAAAGCCGGTTTCCGGCACCAACTCCCCGACATCGCTGCCGCAGCGAACCAACCCGCTGGCAATGCTCCACTCGAAGGTGGCCAGATTGAGCGACGAGCAGGCCGCCCGCACCAGGCGCACGGCGCGCATCTCTTCCACCGTTTCCATCACCACAATGGGAGTAGAAGAGCTGAGCAGGATTTTCAGTCGCTCGAGGGCATCTGCCATAAGGGTTTGACCATGTATGACTTACTCCCGTAAAATAGCTTATTCGGGAGCACCGCGAATACCTCTCCATAGAAACGAAGGTAACGAAGCAGACATGGCAAATCATTTTTCGGCGCTGAAGCGCGCCCGTCAAACCGAGACCCGAACCGTTCGCAACCGCGCCAACACTTCCCGCCTGCGCAGCTCGCTGCGTGAGCTGCGTGAAGCCCTGGCCAAGGGCGACAAGGACAGTGCCCAGTTAGTTTTCAGACAGACCGTCTCCGCCCTGGACAAGGCAATCCAGAAGGGCGTGATCCACGAAAACACCGCCTCGCGCTACAAGTCCCGCCTGAACGCGCGTGTCAATGCGCTGAAGTAGAGCTTCCGGCCAGGTCCACCAAGGCTGGAATTCCTTTCGTCGTTTAGAGGACGACCCCGAAATATTCCTTCAGGGCGCTTTGCCACTCCTCATCCGATTTCAATAGCCGTTCTTCTCTTTCGCCATTGCGGGTAATGATCAGCCCGCGGCCCGAGAGGGTGATCCGCCCGGCAGGCGTTGCCATGCTGCAAAGAGTCTGTTGGGTGAAGTGCGACTCCGGAGAAGTCTGGTGGTAATGGCACATTCCGGCAAATTCATCCAGACGCCGCGGAATCTGCGTGAACGAGTATTGCCGCTTCCATTCGCCCTGGTGATCGGTGCCTACGAGATGCAGCACGCCGCCCTGCGCCGTGATGCGAAACTTGCGTCCCGCCTGTTCCTGTTCGGCTCCTGCCTCAAGTCGCAGCGGATCGACAAACGAGTCTCCGAAGCCGACGTCGGCCAGCCAGGCTTCTTCCAGGTCGACGCGTAGCGCTAGGTGATCGAACTCGGGCGTGCTCTCCCCGTTTTCGCGCGCCACCCGGGCGGAAAGCCGCGTGACCTTGAATCCCAACTCTCGCAGGAGGGCCGCAAACGCGCCATTCAACTCGTAACAGAAACCACCGCGCCGCCGGTCTACGATTTTGCGGAGGAACAATTCTTCCTGGCAGACGATTTTGCGGCCCAGTCCGATATCGAGATTCTCAAATGGGACGGTAAACAGGTGGGCGCGATGCACCTCGCGCAAGGTCCTGGCAGTCGGCTCCCGGGACCCGGTGTAACCGATGCGCTGCAGGTAGTCGGAAACAGCCGTTGGCGGAATCACAATGCCCTCAGCGGAAGCGTGGAATCAGAAAGCCAGTGTGTTTCTGGTGCTCCCGGAAAGCGTCTCCGAATTGCCGGCTGAGCATGGTTTCTTCTTTCCTTGCCTTCCAACAATAGCCGGCCAGCACCAGGCAAACGCCCAGAACGCATCGCCACTTGTCGATGACCATAGCCGATCCGATCGTAGCCAAAACCAGGCCGGAGTAGATGGGATGCCGCAGGTGAGTGTAAGGACCGGTGCGGATCAGTTGATGGTCCTCTTTGATCGTCACCCTCGCGCTCCAGTATTCCGCCAGATGATAGCGGGCCCAGATGGCCAGAGCAATTCCCAACCAGGTCAGGGCCACACCCGCCGCTGCGCTTGCCATGGCGCGAGGCGCGAAACGATTTCCCAGAAGTCCAATTCCCGCAGCACCGCTGAATAGCAGTACATAACCCACAATCTCAATCGAGAGAATAGCGAATCGGGAAATCGCGGACTCTTTCTGCTGAGTGGGGCGAGTCTTGAGCGCGCCGATGAGCCAGTAGACGATGAATACGATCCAGGGGAACTCAACCAGGAGGCGAAACCCGTCTTTTGCAGTCATGGTGATTTCTAGACCGGGAGTTCTTCCTGCGACCAGCCCGGAACTTCAGGCTTGATCTCTGCCGTGAGATCGAGAATCAGCTTCTCCAGGACGAAGCGCTTTGTGGGAGGATTGGAGCGCAGCGCCAGGTCGGTTTTCGCCACCAGGCGAATAGCCCGCGTGAGCTCACGCTTCGACTTGTAACGGCGGGCCTGCCGGATGATGTCATCGGCGGCGAAAGGGGGAACGCGAAAGCCCTGCCACAAGGCAGCCCAGAGCATGCGCTGGTCGCGCACGTTTCGTTCCAGAATCACCAGCATCTGGCGGAAAGTCTTGGCCAGCATGTAGAGATGCCCGATGGCGGCTTCGTCGCCGTCGCCGGTGCTCAGGATGGCATCCAGGATTTGCAGCGCCCGCACCCGGTCTTTCGAGGAAATCGCGTCCGTCAATTCGTATAGCGACCGTTGCTTGGCGGCCAGCACCATGGTTTCGACATCGCCCAGCGTGATGCGCTTCTTTTCGCCTACATAGAGGATCAGCTTCTCCAGTTCGTTGGAGACCATCATCATGTCGCCGCCGAGAGCATCGACCAGTTCGCGGGCCGCGTCGGCGTCAATTTTTACGTCGCGGGTTCCGCCGTATTCGCCGATCCAGCGGACGGCCTCGCTCTCTTCCACTCGCGCCAGTTCGACAATGGCGCAATATCGCCCCAGGGTCTCGCGAATGCGCTCATAGCGTTCTTTGTCGGTCATGTCCATGCGGCGGGCGTCAGCCGGGATGCTGATGTGGTCGGCCACAAAAATAAGCACCGCATCGGGATTGGGATCTTTGCTGTAGGCCTCAATGGCAGCCAGTTTCTCGTCGTTCGATCCGCGCCCGAACAGGGTCTTTACGCCGCGCACGAAAAATACCTGGAAGGGGGCCATCAGCGAAGGGGTGCGGGCGCGATCGAGGACTTCGGCCAGGTCGGTGTCGGCCAGGTCGAAATCAAACAGGCTGAAGTCGCGCAGGTCGGCCGGCACCAGGTGTTTGAGCAGGGCCTCGCGGCAACGCTTGCGGAAGAACACTTCATCGCCCACGAAAACATAGACGGGGCGCAGTTTTCGCCCTTCGACCTCGGAGACGAAGCGATCGGCTTGAGCGAAGGCCCGCATTACAGAGTCTCCACTTTCAGAAGTCCCTCCATATTCAGAAGTCCCTCCATATTCAGAAACCCTCCAGGACATTGCTGACCAGGGTGCGGGCAAACTCACGCGACAGCCGTTCCAGCGCCGGTGAATCTTCTTCGAAGAAGCTGGAAAGTTCGCGCGATACCTGATACTCCTCGCGGAACAGGTAAGCAGGATTTTCGTAAAGCACCTTGCCCTGGCGATCCGTGAGCGTAACTTTGGCGGTCACCACCACCAGTGCGCTCGAGGCCCGCCCGGTTTGCGAGTCGTAGGTCAGCGGGGAAGTTGAGGTGCTGATCACGGTGCCGCGCAGGGTTGCGTCGGCGGAGTCGCTGGGCTCATTCAGAATGTGGTAGTGGGTGCGCGTGACCATCTCGCGTACTACGGCTGACGTCAACCTCTGTTCAATTTTGTAGGTCTGCGTTCGATTGACGAAGGCGGGTATGGCGATGGTCTGGACGTTGGCCGGAAGCGTGACCGCGTGGCCGGCGGTGTGATATCCGCAGGCGGAGCCGAGAAGCAGGCACAGGGTCAGAATTCCCAGAGAACCGACCCGCCAGATTCTTGGACTTGAAAATTTAGAAACGATTTTCCGGCCTCGCGCGGGCGAGTCGCCCGCGACCACATGGTCCACATGGACCACATGAACCACGCCAGCCGCACCGGCCACACCGCTCATTGGATCTTTCCCTTGGGGCGGGTGGCAGCCATGTTTTCCGCGCATTCGACGGCGGTGGCGGCGGCGATGCGGAGGTTATCCGAGGCCGCCCACAGCCACAGCCCATTGGTCAGATTGGTGTCGGGCTGGATGGCGACCAGAACATCCCCTTGTCCGGCCGCATTCACGTTGCTGGGCGACTCTTCCGCCAGACCCGTGATCGTCACATGCTCACCGGACAGGGCCTTGGAGATGCCATCGATTTCCACCGGATTTTCGGTCTCTACGTGCAAGGTAAACGCGTGACCGTGAAAGATGGGCGCCTGCACCATCAGGAGCGAGAGCAGGGGCGCATCCGGGCCCGCGATCCTCTGATAGTGCTTGAGCACGCGGCGTTCTATCGCGGCCAGCGGCGGGACAGATTGCTCTCCGTAACGCGCCACCATATTGAAGGCTACCTGGGCGTCAAATATTTTCTTCGGCAACTGCTGGAAGGAAAGCAGATTCACGGTTTGCTCGTGGAGTTCGTCCATACCCTTTTGTCCATGCTCCGATGCCGGTTCGAAGACCGTGGCCACAACCCGTTTCACCGCGCCCGCCTTCTGCATCCGCAACAACAAAAGCGCCAGCACGACCGCCGCGGGATGAGCCACCACGGCCGGTCCGGGCTGCAACTCCGGCGTGAGCATCTGGCCCAGCTGGCGCTGGATCCAGGGCGACTTCACCTGCGCATCCGGTTCGTCCTCCAAAGCGTAAGAGAGATCCACGATCGCGCTGCCCGCGCTTTGCGCTTTTTTCCAGTTCTGGCGGGTACTTTCCTGGTCGGAAGCGAAGAAAGTGAAATCTATCTTCTCGAATTGCTCCGAGCGCACGTTCTGTATAAACGATACCTCGCCGCCCACCGACTCCAATTGGCCCAGGGATTCGTTATCGTCAAGCAGCTTGATGTCCAGCGAAGGAAAATTGCGGTCGCCCAGGATCTCCGCAACCTCTTTCCCCTTTAGCGTGCCCGCGCCTACGATGGCCAGGCGATAAAGGCTGGCCGCACGCATCGGATCGGGATGCGCCAGGGGCACGGGTTTGAAGTTCGAACTCATGAAGTCTGCTTTGCCTCGTTGTAAGCCGGCGGAGGGGGCGGATTTCCTTTTCTCCGGAAGATCCACTTCAAACGCCAGAACACCCCCGAAAACACATACAGCAACGCGATCAGAAACAGCACCCATTGCGAGTAAAAGCGAATCGCGGCAAACAGCAATCCAAACAGGATCACCAGACGAAAAGGCTGCCGGGAACGGAAATCAAGATCCTTGAAGCTGTAAAAGCGCCAGGTGCTGACCATCAGATAGCCCACCGCCACCACCATCAGCATCCAGGTAAGCGCGGTCCACCAGGAGGCGATGGGATCGCCAGCGGAAAAATGCACGACCGCGGCGATCACGCCCGCGCCCGCCGGAATCGGCATTCCGACAAAATACTTCTTGCCCGGGCGGCCCGGGTTGGAGGGCTGCGGGTTATTGGTGATATTGAAGCGCGCCAACCGGCTGGCGCCCGCCATCAGAAACAGGAAACTGGCAATCGCGCCGAACTGAAGCAGTTTGTTGTACAACTCGCCCATATTGGTGGGCAACTGGCGAAACCCCCAGGTCCAGGCCAGCAAAGCAGGGGCGACGCCGAAGGTGATGACATCTGCGAGCGAATCCAGTTCCTTGCCAAAATCGCTGCTGGTTCCCGTCATACGCGCAATACGCCCGTCCAGACCATCGAAGAGTACGGCAAAACCGATGGCCTTGGCGGCATTGTCAAAATGCCAGGCGTCGGCAGCGGTGGCATGCGTGATCTGCAGAATCGCGTAGTAGCCGAAGGCAATATTGGCAGTGGTGAACAGCGAAGGCAGAATGTACATGCCCTTGCTCAGCCGCCTGGGGTGTGTCCCGGGCCGTCTGGGGATGACCGCCACCTCGGGATCCATCACAAGGCTCCTTGACGGGTCGATTCGGCTCCGACCGCGGTCAGCGGCTCGGACATCCGGTCCAGGTAGGCCAGCACGCTGGATCCGCCCTTCACCCGGTCTCCCACCTTGATTTGCAGCCTGGCGGAACCATCCAGCAAAACATCCACTCGTGAACCAAACTTGATCAGGCCCACGCGCTCTCCCCGCGCTACGGAATCGCCAACTTTCTTGTTGAACACGATCCGGCGGGCCAGAAGCCCCGCGATCTGCTTGAAGATCACGGTTTGCCCATCGCCTTCGAGCGTGACTGCGTTCTGTTCGTTGTGCTCAGCCGACGCTGGGTTCATCGCGTTCAGAAACTTCCCTTTCTGATAGCGAACATCCCGGATGACCCCAGCCAATGGCGAGCGGTTCACATGCACATCGAACACGCTGAGAAAGATGCTGATCCGGGTACGGGGAATGCCCTTCAGCAGGACGGGCGATACCTCGGTGACCTTGCCGTCGGCGGGTGAGACTACCGCCCCCGCCGAGTCCGGGATCGCCCTTTCCGGGTCGCGGAAGAACCACAAGAAAAAAACCGCCAGCAGGCACGCCGGCAAAGCCCATAGCGGACCGGCGAGCCACCCTACCAGGGCAGCGGCAACCAGCAGTGCGAGCGCGTAATAGTAGCCGTCGGACACCATCGGGAGATAGCATGAATTATAGAGCAGGGGGGCGGGGTCGGTCGCTTCCCGGGAGCAAATGACAATAAAAGGGCGCTTAGCAGCGCCCTATTCAAAGCATATTAAAGCTGTTGGCGGCTACAGCCGCGATCAGTTGGAGGAAATAAGTTAGGCTACCTGACCGTGTTGTACGACCACGTGGAATTGCCGCTCAATGGATTGCATTTGATCCTTGAGGCGTAGCTTGAGCTTCTTCAGCCGGACTTCTTCCAGCTTTTCGTCTTCCGTTAGATAGCGCTTTTGGGTGAGTGAATCGAGTCGTTCGGCGTACTGCGTGTGCTCCTGGGCCAGCTTGCGGAATTCGTCGTTGCTGACCAGGAGCTGGTCCTTTGGAGTCATCCAGTAGACCCTCCTGAGCGTTCGTAAGGCCCTAACCTACCACAGCACTCAGACCGCTTCAATCCTATTTCTACAGATAAATGAATTTTCATAGTGAATAATCTTGCACCACTCCTAGTGCAAAATAGACGGGCCTCAAGCTAAGTAAAATCAAGGCGATAAAGGATGGCATCTTCCTCCGGATTTTTGTAATAGCTGCGACGGCGGCCGCCTTCGAGGAATGCCCACTTGCCGTAAAGGGCCCGGGCTGCGTGATTGGACTCGCGGACTTCGAGGAATACCGCCGCGGCGCCTTTGGCTCTGGCCAAATCCAGCAACTCTCCCAGCAGGCGCGTCCCCAGTCCACGCCGTCGCGCCGGACCAGCGATGGCAATATTCTCGATTTCCCATTCCTCGCCCAGCACTCTGGCGATCACGAATCCGTGAAGGTCTGATTCCTCTCGAATGCTCAGGGCCACCCTATCCGGACTAGATGCACGGAACAGCGCTTCATACTGCGCCAAAGACCAGTGCGCCGCAGTGGCGGCGTGCTTCTCCAAGGCCATCATCGAGGGCACGTCGGCAACCGTGGCGGGACGGACGGAGAGTTTCATGAACCAGTTTCTGGTTTCCAATTTCTGGTTTCGGGCTAAGAGTTTAAGAGCGGATCGCTAACTGCTCTTGATTTCGGGAACGGGCCGCCGGATGTAGTTCGCATCCAGCTCCTCGGCCGAGGTTGTTTTTCCTGCCATAATCTTCTGCCAGCCCAGACACGCGATCGCGTCGCTTCCCGGGATTTCGATCTCTTTCGCCTGCAGCCCGGCATCGCGCGCGGCGTCTGCCAGGGCGCGATCAACGGTTACGACGAGCGATCCCCGGGCCGCCTCCGGTAATTCTGCGCGAGCCAGCAGCCGTTCACTCAAGATGCGAGCTTCCCCGGCGTGAACCTCATAGTCTCCGGCGTAAACGTCGGCGCGTCCAGCATCCAAAACTGCCGTCGCTCGGCCTTGTGAACCGCCCGCCGCTGCGATCGCCTCCAGCAATGATACGGACGCGATCGGCTTTGCCAAAACCTCCGCCAGGGCCTTGATGGCAGACAATCCCACGCGCACTCCGGTAAACGAACCCGGACCCGAGACCACGGCGAAACCGCCGATATCGATTTTGCTGAAGCCGTGTTTCGCGAGCAAGGCGGCGATTTGCGGCACCAGTTGCGCGGAAAATGTCCCGCCCTCAAGCGGCATTACTTCGATTACATCGCAGGCTCTGCCCGGTCCGCAGTGGGCCAGCGCAATGCTGCCGTGTTTACCCGAAGTATCGGCGGCAAGAAGAAGCATTTTTGGGACCGTTTGTAGTCAGCCGGCCGCTTCCACCAGCTCGAGCAGGACGCCGCCGGCGCTGGTGGGATGTACAAAAATATATTTATGCCCGCCGGCGCCCACCTTGATTTCGTCCGAAACCAGCCGTATGCCGTCTTTCTTCAGTCGCTCGACCGCGGCCATGAGGTCAGGTACGCGCAGCGAGATGTGATGCAATCCCTCGCCCCGCCGGGCAATAAATTTCGCAATGACCGAGTTCTCGGAGGTGGGTTCCAGCAGTTCCAGGCGACTCTCGCCCAAGGGCACCATCACCACCCGCACCTGCTCGGCTTCGACAACTTCCGCAGGCGCGAGCTTCAAGCCCAGCTTCTCGTAGATGGCCTTGGCGGCGGAGAGCGACTTCACCGCTACCCCGATATGGTCAATGCTGAACATCAAAAAGTCTTCATTTCAATGTAGGCGCGAGCGCCCCGCTCGTGCTGGGACGGGCGGGACGCCCGTCCTCCATCTAAACAGGCTTTTTATTCTTTTCCCAGCTTGCCCACGATTTCCTCGACCAGTTGGTAAGGGTCGCGTTTGTGCTCGGCCACTTCCGCCGCGTAGCCAGCGACGGCGCCGTTGGCGAACTGCCCACGGGCCTTCTCCAGCAAAGCATCCCTTAACATTTCCACCAGACGTTCCTGCCAGTTCTGGATTTTCTTGGACAAAATCAAATTTCCCTGCCGCAAATACGCTTCGTAGTCGCGAATCGCCGCCGCCAGTTCGGCAATGCCCGCTCCTTGGCTGGCCACGGTTTTCACAATCGGCGGAGTCCAATTATCACCGCGCGTGGCCAGGGACTGCAGAGCGCGAATTTCCCGCTCCACCCGTTCGGCGCCGTCGCGATCGCTCTTGTTGATCACGAAAATGTCGGCGATTTCCATGATGCCGGCTTTGATGGTCTGCACATCGTCGCCCATGCCCGGCACCAGAATGACGATCGTGATATCCGCCAGGCGCACGATGTCCACTTCATCCTGCCCGACTCCGACCGTCTCAATCATCACCAGGTCGCGCCCCGAGGCGTCGAGCACGGTCGCCACGTCCGCGGTCATGCGCGCCAGCCCGCCCAGGGAGCCGCGCGTGGCCATGCTGCGTATGTAGATTCCAGGATCGGAAAAGTGCTCCTGCATGCGGATGCGGTCGCCCAGAATGGCTCCGCCGGTGTAAGGGCTGGTGGGATCGACCGCGATGATGCCTACAGTCTTGTTTTCCTTGCGATAGTGCCGGGCAAGGTGGTCGACCAGCGTGCTCTTGCCCGCTCCGGGAGGGCCGGTGAGCCCGAGAATTCGCGCCTGTCCGCTGTGTGGGAAGAGGGCCTTGAGCAGTTCGGACCAGCCAGGCACGCGGTCCTCGACCGTACTGATGGCGCGGGCCAGGGCGCGAGGATCGCCAGCGCGTAACTGGTCAATCCATTGCTCAATTTCCGTTTTCAAGATGTTCAGTGTAAAGCAGCGGAAGGCAACTGGGGAACCGCTCGTGGAAATCGGTAGTGGCTGAATTGAAATCGATAGTGGCTGAATTTGCGACTGTTGCCGTTCAGCTGGTGCGTCATGCTGAGCTTGCGAAGCATCTGGCGTGGAGCGGATGAGAAGAAGGCCAGTCGTTGCACAGCTGCACGCAAGGTCCTTCGGGACTAAAGTCCCTCGGGATGACACCCTTTTACAGGGTGCCACCCTTTAGAGGTCGCCGAATAAAGGTCGCCCAGGGAACATCCCGGGTAATCGGAAATCTGTCAAAGAAGAGAAAACAACCGACAAATGCAAGGACCGGCGATCCTGCGCTAGTCCTTTAACAACTGCCGGGCGATCACCAGGCGCTGGATTTCGCTGGTGCCTTCGCCAATGGTGCAAAGCTTCACGTCGCGATAAAACTTCTCCGCGGGATAGTCTTTGATAAAACCGTAGCCGCCGTGGATCTGCACTCCTTCGTTGGCGCAGCGGACCGCGACTTCGCTGGCGTAAAGTTTGGCCATGGACGATTCGAGCGTCGTCTTCATGCCCGCATCTTTCATGGCCGCCGCCCGCAAGGTCAGCAACTTTGCCGCTTCGATTTCGGTGGCCATGTCGGCCAGCTTCCACTGGATGGCCTGAAAGTCGCTGATGGCCTTGCCGAACTGCTTGCGCTGCTTGGAGTATTTCAGCGCGGCCTCGTAGGCACCCTCGGCCATGCCCAGCGACAAGGCCGCGATGGAGATGCGGCCGCCATCCAGCACCCGCATGGCGTCGATAAATCCGCCGCCTTCCTTGCCGCAAAGGTTGTCGGCGGGCACCACGCAATCTTCAAAAATCAGTTCGGCGGTATCGCTGGCCCGCAAACCGAGCTTGTTTTCCTTTTTGCCGGGACGAAAGCCCCTGGTTCCCTTCTCCACGATAAATGCCGACAGGCCGTGGGTGTGCGCGGCGCGATCGGTGACCGCAATCACCACCAGAAAATCGGCGTAGTGTCCATTGGTGCAGAAGGTCTTGGTGCCGTTCAGCACCCAGTTATTTCCCTTGCGCGCCGCGGTCATGCGCGCGCTGCCTGCGTCCGATCCGGAGGAGGGCTCGGTCAATCCCCACGCCCCAATGGCTTCGCCCGAGGCCAGCGGCGTGACGTACTTCTTCTTCTGGGCTTCGTTGCCGGCAAGAAAAATGTGGTTTGAGCACAGCGACGTATGGGCCGCTACGATAATTCCCACCGATCCATCGACCCGCGAGAGTTCTTCGACGGCGGTGACGTATTCGACATAGCCCATCCCGGCGCCCCCGTATTCAGGGGGAAACACAATGCCCAGCAGACCGAGCTTGCCCAATTCCTTGACGGTCGCCAGGGGAAAGTCGCCGGCCTCATCCCACTCCATGACGTGGGGGGCGATTTCGCGATCGGCAAATTCGCGTACGCTTTTCTTCAGTTGCAGCTGTTCGTCATTGAGCTGGAAATCCAAGGTGCCTCCGGGAGTAGCCAGGAACCTGCCACGCTGATCTTCAGTCGTGAGGCTGATTTTCATTAGAACATAGCGCCGGAATCACCGGGAAAGAGTGCGGAAGGAGTAAACCCTTGGTGCGCGAAGGTGGTGCAGGGAGGTGGTGCGGGAAGGTGGTGCGGGAAGGCGAAAGCGCCGCGCCGGATGGAACCGCGCCTATCCCACCCGCTCCCCAGTCAGAAAGCGCTCAAACACTTCGTTGGACAAAAGCCTTCCGCGGGGCGTTAACCGAATAACATTTCCGTCGCGCTGGAGCAGGGCCGCATCCCCACTCTCCGAGATGGCATCGGAGCATCTGTCGACTGCAGGTTCCCCGAATTCGGCGCTGACTTTTTCCAGATCTACACCGCGGTTCAGGCGCAACCCCAGGAAAAAAGCTTCTTCCAGGGCAGCCTGCGACGATACCGGCATTTTCGTCGGCAGAGCTCCGGACACGTACTTGTCCAGTGAGTCCGGAGATGAGAACCTCACGGCTGCCCCCGCCTGCCCGGAGCAAGGCAACGTCGAATGCGCGTCCACGCCAAAACCCATGTAAGGCCGGCGGGTCCAATACTTGAGATTGTGTCGCGACTCCTGCCCGGGCCGGGCAAAGTTCGAAATCTCGTACTGGCACACTCCCGCCCCGTCCAGTTTCTGGCATGCGGTTTCGTAGAAGTCGGCGATAAGTTCCTCGTCGGGAACGAAGTGGGCGTGATATTTTGTGCCGCCTGCCATCAACTCGCGTCCCAGGCGTGAATCGTCATCCACCTCGAGCATGTACACGCTGATGTGCGGCGCTCCGGTGGCAATGGCTTCGGCAAGGGAAAAATTCCAGCTCTCGGATGTCTGGTGAGGCAATCCGGCGATCAGGTCGAGGTTGATGTTTTCAATCCCGGCGGCGCGCAACCGGGCAATGTCTTCGAGCACGGTGGCTCGCTTGTGCAAGCGCCCGACCGAGGCAGCTTCGATATCCACGAAAGACTGCACTCCCAGGCTCACCCGGTTTACTCGGCAACGCTGAAAAACCTCGATGATCGCCGAGGACAAGGTTCCAGGCGCGCACTCGACGGTGATTTCGGCATCGCGCTCGACTGAAAAAGTTTGCGAAATCTTGATAAACAGCCGCTCCAGTTGCGATATATCGAGTATCGTAGGGGTGCCGCCGCCGAGAAAAACGGAATCGACGCGGGTTTCAAGCTGGCCGCCCATCAGTTCGGCGGTTTCGCCGGCATGATCGATGTCCGCAACCAGGCGTTCTACGTAGCGCTCGAAAACGGCTCGGGAAAAGACGTCCGAGGCGAAGTTGCAGTAGCTGCATTTGGTACGGCAGAAGGGCACTGCGATATAAAGGCCAAGCGACATCGTGACCAATTATCGCACTCCGCGTAACCTGGAACGGAAGCGGACCTGAACCGCAGTGCCCGGCACGCCGAGAAATACGGAAGCGTGATTGTATTTCAAGCTGCGCTGCGGCTTCGCGAAGCGAAGTCGTCCGCGGCTCAGGATGACACAAAAAAATTATGGCTCCTCGGGTCGTCATAACTGGACTGGGCGTCGTCAGCCCCATCGGCATAGGCAAAGAAGCCTTTTGCCTTTCGCTTCTCGCGGGCAAGTCGGGGGTGAAACGCATCTCCCGCTTTGATCCCTCTTCCCTGCCGGTGCACATCGCCGGCGAAATTTCCGAGTTCGACGAACTGGCGTGGGTGGATGCGCGCGAGCGCAAGCACGTTTCCCGCGTGGTGCCGCTGGCGCTAGCCGCTTCGACCGAAGCCATCCGGGATGCGGACCTCGATCCCTCGGCCATGTCGATGGAAGAGAAACGTGAGATTGGCGTGATTCTGGGCACAGGCGGCGGCGCCCAGGAATTTTCCGAGGAGCAATACCGGCTCTGGCATAGCGGGCACGTGAAACAGGTGAGCTTGTTCTGCATTCCGAGCGGCACTATGGGCACGCTGCCCAGCGAAATCAGCATGCGCTTCGGATTTCGCGGCTACAGCCACGTGGTGACCGCCGGCTGTACCTCTTCTACCGACGCCATCGGCTATGCCTACCAGCACATTCAGGCCGGGGTGCTGCCCATATTTCTGGTGGGCGGCGTGGATTCGCCGATCACTCCGGGAATCATCAAGGGCTATTCCTTGCTGCGCGCGCTTACGCAGTCGTGGAACCACGCGCCGGAAAGCGCATCACGCCCCTTTTCCGCCGATCGCGACGGCTTTGTGATCGCGGAAGGCTCGTGGATGTTCGTCCTCGAAGATTACGATCATGCGCGCGCTCGCGGAGCCAACATTTACGCCGAGATCGCCGGGTATGGCTCCACCTGCGAAGCTTTCCACCGGGTGCGCATGAGCGACTCACCGGAAGAACCCGCCCGCGCCATCACGCTGGCGCTCGAAGAAGCCGATATCGCCCCGGAAGAAATCCAGTACGTCAACCTGCACGGCACTTCCACCGAAATGAATGACCGGGTGGAAACGCGGGCGCTGAAACTGGCGCTGGGCGAGCACGCGAGAAAGATTCCCATGTCCGGGCTGAAGTCACAGATCGGACACGCCCAGGGGGCCTGCGGATCTGCCAGCCTGGCGGCCACGCTGATTGCCATGAAACACGGCACGATTCCGCCTACCATCAATCTGGAGACGCCCGATCCGGAATGCGATCTGGATTACGTTCCCGACATCGGCCGCAAAGTTGAGATCGAACATGCGATCTGCAACTGCGTTGGGTTCGGGTCGAAGAACTCGGCGCTGGTGCTGAAAAGGATCGCGTAGCGGCAGGCGCCCTCCCTGCCCGCGGAGCGCAGATCGGTTAGAAATTCGGAATCCCGGAATTGGCGCGCTCCGCTCGCCCACCCCGGTGAGGACTCCTAGGCCTGCACAAGCGAAGAAAACTGAAAACCTTTTCCATCCGACCTGCTTCTTTCCTAATCTATTTAGGGTATCTTTAGCTTAGACGATGGCCCAAGAAGAAGAGGTACTCGGTAAAGCCTATGACAGCCGCCTGATGAAGCGGCTGCTTCAGTATTTGCGGCCCTACAAATGGCCGGTCGGCATTTCCCTGATTTCCATCGTCATCAAGGCCGCGGCCGATGTTCTCGGGCCTTACCTGGTTGCCATCGAGATTGACCGCTACCTGGTGCCGGTGCACCGGAGCACGCCCTTCGATTCCTTTCTGAGCAAGGACCCCTACATCGGAATCGCTCAACTTGCGGCCATGTACGTCGGTCTGATTGCGCTCGGATTCCTGCTCGACTATCTGCAGACCTATTTCATGCAGTGGGCGGGCCAGATGGTGATGTTCGACCTGCGCAAGCAGATCTTCCGTCACCTGCAGCACATGCACATCGGTTTCTACGACAAGAACCCGGTCGGCCGCCTGGTCACTCGCGTCACTTCGGATGTGGACGCGCTGAACGAAATGTTCACCTCCGGCGTGGTCTCGATCTTCGAAGACGTTTTTGTCCTGGCCGGCATCACGGCCATCATGCTGGGCATGAACTGGAAGCTGGCCCTCATCACGCTGGCGGTTCTGCCGCTGATCGCCTATGCGACGACCATCTTCCGGGACAAGGTGCGTGATTCCTACCGGCGCATTCGCACCGCCATTGCCCGCATCAACGCCTATATGCAGGAGCACGTCAGCGGCATGGTGGTATTGCAGCTTTTCAATCGCGAGGAGCGCTCCTTCAGAAAGTTCTCCGACGTGAACGAAGTCCACATGGAGGCTTTCAAGGACGCGATCATGGCCCACGCCGTGTATTACCCGGTGGTGGAAATTCTGTCGTCGACGGCTATCGCGTGCGTGATCTGGTTTGGTGGCAATGACATCATCCGCAACCTGACCGTGAGCAGCGTGGCGGTGGATTTCTCGCGCCCGCAGCTGATCTCGTTCCACGTGGTTCGGACGGCGGTGAGTATTGGTATTCTTACCGCCTTCATCCAGTATGCCCAGCGCTTCTTCCGGCCCATTCAGGACTTCAGCGAGAAGTACAACATTTTGCAGTCGGCGATGGCGGCCAGCGAACGCGTCTTCAAACTGCTGGATACGCCTGCCGAAATCACATCGCCCGCGGTGACGAAGACACCGAGCGGGCCCGGGCGGATCGAGTTCGATCATGTATGGTTTGCTTACCGGACGATGGCGGTCGATAGCTCGGACGCCGGCAAGGACGCGGGCGGAGGCGTCCGCGCCACGCATGCCGGCCAGGGACCGGACTGGATTCTCCGCGACGTCTCCTTCAGCATCGAACCCGGGGAAACCGTGGCCATCGTGGGACACACTGGCGCCGGAAAAACCACCATCATCTCCCTGCTGATGCGCTTCTACGATGTCCAGAAGGGCGCAGTCAAGATCGATGGCGTGGACGTAAAAGAGATGGACCTGGCTCAACTCCGCCGCCGCTTCGGGGTGGTATTGCAGGATCCTTTTCTTTTTACCGGAACGGTGGAGGGCAACATTCGCCTGGGCACGGAGTGGATTACCGATGCCGACGTCGAAGAAGCTGCCGAAGATGTGAACCTTGCCGACTTCATCCGCGCCCTTCCTCAGGGCTTCAAAGAAGACGTGCGGGAACGGGGTTCGACGCTTTCGACCGGACAGAAACAGCTCATCTCGTTCGCCCGAGCGCTGGCGCATGATCCGAAAATCCTGATCCTCGATGAAGCCACGTCCAGCGTCGATACCGAGACCGAACGACGGGTGCGCGATGCGCTCAGCCGTATGGTGGAAGGCCGCACTTCGGTGGTCATCGCCCACCGGCTCTCGACCATCCAGCGCGCCGACAAGATTATCGTCATGCACAAGGGCCAGGTGCGCGAAGTGGGCACACACCAGGAACTGCTCGCCCAGCGCGGGATTTACTACAAGCTCTACCAACTGCAATATAAAGATCAGGAAATTCCGGTGGGTGCCGGAGGGCCGCTCACGGCCGGCGCGGACGACTAAGACACGCTAATAAACCCTGTCATCCCGACCGCAGCGAAGCGCAGCGAGCGCAGTGGAGGGAGCTGCTGTTTTTAGCTGCTTCCAAATGTTGCCCTTGAATGTACTTGTGGACTGATCAGACGACTGCTCCGAGTTAAAGGGCGTACCGTCAAGAACCGCGACCTGGAAAGCGTGGTAGACGAAGGCAAAGCAGGTCCCTCCACTCTGCTCGCTTCGCTCCGCTCCGGTCGGGATGACAGTTCTTCGTGGTGTCTGCGCGCTCTCTCGTTAAAAAAATTCCGGGCGGCAGGAAGCAGCCGGCCCCAGACCTGAATTTCGTACCACCTCAATAAACCCTGTCATCCCGACCGCAGCGGAGGGACCTGCTGTTTTCCTCCCCGCGATGTGCGGTGGACGGGAAAGCAGGTCCCTCCACTCCGCTCGCTTCGCTCCGCTCCGGTCGGGATGACAGTTCTTCGTGGTGTCTGAAGGCTGTGCCGTTACAATGCCTCCGTGCGAATTCTCATCTCCGCCGGCGAAGCCTCCGGCGAAATGTATGGCGCGATGCTGATCGAAGCTTTACGGCGTCTCGGAGGCGCCCACGCCACACAGCGCGAGCTGGAGTTTTTCGGCGTGGGCGGGGACCGCATGCGGGCCGCGGGTTGCGACACTGTCGTCGATGCCAAAGACCTGGCTGTGGTCGGCATTTCGGAAATTCTCAGCCATCTGCCAAAAATCTGGGGGCTGTTTCACCGGCTCATCGCGGAGGCGGACCACCGCAAACCCGATCTTGCCGTCGTCATCGACTCTCCTGCATTCAACTGGCGCGTGGCGCGACAGATGCACAAGCGCGGCATCCCCGTGGTCTATTACGTTTGTCCGCAATTCTGGGCCTGGCGCCAGGGACGGGTGCGCCTGCTGCGTAAATATGTCGACAAGGCGCTGGTGATTTTTCCCTTCGAAGAAAAGTTTTACCGCGACCGCGGAGTCGATGCCACTTTCGTCGGCCACCCTCTGGCTGACCTTTCGCGGCCTGAAATCGACCGGGCCACCTATGCCGCCCGGCATAAGTTGGATCCGGCCAAACCCTGGATCACACTGATGCCCGGCAGCCGGGTGAAAGAAGTGCGCATGAATTTGCCCGCGATTCTCGAATCGGCCGCGAAATTGGGTCCAGAATATGAATTTCTGCTCCCGGTTGCCCCCACGCTGGAACGAAGTTTTCTGCAATCGCTGATGGAGGATGCATCCATCCGGCTGGTGCCAGAAGCTCTGCCCGCGCTGGCCCAGTCGCGCGCCGGGATCATCGCCAGCGGCACGGCTACGGTCGAAGCCGCAATGATGGGAACGCCATTTGTGATGGTCTACCGGGTCTCACGCTTGACCTACATGGTGGGCCGCCCGCGGGTGAAAGTATCGCACTTTGCCATGGTGAATCTGATTGCTGGGGAAGAGGTTGTTCCGGAACTGGTACAGCAGGATTTCACTGCCGCCAATGTTGTGAGGAAGGTCAAAGAAATCATGCTCGACGGTCCTGCCCGGGAGTGGATGATCGCCGGGCTATCCCATGTAAAAGCCCAGTTGCGCGGCCCTGCCGAAGAGGATAGACAACCGGTGGATCGGGCCGCCGAAGCGGTACTATCGGTTGCGGATCCGAGTCGTCTTCGGTCGAAAACCGGCTAAACCTTGTCCTGCCAGCATCTTTTAAGCCACAATCTTCATCATAGAGATTATCGTACTTGTGCTAGGAGAGTGCTTTTGATCCCCTTTCAACCTTGGCGCCAGGGTCGGGTCCTGCTGCTCTGTTTTGCTTACTCATTCCTTTTGATATCGTTACCGGCGCAGGCAGCGGACAAGATGCGGCTGCGCGTGGACGACTACCAGATTGATGCCGAGCTTATTCCGCATGCTCACAAGCTCAGCGCGCGAGCCAAAGTAAAGTTCACCGCGCTTGAAGATCTGAGTATCGCCACCTTCGAATTGCACAACGCCCTGCGAGTCACCAAGGTGCTCGATGAGGCGGGCAAGCTGCTGAGCGCTGAGCGCGTGACTCAGGACTCCACGGTTCGGGTTGCGCTGGCCACCCCATTGGCGAAAGATAGTTCGACCACTCTTACGTTCGAATACGAAGGCGTGCTCGATTCCGCCGATGACAGTCCGGTGCAGGGCCTGAAACTGGCTTACGTCGGCGACGACACCAGCTACCTGCTGTACGCCGGCCGATGGTTTCCGGTGAATGCATACGGCATCAACCGGTTTACCGCCACCATGAACATCACGGTGCCGGCGCACATGGTGGTCATCGGCAGCGGCAAAGAGACTTCGGCGAACGCTCCCGCGGCCAAGCGGCCAGCGGGCGCTTTGCCCACCAAGACGTTCGTTTTCACCTGGGACAAACCAAGTTTTCCGGGCACCATTGTGGCCGGCATTTTTCAGGAATTCAAAAGCGATGAAGCCGGGATGGACCTTCACGTCTTCTTCAAACCCGCCCATAAGAACATGGGAGCCACTTACGCCACTACTGCGGTCAAGGAATTCACCTACTACGTGACCCTGTACGGACCCGCGCCATCGACCACGCTGAAAGTGGTGGAGATCCCGGACGACACCGTGCCTTCCGCCTGGGCGCCGGAAATTGCCGCCATCGCCAGCCGGGCCGTCACCGACAAGGTGAATTACCGGTTGCTGGCCAACACCATTGCGCACCAGTGGTGGGGCGTTTCGGTCAGTCCGGCTTCCCGGGACGACTGGTGGCTGAGCGACGGTTTCGCCCGTTATTCTGAGGCGCGCTATGTCGAGCAGGCGGCTGGGGTCGCGGGCCTGGAAGAGGCGGTCAAAGATATGTCGGTGGGAGCGCTGGCCTACGATACTGTCCCGCTCTCAAGCGCCGGAAAACTTGACATCTTCTCGCCCGAATTCCAGTCCCTGGTGACCGACAAGGGCGCCATGATCCTGCACATGCTGCGCTGGGTGATGGGCGATCAGAAGTACGACCAGACCATGCGCGCCTTCGCCGCCAAGTATGCCGGGAAATCGGCATCGCTTGACGATTTCCGCGCGCTCGCCGAGCAGAACTATGGCCAGCAGCTCACCTGGTTTTTCTCCCAGTGGCTCGACTCCACAGGCGCGCCGGAATTCAAGACCAAGTACACGATTTACCGGCTGGGGAACGGCAAGGGCTTTCGCGTGGTAGGCCAGGTGTCACAGGACCTCGATCTTTTCCGCATGCCGGTAGAACTCAAGATCGATACCGACGGCAAGACGGAAGAGAAACGCATCGAAGTCGTAGGCACGAACTCAGCCTTCAACGTCGAGACCTATGGCAAGCCGCGCCGCATCGTAATCGATCCCGACGATCGGGTGCTGAAGAACTCGTCCGAGATCAGGCTCCGGGCTTCGATCCAGCGCGGCCAGGGCCTGACCCAGCAGGGAGACCTGGCCGGCGCGCTGCTCGAGTTCAACAAGGCGCTCGACGTCAACAAGAACAGCTCCCTGGCCCACTACCGCATTGCGGAAGTATTCTTCCTGCAGCGCAACTACCAGGCGGCGGCCAACGCCTACCGCGACTGTCTGAACGGTGATGGCGAGCCCCGCTGGACCGAAGTCTGGAGCCACATCCAGTTGGGAAAGATCTTTGACGTTACCGGTCAGCGCGAGCGCGCCACCAATGAATACCGCCAGGCCCTGCAAACCAACGACAACACCCAGGGCGCCCTGGATGAAGCCCGCCGGTATTTGCAGAAAGCCTTCGAGCGCCAGAAGAACGGATAACTGAAGCTGCCATCATCCGTTTCTTAACATGTCATCCTGAGCGGAGCATCCTGAGCGGAGTCCGTGAGCACTGTCTCCTGAGCCCTGTCATCCTGAGCGAAGCAACTCCGTTCGCTTGCGAACGGAGTTGCGAAGTCGAAGGATCTCTATCGGCTGACCTGCCTGCATCAGTCATTGATTTTGTGATCTTGTGCGCCCCCAGCGAAGAACCGCTCATTCGACGGCGCGCACCGATCCGGGACGAATCACTCCGCGCGCTCAGATGTAATGAAAACAAGATAACAATGGAATGACGAGACTAGAAGCCCCGCTTCACGGCCAGCGTGACCAGGGCCTTCGAAACCAGCTTTTCCTCTGCATCTTTCTCCGCGAAGACTTCGGCTTCGCAAATGACCAGCATTTTGCCCGCGCGCAGCACCCTGCCTCGGCAACGCAAACGGTCGGCTACCGCCGGACGCAGAAAGTTTATCTTGAACTCGACGCTGATCACGTCGCGATCCAGGCCGACGGCGCCGCGCGCGGCGCAGCCGGAAGTGTGGTCGGCCATGGCGGCCAGCACGCCCGCATGCACCAGGCCATGCTGCTGCCGGTGGCGCTCGCCGGGAACCAGTGTGGTCTCGCAATATTCGTCTTCGATCCGGGTCAGTTGCATGCCCAGGTCGCGAATGAAATTGGCGCTGTCGAATATTTGACGGACCTGGGTTTTAACGAGTTCGTCCATGAGTTTCCGGGCGGACGCCGATGGAATTTCTGAAATCCGCCGGCGCAAAAGAGTCTACTTAAAAAGCCCAGCGCAGCAGCGTGGCCCCTACGGTAAAGCCGGCCCCCACCGATGCCAGCATGACCAGGTCGCCCTTCTTGAGCTTGCCTTCCTGGAGCGCTGTATCCATGGCCAGGGGGATGGTGCCGGCGGTGGTGTTGCCATAGCGATCGATGTTGACCACCACGCTCTCGGGCTTCATTCCCAGGCGCTCCGCCGTAGCCGTGATGATGCGGCGGTTGGCCTGGTGGGGAATGAAAGTATCGATATCGCTGCCCTTCAGACGGTTCCGGGTCAAAATTTTTTCGCAAATCTCGGCCTGCTTGCGCACGGCGAACTTGAACACCGCCTGGCCGTCCTGATGAACGTAGTGCATCCTCTTATCCACCGTCTCCCGGCTGGCAGGATGCAGGCTTCCCCCGCCGGGCATGTAGAGCGAACAGCCGCCCGCACCATCCACCTCGTGAATGAAGTCGATCAGGCCCACGGAATCATCCTCGGCCGGCTCCAGGATTACCGCGCCCGCTCCGTCGCCAAAAATCACGCAGGTAGCGCGGTCGGTGTAGTCGATGATCGAGGACATTACGTCCGCTCCGATCACCATGACTTTCTTGTGCGCCCCCGTAGCAATAAATTGCGCTCCGGTCTGAAGCGCATAAACGAATGCCGAGCACGCGGCTGAAAGATCGAATCCCCACACCCCTTTGGCGCCCAGCTTGTGCTGCACCAGGCAGGCGGTGGAGGGGAAAAACATGTCGGGCGTGACCGTGGCCACGATGATCGCGTCCAACTCGGAGGGCTCCATGCCGCGCTGGGCCAGGGCACGACGGGCGGCCTCGGTGGCCAGGTCGCTGGTGGCGACGCCCTTGTCCGCCATATGCCGCTCGCGAATGCCGGTGCGCTCCACAATCCAGTCGTTGGAGGTTTCCACCAGCTTTTCCAGATCGTCGTTAGTCAGGAGGCGAGGCGGAACGTAGGCACCCAGGGCGGTAATCTTGGCGCGCACCAGTTGGCTCACTCGATCAGTTCTCCAGATTCTTATCTCAGTGTTAAGACGAACCGTGTATTTTGACGCACCTCTGCGCCAAATGTCCAACGGCGCGCCCCAGAGGGTTGGCCAGATCCTGCCCGCAAACTGCAACGGTTAA
The DNA here is from genome assembly GCA_050746005.1 of Terriglobales bacterium. Classification (GTDB taxonomy): domain Bacteria; phylum Acidobacteriota; class Terriglobia; order Terriglobales; family Acidobacteriaceae; genus JAIQFF01. Next base: position 30,430 of record JBOGLC010000015.1, read on the forward strand.
AGACAGGCCGGTTACCCCGGTACATGTACGTGCGGAAACAAAATACACGACGGAACCACGCCGTTAGTGCTTCCGAAAAGCAGCGCGCGTTCCGAAATGGCACTACGCCCGCAATGGAACCATGGAGACCTTCGCAGGAAGGCAACGTTTGACTACGCTGCACCAGCCACTTGAGAACTTTCGACGCGCCCCACGCGACGCGCCTGTGAACGCTTCCTCGGTACTCGGATCTTCAGGAAAGGGGATCGGAGATGATCGCAACATCCAGGGCTTCAGGCGCAAGGTTGGTCGGCGCTCTACTTTTCTCGCTTGCTATTTTGGCGTGGTCGGGCTGCGGCGGTGGCATGAACCCTGGCGGTCAGGATCCCAGCGCCAACGGAATGACGGTTACGCCTCCGAGCGCCATGCTTCGCGCCGGAGACAGCACGCAGTTCTCCGCCAAGGTCACCGCCAACATGAATCAGGCGGTTACCTGGTCGGTCAACGGAGTGCCGGCAGGAAATGCAACCGTCGGCACCATCGACGCCACCGGAAAATATAACGCGCCGCTCGGCCTTCCCACTCCGCCTTCGGTAACCATCAAGGCCACCAGCGTAGCCGATAAATCCCTTGGCGCATCCAGTTCGGTCAGCCTCGAGAATCCGGTTCCCGCAATTCAGTCGGTGAGCCCTACGTTCCTTCCCGTGGGCAGTTTCTCGCTGACCGTGGGCGGAGCAAATTTCGTGAGCGGCTCCAAAGTGATGTTCGGCGGGACCGCGTTGACTACGACTTATGTGTCGCGCAGCCAACTGCAGGCCACCGGAACCAGCACCCTGGCGCAAAAAGGAAATGTCAAGGTCACGGTCGAGAATCCTGATCCGGGCAAGATCGCATCTGTCTCTTCCCTGGACGTGCAGGTAGGCGCGGCCGGGCAGGTCAGCGTCCAGGTTGTACCCTCCACGCTGCAGATTACGGCGGGTGACACTTTTATCTATCGGGCGTCCGTCGGCGGCACCAACGGCAACACCTCGGTGAAGTGGGCCATCAACGGAATCCCCAGCGGCAATGCAACCTTAGGCACGATTTCCGCCGGTGGAACCTACGTGGCGCCGGCTACCGTTCCCTCCCCCAACACTATTCAGGTGACCGCGACCAGTCTGGCTGATACGACCGCGTCGTCCACCGGTACAGCGACGATTACCAATCCGGCGCCGGTGGTGAGCGCCGTGCTCCCGACCACCATTTCCGTGGGTGATTTCACTCTGGTGGTCACGGGCCAGAAATTTGCGAACGGCGCGGTGGTGTCATTCGGAGGAATATTTCTCACCACCACGTTTGTTTCCTCCAGCGAGCTTACTGCCACAGGTACTGCGACCAGCGCTCAGGCCGGCACGGTGCAGATCACGGTGATCAACCCCGACCCTGGCTCCAAAACCTCTAACATGATGGCGCTACAGGTGGGAAGTTCGGCAAATACTGTGACCGCCGCAGCAGCCGGGAGATTCCTCGAACAGTCGACCTGGGGTATAAACCCTTCATCTCTTTCGCATGTTCAGGCGGCAGGCCTGCAGACCTTCCTGAACGAGCAGTTTGCCGCGCCGATATCGACTTATCCGGCGCCGGGCACGGATGACGACATGTCGTTCGTCCAGAAGCGTTTTCTCACCAACGCGCTGACCGGGCAAGACCAGTTGCGGCAAAGAGTGGCCTGGGGACTCTCCCAGATCATGGTGGCCTCGGCGGTAAAAGTAAATAATCCCAGCGCCTTTGTGCTCTGGCAAAACATGTTTCAGAACGACGCCTTCGGCAATTTCTCCACCCTCTTAACGGATGTCACCCTGAGCCCGGTGATGGGCAACTATCTGGACATGGTGAATAACGACAAGCCGAGCAATGGCGTCGACCCCAATGAGAACTATGCCCGGGAAGTTATGCAGCTGTTTTCGATTGGCCTGGAACAGTTGAATCCGGATGGCACCTTGCAGTTGGATGGCTCAGGCAATCCCATTCCGACCTATGACCAGGATGTGATTGAAGGCTTCTCCCACACCTTCACGGGATGGACGTATCCCACGAAAGCAGGCGCCACCGCCAAGTTCCGCAATCCCGAATATTACGGCGGGCCCATGATCCCCTTCGACAGCCACCACGATACCGGCACAAAGCTGCTGCTGAATGGAGTGACGCTGCCGGCGGGAGGAACCACACAGGGCGATCTGACGGCAGCCATACAAAATATTTTCACTCACCCTAACGTGGGCCCGTTCATCTCCAAGCAGCTTATCGAGCGCCTGGTCACCAGCAATCCCACACCGGAGTACGTGGGCCGGGTGTCGGCGGTATTTGCCGACAATGGCAGTGGCGTGCGGGGCGATCTGAAGGCTGTGGTGGCGGCGATTCTGCTCGATCCCGAAGCCCGTCGCGGGGACGATCCGGCCCAGACTCAGCCCAGCGATGGCAAACTCAAAGAACCTGTCCTGTTCATCACCAATCTGCTGCGTGCGATGAACGGGGTATCCGACGGCGCGTCGCTTTCGGACCGCGCTTCGGACATGAAGCAGCCGCCGTTCTTCTCCCCGACGGTCTTCAATTTCTACCATCCGGATCACGTGATTGAGGGCACCACGCTGCTGGGCCCCGAATTCGAAATCTTCGATACCAGCACCGACATTGCCCGAATCAATTTCGTGAACAGCCTGGTTTACGGATCGGTCAGCTCTACCACCACGGTCGATCTCTCCGGTTACGTGCCGCTGGCGGCAAATCCGGATCAACTGGTCACGGCGGTCGGGGCGGTGATGATGCATGGCCAGGTTTCGGACAACATGCGCGCCACTCTGGTCACCACGCTTTCGGGCATCTCCGACACCACGCGGCGCACCAAGGCCGCTTTCTATCTGATGGGAAGCTCATCACAGTTTCAGGTTCAACACTAAAGGGAGAACAGTCATGGCATTTTCAAGGCGAGACTTTCTGAAAAGGAGTTGCTGCACCGCGGCTGCGGGCTTTGCCGCCGCCAGCTTCAACCGCTTCGGACTGGTGAATGCGCTGGCGCAAAGCGCCCAGGATTACAAAGCCCTGGTCTGCGTCTTCCTGTTCGGCGGCAATGACAGCAACAACATGGTTATTCCTTTGAGCAGCAGCGGATACACTTCCTACCAGCAGATCCGCTCGGTGCTGGCCCTGCCGCAGGCGAGTCTGCTGCCCATCGCTCCGCCCAGCGCGGGTTCTCCATTTGGATTCCATTCCAAGTTCACGGAGATGCAGGCGCTGTTCAACCAGAAACATCTGGCGGTTCTGGCCAACGTGGGCACGCTGGTCAAGCCGACCACCCGCGCTCAATTTCAGCAACGGCAAGTCAACCTCCCCATGAATCTTTTCTCTCACGAAGACCAGCAGGCGCAGATGCAGACCGCCACGCTCGACAGTGCCGGCAACGGACAGACCGGATGGGCAGGAAGAACGGCGGACAAGATCCAGTCGATTTACGGCGGGGTCTTTCCGGTGACCATTTCGCTGGCGGGCAGCAATGTTTTTTGCCAAGGATTATCGGCGCGCGCGATCCAGTCCAGCGGCGATCCCACGAAGCTGCTTTCAGGCTTCAGCACTTCGGCCGAATCCCAAAGTCGGATGTCGGCGCTGCAGAACCTGCTGACGTTCGATACCGGCCTCACCCTGATCCAGGCCGCCAGCGGCACCACCACCAACGCTCTCCAGGACAGCAAGGCGCTGGCCGACGCCCTGGCCGCGAAACCGGCCATGGCTACGGTCTTCCCGAACAGCGGACTGGCCAACCAACTCAAGCAGGTGGCGCAGATTATTTCGGTGCACTCGGCGCTGGGCTTGCAGCGGCAGATTTTTTTCGTTTCAATCGGCGGTTTCGACACTCACAGCGATCAATTAAACGCGCACAACAGTCTGTATACCCAGATCAGCCAGGCCATGAACGCTTTCTACCAGGCTACGGTGGAAATCGGCGCGGCCTCACAAGTCACCAGCTTCACCCTGTCGGACTTCAGCCGGACCTACTCGCCGGACAGCACCCAGGGAACCGATCATGCCTGGGGCGGGCATCACCTGATCATGGGAGGAGCGGTCAAGGGAGGCGACTTCTACGGCACTTTTCCCACCCTGGCGCTCTCCGGTCCCGACGACGCCACCAGCGAAGGACGCTGGATTCCGACCACATCGCTCGATCAGTACGCGGGAACTCTGGCCAACTGGTTTGGAGTTCCGACCGCGGATTTACCGACGATTTTCCCCAATCTGCCGAACTTTTCCAACCAGCTGCTGAATTTTGTGGGGTAGCAAAAAATCCGGTGAGAGACCTGGCGTACAGGCCATTAAGCCAGGCACCGGACACCCACTGCACACGCAAGAGCCCGTTACCGTTGCTTCCTTCCGGACCTGGCGGGGTTGGCGAGAGTGCGTCGCGCGGGACCGATGCCTGACCGCCTTCGATTCTAACATCGCTTCCGGAGGAAACCCCATGTGCGCTGTAACATGTGCGCCGTCACATGTGCGCCGTCACGGGCGCAGCCGTGCGTACAGACCGTCTCCACTTGGAACGCTAAGGTGCATTACAGGATTCACGGTATTGGCAACGAGAGCGAGGGTGATTAGCCTTAACCCAGTCACATTTCGTAGCCCGTTGTACCCAGCTTCGTCCCGCGGCCGCCGCTTCGTCTGCGGTCTCATCTTCGGAGAAAAATCGTGTCACGCAGACGCCGACATCAGAGATATGTATTCCTGTTGGTTTTGCTATTGGGGATAGCCTGCGGCTTGATGGTTGGGCTGGTGCCCGTGATGGCGGGAAGATAACTCTGCCAGCGATAACCCCATAATTGAGGTCTAGTGTGATCCAAAGACTGTCCCCCCTCGGTACTCTTTCCTTCCCGACCAGCGTAGGGAACAATAGGAAGCAGCCATGGCTTCCGCCGGCAAAATCGATGCTGCGATGCTACCCCTGTCCTCGACCCTGCAGCGTTACTTCGAGATCGCCCTGTATCTCTCAGTTTCTGCAGCCTTCGGCACCCTGGCTTCGACCGGTGGAGTAAGCCTAGTTGCGATCCTGCTGGTGAGCGCTGCGCTCTTGATCCGCGGATACCTGCTGATCCGGAGCCGCACCTGGCTGGTTCCCGAGCACTGGACCGCGTTTCTCACCCTGGGCTATGTGGCCTTTTACGTAATTGATTACTACCTGATCTCTGGCGGGTTTTTGAACGCCACTGTCCACCTGGTTTTGTTCGTGATGGTGGTGCGGCTGTTTTCCGCGCAGCGCGATCGCGATTTTTACTTTCTTTCAATCATCGCGTTTCTCATGGTGCTCGCCGCCGCCCTGCTGACCGTGGACAGTATTTTCCTGCTGGCCTTCGCCGTCTTCATGCTCATGTCGGTGGTCAGCTTCATCCTGATGGAGATGCGCCACATTTCCGGCAAGGCCGCGGTTCATTCCCGACAATCGAGCATGGGAACAGCCTGCCAGAGCATGGCGACGTCGCTGGCGGTCGCCTCTCCCGTACTGGTGCTCTGTATCCTGCTCTTGGCGGCCGGAATTTTCTTTCTTTTGCCCCGCGCCTCCGCCGGTTATCTCGGGGCCTACTCTCCCGGGGGCGGAATTTCCACCGGATTCAGCGACACGGTAGAACTGGGGCGCATCGGCGAGATCCAGCAGTCCAGTTCGGTGGTCATGCACATTCAGATTGACGGGGATAAACAGGGCAGCTTCGACCTGAAGTGGCGTGGGGTTGCGCTCAGCAACTTCGACGGCCGGACCTGGACAAACATACGCGGACCGCACCCGCTGGTGGCGCAACCGGATGGTCATTTTATGTTGGCGCGCGCCAACATCAGAAAGAGTTCATTTCGCCAAGTCCAATATAGTGTGCTGATGGAGCCGGTGGGCATGAACGTTTTCTTTCTCGCCGGCAACACCCAGAGCCTGGAAGGCGACTATCGACACCTGGCCGTCGACGACGCGGGGGCAGTCTTCAACCTTGACCCTGAGCGTCCCGTCAACCGCTACCAGGCGACTTCCGACATTGCGCAGGCTGCAGCCGCCGACCTGCGGAGGGCGGAGAGAGCGTATCCTCGCGATGTGCTGGCAGACTACCTCGGCTTGCCGGTGGAGGTGGATAGCCGCATCCCGCTTTTGGCGCAACAGATTACGGCTGCCGCGGACAACCCCTACGATAAAGCCCTGGCGCTGGAGACTTACCTTCGCACTCATTTTGTCTATACCCTGCAACTGCCGCGCACCGTGCCGCACGATCCCTTAGCCAGTTTTCTTTTTGAGCGCAGGCGGGGACACTGCGAGTACTTCGCGTCCTCGATGGCAGTAATGCTGCGAACCTTGGGAATTCCGTCGCGAGTGGTCAATGGATTTCGTAGCGGCGAGTTCAATGACCTGACGTCGCAGTATGTGGTCCGAGCAAGCGATGCGCATTCCTGGGTGGAGGCCTACTTCCCGGGCTCGGGCTGGGTAGCCTTCGATCCCACCCCGGGCGCGTCCGCCTCGACACGTACCGGCTGGAGCCGCGTCGCACTGTATCTCGATGCCATGGCCTCGTTCTGGCGAGAGTGGGTGGTCAACTACGATGCGGGTCACCAGCAATCGCTGGCGGTCAGTGCCGGCAACCACAGTCGCCAGCTTTTCTGGACTCTGCGGCAATGGTGGTACGGCCACTATGAGGGTCTTCTGGCGGCAGTCCGGCGCACTGGGAAGACCGCGGCTGGATCACCCCTGCGCTGCGGCCTGGGCGGAGTACTGATCGCAGGGCTGCTTTTCTGTGCAGTCAACGCGCCGCGGCTGCTGCAGGTGGTAAGTGAATGGCGGCTGGCGGGGCGGCCGGAAAAATCTCCCCGGCGGGCGGCCACCATCTGGTACGAGCGCATGACGGACACTGTAGCCCGGCGCGGCTGGCGCAAATCGCCGACCCAGACTCCCGGCGAATTCGTCGCCCGCATTGACGATGCCGGCGTCCGGCAGCGCGTCGCGGAATTCACCCGGCATTACGAAAGCGCGCGCTTCGATGATTCCGTCGAAGATGTGCGCCGCCTGCCCGAGTTGTATGAAGAAATCTCCGGGAAGCGCCGCGCTTGAGGGAGCTGGTTTTCCTGGCGTTCTTTGCGGCACATTTTGCGCTCTTAGCGTTGGGGTGGTTGCCGGTAAACAGAAAGAACCTTTAACCGCAAAAATCGCAAAGACGCGTGAAGTCAAACGCCTAAACGATTCCGCTCAGAAATGCCAGACCACTCCGGCCCCAACGAAAATGTTGTGCTGGCGGCTTTTTCCTATGTCCACGTTCAGTGTGGGCACCCCGGAGTAAAAATCCCGCGCTTCTCCGCGCAGGCTTAAGCGGCTGAATAATCTGATATCCAGTCCTGCACCGATCTGAAAGATTCCAGTCGCAGTGCCGGTTTCGCCAGGGTTGGCGCCGCCGAATTCGAGTGAAGAATTTTCCTTGAAATAACCGAAGCCTCCGCCCACGCTCACCCAGGGTGATATTCCAGTTGCCGGGAAAAGATTGGCACGAAGCGACGGCGTAACGAAAAACGACTTGTAGTCTTTGGGGACGAGGTTCAGATTGTAACCAACCTTTTCGTTGACATTAACTACGAAAGGCACTTCTCCGGTCAATCCCACAAGGCCAAGGTCCATGAGCCGCCGTCCGTAGTTAACTTCAAAACTCAGTCCCGGGCCCGAGGTGAGCAGAGCGCCGGGCGTGCTGGTGTCGGTGACTCCGTGATCGCTGACGATGGTGCGGCCGATCAGCCCGGTTAGCTCATTCTTTTCCTGGGCGCTGACGTCCGAAATCAATCCCAACAGCATTCCCGCGACAGCAAAAGAAAACAGTGCGCGTGCCATTCTACCTCCCCACGAAGTTTCCCTGGCGGACGCTGCCTAAGGTTAGCACGCGCCACGCCGGCCTCAGGGGGAAAGCGGTACCTTCCTCCAGTCAGGTAACAATTCTGCGAGGATGTTAAAATCAATAGATTACATGCCCACGAAAACCTTATCCGCAGCCCCCCAGGACGCCATAAATAGCGCAAGCTCCCCAACCCGGGTGGGCTTCGTAAGCCTCGGTTGTCCCAAGAACCTGGTGGACAGCGAAGTGATGATGGGAATGCTGGAACAGGCGGGGGCCAAACTGGTCTCCGGCGCCGAAGAAGCCGACGTCATTGTGGTCAACACTTGCTCGTTCATCGCCAGCGCCCAGCAAGAGTCCGTCAACACGATTCTGGAGATGGCGAAACACAAGAGCGGGGGACGCGCCCGCCGGCTGGTCGTCGCGGGCTGCCTGGTGGAGCGATTTCGCAACGATATTCGGCAAAACATTCCGGAAGTGGACGCGGTGGTCGGAACCGGAGAACTGGAAGCCATACTGGCGGCGGCCGGAGTGGCTGCTGCACCGGCCGTGGATTCTCCATTCAGGATTCTGACGTCGCGGGCTGAGGGCGATGCCCGGGCCGCTCAAGGCCGCTTTTCGCGTGAAACCTGGGAAGGGGCCATCGGCGACCTGCCCAACTATCTCTATGATGACGCTACGCCCCGCGTCCTGGCGACTCCGCGCCACACTGCCTACATCAAAATTGCCGAAGGCTGCGATCATCCCTGCACGTTCTGCATTATTCCCCAACTCCGCGGCCAGTTCCGCTCGCGACGGTTTGAATCCGTGATCGCTGAGGGGGAACGTTTGGCGCTCTCCGGAGTGCGCGAAATCACCCTGATCGGCCAGGACACGACCTGTTACGGCGAAGACTTTGGTTTGAAAGATGGCCTGGCTCTTCTGCTGGAAAAGCTGGCGGGAATCGACGGCCTTCGCTGGGTGCGCTTTCTCTATGCGTATCCCAACAAGATCACGGGCCGCCTGCTCGATACCATCGCCTCCCATGAAAAGATCTGTTCCTACATCGATGTGCCCTTGCAGCACGCGTCGCCGGACGTCCTCAAACGCATGAAGCGGGGCGCCGGAGGCGACATCTTCTTGCGCTCGATCGAGAAAATGCGGGCCACGATCCCCGGGGTCACGCTGCGGACATCGTTCATCGTGGGCTTTCCCGGCGAGACCGAAAAAGAGTTTGAAGAACTTTGTCAGTTTGTCCGCGATTCGGAATTCGATTGGATGGGCGCTTTCGGTTACTCCGACCAGGAAGGCGCCGGGGCCTTCTCTCAGGATAAGAAATTGCCCGAGCGCGAAATCGAGCGCCGCCGCAAGCACCTGATGGGAATCCAGCGCAAGATCAGCAAGCGGAAAAAGAAGACATTGGTGGGCAAGGAATTCGATCTCGTGCTCGAAGGTATCTCTGACGAAAGCGATCTACTGCTCGAAGGCAGGACTCCCATGCACGCGCCGGAAATCGATGGCAAGGTTTTCATCAACGACGTTCCCGAGGGGTTGGAACCGAAAACCGGCGAGTTCTATCGCTGCCAGATCACCGAGGCCCACGATTACGATCTGGTCGCCAGAGTCATCTAAGAACAGGATCATCCAAAACAGTATCGGGCAGGAAGCCAAATGGCTCGCAGCCGCAAGCTCAAGTTGAAATGTCCCATCTGCAGGAAGCCCGTGACCGCGCAGGCTGCGGAGTTACCCTTTTGCAGCGCTCGCTGCCGTCTGCTTGACCTGGGCAAATGGGCCAGCGGCGCATACGTGATCTCATCTCCCGTGCAAGACACTGACGACGGCGTCGAAGACCTTTCCAGAGAGTCTGATGAAAACTTCTGAGGGCGGGCGAGCGCCGCTTTGGGCCACCCTGGTCGCTACTTTCTGCGGCCTGGGTCGCCTGCGTCCCGGACCGGGAACCTGGGGTTCGGCCGCCACCGTGTTGTTATGGTGGCTGGTGGCGCGCTGGGTCGCGCCGGGTTGGCAACCCTGGGCGGCGGCGCTTCTGGCTCTGATCGCGGTTGCGGTGGGAATTCCAGCGGCTACGCAAGTCGCCCGGGCCAGCGGTGACAAAGACCCGCAGTTCGTGGTCATCGACGAAGTCGCCGGCCAACTCGTCACCTTGATCGCCGCGCCGATAGCGTGGCAATCTCTGCTGCTGGGCTTTATACTTTTCAGAGGGTTCGATATCGTCAAGCCGCCACCGCTGCGCCGTCTCGAACGACTCCCAGAGGGAACAGGCATCGTGGTCGATGACGTTGCGGCCGGCGTTTACGGTCTGGCGATAATGCAGGTTGCGCTCCATTTCGGCCTGCTGCCGCGATAGCGGCATGCCGCTCGAAATGTGGGCGCGAGCGACTAGCTCGTGCGCTAGCGCGACGAGCCAGGCAATTGAGTAACTGCTGCACGAGCGGGGCGCTCGCGTCTACATCTGCTCTCAGGAAGCTGGATTCCATGGGAATTTCCGACCGTCTGCTGGGCAAAAAGAACGTCAATGGCCATCCCCATATCGAGGCGGTGCATCCCGGTGCCGCCCTGCCGGGAGGCGAAGTGCGCATCGTCGGCCGGAGCCTGCGTCCCCTGGAATTACGCCGCCCCCAGGTTCGATTTGGAGATGTCGAGGGCGCCGTGGTCATCAGCGCCGACGATTTTCTGGTTGCCCGAGTGCCCTCTGGTGCTTCTTCCGGAGACGTGGTGGTCTCCACCAACGACGTGTCCAGTAACCCGCATCAAATCAAAGTTGCCGCTCCGATTGCAGAGAACCTGCACCCGGTGACCAATCCTGCGCTCGATGCCGAGGGCAACATTTTCGTGACCTTCTCGGGATCGCGTGGCCAGAAAGTCCCCGTGGCCATCTTCAAGATCGACACCAACTACAACGTCAAACCGTTCCTGGCCGAGATGACCAACGCCACCTCGATCGCTTTTGATCGAGTCGGCCAGATGTACGTCTCCTCGCGCTTCGACGGGGCAGTGTATCGGGTAGCGCCGAATGGCACCATGTCCACCTATGCCGAGGGCCTGGGCGTGGCCACCGGAATTGCGTTCGATCCTAATGGAAACCTTTATGTCGGCGACCGCAGCGGAACGGTTTTCAAGATCGGCAAGGACCGCCAGATTTTTGTTTTCGCCACGCTCGAAGCCAGCGTTTCCGCCTACCACCTGGCCTTCGGCCCGGGCGGAGACCTGTTTGTGACCGGGCCTACGACCTCCAGCTTCGATTCCGTTTACAAGATCAACTCTCAGGGAAATGTTTCAACCTTCTATCGCGGTTTGGGACGACCGCAAGGACTAGCATTTGATGTCAACGGCAATCTTTACGTGGCGGCTTCGCTTGCCGGCAAGCGCGGCATCGTAAAGATCACCCCGGACGCCAGGGCTTCGCTCGAAGTCGCCGGTCCGGGCCTGGTGGGTCTGGCCTTCGCGCCGGGACGCTCGGCGGTGCTGGCCACCACCGGCGCGGTGCATCATCTTTCTTGGGGCGTGCAGGGAGTGCCGCTGGTGCCGGAACTGGCAGGATAGCTCTCAACTTTCAGATCTCAGTTTTCAGATCTCAGTTCTCGGCGGTTAGACTTTGACCAACCTCTGAGTCCTCCGTGTCCTCCGTGGTTCATTTACACTCATAGCCGTGAACGCCGAGATCATTGCCATCGGCTCGGAGTTGCTGACTCCGTTCCGTCAGGATACGAACTCGCTCTATCTCACGGAAAAGTTGAACCTGCTGGGCGTCGATGTGATCTTCAAGACCATCGTGGGGGACAACCGCGAACACCTGACGGGCGCGGCCAGCCTCGCCCTGTCGCGCGCCGGGATCGTGATTTTCATGGGCGGCCTGGGACCCACGGAAGACGATCTGACCCGCGAAGCCGTGGCCGATGCGCTGGGGCTGGAATTGCGCCGCGATCCTGAAATTGTCGCCGGACTGGAACTGCGCTTCGCGGCGCGCGGCTGGAAGAACATGTCTCCCAACAATCTTAAACAAGGGGACGTGATTGCCGGTGCCGTGGTCCTCCCCAACGCCAATGGCAGCGCGCCTGGACAGTGGATCAGCGGCAAGTATGAGGGAGAAGAAAGAATCCTCATTCTGCTGCCCGGGCCGCCGCATGAGATGAAGGCATTGTTCGATGAGCAGTGCATGGACCGGCTCCGGGCCAAGTTGCCGCCGCAATTCATGGCAACCCGGGTTCTGAAGATTGCCATGATGGCCGAGTCCCAGTGCGATGCGAGGGTTGCTCCCATCTACCAGCGCTACACCGATGTGCAGACTACGATCCTGGCGGGCGCCGGCGAGATCCAGTTTCAGCTGAAGACTCGCGCCGCGTCGCAAGAGGCCGCACAGCGACGGGTGGACCTGCTGGCCGAAGAGATCGAAGAAGAACTCGACGACAACGTTTTCTCCGACAACGGAGACTCGCTGGAACAAATCGTCGGTTACTTCATGCAGATGCGCAATGCGACCCTGGCGGTGGCTGAATCCTGCACCGGCGGGCTGCTGGCCGAGCGCATCACTTCGATCAGCGGCAGCTCGCGCTACTTCCTGGGCGGAGCCGTGGTTTACTCCAATCAGATGAAGACCGACTTCGCCGGGGTTCCTGCGCCGTTGATCGAAAAACACGGGGCGGTCAGCCGCGAAGTGGCATCCGCGCTGGCCGAGGGCATCCGCAAGCGTTGCAGCGCCACCCTGGGAATCGGCATCACCGGGGTGGCCGGTCCGGCAGGCGGTACGCCGGAAAAGCCCGTAGGCCTCGTCTTCCTCGCTTTGGCAAGCGAAAAAGGGACAGAAGTTGTGGAAAGAAATTTTCCCGGCGACCGCAGTCGCATCCGCTTTTTTGCCAGCCAGCTGGCGCTGGACATGCTGAGAAGGAAATTGATGTAACAGTCGTCAGCCTCCGGCTTTCAATCTTCACCAGAATCGCTTAAGCATGCTGACGACTGATGACTGATCATGCGGCTTTTCATTGCTCTCGATATCGATGATGTGATCCGTGCCGGTCTGCAGCAGTTCCTGGACGGGGTGCGCGGATTTGCGCCGGATGCGCGCTGGGTGAGGCCAGAGTCGATGCACGTGACCCTTAAGTTCATCGGGGAGAAATCGCCCGAGGCAGCAGAGGAGATCAAGAAGGCCCTGGGAGCGCTCGACGCCGGCGGCATGGAGATTTCATTTCGCGGTTACGGATTTTTTCCCACTGCCAGAGCGGCTCGCGTTTTCTGGATTGGCATTGCCGCCGGGCCGGGACTGCCTTCGTTGGCAAAGGCGGTCGATGAAGCGACGGCTGCGCTTGGCGTCCCTATGGAAGAGCACGCTTTCAGCCCGCATCTCACTCTGGCCCGTCGAGGCAGTTCGGGAGCGCCCCACCGGAACCGGGGCGACGGTCCCAACCTGGCATTTCAGCACGTGCAAGAGAAATTGGCCGCGATGGCGCCTCTTGACTTTGGTACGATGACCGCCCGTGAGTTCTTTTTGTACCAGAGCGAACTCATGCGGGGCGGCGCGCGCTACACCAGGATTGCCCGATTTGATTTGAAGTAGCGCCGACGTTAAGAAGATCGAAAACAGCAATGAGTATTTTTCTCACCGCCGCCTTCAGCTATCTCCTGGGATCGGTTCCGTTTGGCTTCATTCTGGTGCGCATTTTTCGCGGACAGGATGTCCGGCTCACCGGCAGCGGGAATATCGGCGCCACCAACGTGGCGCGCTCTTCGCCCGCCCTGGGCGCGCTGACGCTTGCGCTCGACGCCCTAAAGGGGTTCGCTGCGGTGGCGCTCACTCGCGCCTTTTTTCCCGACCGCTATGCGCTGGCTGGCCTGGCCGCGCTTTGTGTTATCGCCGGACACATATTTCCGGTCTGGTTGAAATTTCGCGGAGGAAAGGGCGTGGCAACCGCGTTGGGATCTTTTGCCCTATTCGCGCCCAAGCCACTGGTCGCGGCGGCGGGAATCTTTATCGCTGTGTTGCTGGTGTTCCGCCGCGTCTCTCTCGCCTCCATGATGGCGGTCGCCCTATTCCCGCTTTTCGCGTGGCTGATGCATGATTACGGCGATGCCCCTCTAGTGCTGATCTTGATGTCGTTTACGTCGTTACTGATCATCGTTCGGCACCGGGAGAATATCTGCCGGCTTCTGGCCGGGACTGAACCGCGCTTTCACTGGAGACGAGGATGAGCCGGGTCGCGGTGATCGGCGCGGGCGCCTGGGGTACGGGTCTGGCCATCGTGCTGGGCCGCGGCGGCAACCACCAGGTGCGGCTCTGGGCGCACGAGACGGAGGTCCGCGATTCGATCTCGACCCGCCGCGTGAACGAAATGTTCCTTGCCGGACAGGCCATACCGGCGCCCGTCTTGCCGACCGGAAGTTTTCAGGAAGCTTTGCAGGGCGCTGAAATTGTGGTCAGCGTCATGCCCTCGCAGCACTGCCGCCATCTGTTTCAGCAGATGTTGCCCCACCTCACACCTGCGATGCTCTTTGTAAGTGCAACCAAGGGCCTGGAGGAGGCGACGCTCCTGCGGATGACCGAAGTGGCCGCTCAGGTTATCGAATCAGACCGAGGATTTGCGCCCCGCATGGGAGCGCTGAGCGGACCATCGTTCGCCCGGGAAGTGGCGCGCGGCGATCCCACCGCTATCACCGTGGCCTCGCGGGATCCCGAACTGGCGGAAACCGTGCAGCGCGAATTCAGCGATCCTCGTTTCCGGGTTTATACCAACGACGATGTGGTCGGGGTTGAACTCGGAGGAGCGTTGAAAAATATTATCGCCATCGCGGCCGGCGTGTGCCATGGACTGGGACTCGGCCACAATTCCATCGCCGCTCTTATCACCCGCGGTCTGGCTGAGATTACTCGCCTGGCCGTCGCCTGTGGCGGCCGCCAGGAAACCATGGCTGGGCTGGCTGGACTGGGCGACCTGGTGCTGACCTGCACCGGCGGTCTCTCGCGCAACCGCAGCGTGGGCGTCGAACTGGGCCACGGCCGCAAATTGCCGGACATCATTGCCGGCATGCACGGCGCGGTCGCGGAAGGCGTCTTCACCACCCAGGCCGCGGTCGGGCTGGCGCGCGCCCATGGCGTTGAAATGCCAATCACGGAGCAGATGGATGCCATCCTGCACCGCGCCAAATCTCCCGCAGAAGCGATCCATGATCTGATGACGCGGAGTGTCAAGAGCGAGCGAGACCTGGGATCTTGAGCTTCCCGCTCCTGGCTCCTGGCTTCCGGCTACTGGCTTCCGGCTATCGGTTTCAGCGCGTTTCTGGGGGCAATAAAACCAAGACGGCTCTGGCCGCCTCGGACAGCCTCCGGCAGGAGCGACCGTCAGCGTTGAATGCCACATCAAGATTGACGGGGGACAGCCCTGCGATCAAACCGGGGGAACCATCTTCGTTGTTTACAACAACTAACCACGGTGCCATAAGCGCGTGGGACTCGCTTGCACTTTGGTAATAGGCATTGACCTTCAGTCTTTAGCTCGCATCCGCTTCCACCCGCTAAAATTTCATCAGATACATAGCCGCCAGCGGTACGTTAAAAGCGGGTTGGGCCACTCTGTCTTGAAATTACCCCTTCCATCCCGGGTACCCATTTTGTACGTCATCCTGAGCGTGCTCGCGCTCATCAGCGTAGTGCCCATGTATTTCTATTCGGAGCAGGTGGAGGCCATCAACCGGGAACGCCTGATCACGAACGAGAGATTTCTGCAAAATACGGTAACCCGGTCGCTGGCCGACGACATTTCGCAGCACCAGGAATCTTTGCGCATGATGCTGGCCAACCTTTCGTCGGCGCTGCAGGTAGCCAGTGGCGGCGATATTACCGACGAGCATGTGCAGGCGCCGGAGTTGCGCGCTCTGCTGGAGCATTTTGTGTCCTCGTCCCCGGACCTGGCTTACGCCACCCTGGTGAACTCGGAATCCAAGGGAATTTCGGCGGGCCGTATCGCTCCTGACGCCTTTCTGCAACGCGACCTGGTGCGCGCCTACGACGCTGCCCGCGAAGGACGCGCCTATAGCGGCCAGACGCTGGTCGTGGGCAGCGGAAAATCCGCCCGCACGGTCATGCTGGTCAGCACTCCGGTGATGTACGGCGGGCGTTTTCTGGGAATGATTGCCGCGGTTGAAGATCTGCAGTTCCTGATTCGCCGTTTGCAGGAAGTCAATCGGGGCGGCCTCACGCCCTACGTGGTGGACAGCGAGGGCCGCCTGGTCGCCGGCGCGACTCCCGACTACGCGACCGGTCAGGACCTGACCAACTCCGAGATCGTACGCAACTTCCTCGAGCAGGGGGGCCAGGCACAACTGGTGGCTGCCACGCGCGAGTTCAGCGTTACCCAGGGCAAGACCAGCACGAAAATGCTCGGCACCTACAGCCCGGTGGGTAATCTGGATTGGGCTGTGATCGTCCAGAAGCCGCGTGAGGATGCCTATCGAGGAGTATTTGAAATGCAGCGGAGCGCCCGCCTTCTGGCCTTCGTCGCTATTCTTTTAAGCGTCGGCATCAGCATTTTTGCGGCCCGCCGCATCACCAATCCGCTCGAAGTTCTCACCGCTTCAAGCCGAGCCATCGCACGCGGAGACTTCTCGCAGCGGGTCAATCTCAGAAGCCGCACCGAAATCGGGGAACTGGCGGCCACCTTCAACACCATGTCCGAAGAACTCGAGCAATTCGTGCTCGACTTGAAACGCGCCGCCACGGAAAATCGCGAGCTGTTCATGAGTTCCATCCAGATGCTGGCCGGAGCGGTCGACGAAAAGGACCCGTACACGCGGGGACACTCCGACCGCGTGACCCGCTATTCGATGCTGATCGCAAAGGAAATGGGTCACCCGGAAGAGTTTCTGGAAATCGTGCGTGTGTCCGCCCAGCTGCACGACGTGGGCAAGATCGGCATTGAAGACCGCATCCTCAAAAAACCGGGCGCGCTGACTCCGGAAGAATTCGAAATCATGAAGACTCATACCACCAAGGGCGCCAACATACTGCGTCCGGTGGCCCAGTTGAAAGACATGATTCCGGGCATCGAACTGCACCACGAATCGCTCGACGGACGCGGCTATCCCCGGGGGCTGCAGGATGCGGAGATTCCTATACTGCCGCGCGTGATTGCGGTTGCCGACACCTTCGATGCGCTAACCACGAACCGTCCTTATCAGCAGGCGCACGATCCGGAGGCCGCGCTTCGCATTATCCACAGTCTCTCCGGAAAGCGGCTGGATCCAACCGCGGTGGCGGCGCTGACGGCGATTTACAAACGGGGCGAAATCAGCATACAGCTGCAGGCTGTGACAACCCCAGGGGCCACGGCTCAGACCGCGCCGGGCCAACCTTCGACGACGCCCTCATCTGCCCCGGAGGCGCGCGCCGCCGTCGCCGCGGCTGAAGTCGCGGGACGATAGCGGTTCCATTTATTTCGGCTGAGACTCTTCACCGCTAAGGCTTTGATCGCAGACCTGGTGTGGTTTGCAGCCCTTTTGCGCACTTTGCGGTCAAGCTTTTGATCGTAACTCGTCCGCGTGCCTGACCTCACCCCGTATAATTGATGCACAGACTTCAGGTCCCGAAAATTTCATGATCCAGACCCTTTTTGGCAGCCTCGACGAACAGCAGAAACCCAGCTTCCTCGATCGCATGAAGGAAGCGGTGACTCGCACGCGCGAGAATCTCAGCGAGCGAATCGAGGAGGTAGTCTCTTTCGGCAAGGAGATCGACCGGGGCACGCTGGACGATCTTGAAGCCATTCTCCTGGCGGCTGACCTGGGCACGACCACCACGCAAGAAGTCCTGGCAAAGCTCCGCGAGAAGGCGGATCGCAAGCAGATTGGAAATGTGAATGAACTCAAACGGCTGCTCAAGGAAGAGATCCTGGCCATTCTGACGTCCGCGGATTCTCAGCCCGTGACCGCAGTAGACGGTACGCCCGAAGTAATTCTGGTGGTGGGCGTGAACGGCACGGGCAAGACCACGACCATCGGCAAGCTGGCCCAGGTCCTGCGTGCGGAAGGCAAGACGGTTTTGCTGTGCGCCGCAGACACGTTCCGGGCGGCTGCCATTGAGCAGCTCGAAATCTGGGGACAACGGACGGGAACCGAGGTCATCCGCACCAAGGCCGGCGGAGACCCATCAGCGGTGCTCTACGATGCACTGCAGGCCGCGTCAGCCCGGCACACCGACTATGTGATCGTCGACACCGCCGGACGCCTGCACACCAAAACCAACCTGATGGCGGAACTGGAGAAGATGCGACGCACGGCGCAGCGCATCATTCCCGGCGCTCCCCACGAGACGCTGCTGGTGATGGATGCCACCACCGGACAGAATGGTCTGCAACAGGCCCGGCAATTCACCGAGTCCGCGGGCGTGACCGGCATCGTCCTGACCAAGCTCGACGGCACGGCCAAGGGCGGCGTGGTGGTAGCCATATCGCGCGAACTGGGGGTTCCAGTGCGCTACGTGGGCGTGGGCGAAAAGGCTGGGGATCTGTTGCCCTTCGATCCCGGGGATTTTGTAGATTCACTTTTCGTTTAGCCCGCGCCGGTCGAACCTTACCTGAGCCGAAGATTCCCGATGACTTCCAGGAAAACAGTCAAACGCGAAGGCGGTAAAGAGCGACGAAAATCGTTGATCCCATCGGGGGTGAATTCGTCGAGTCGAGAAACCGATGAACGCTTTCTTTTGTGTGCACTTGAGTTGGCTCGTAAAGGTATTGCTTTAACTTCTCCCAACCCCTGCGTGGGCGCCGTGATCGTGGACCACTCCGGCCGGGTGATAGGTCAAGGCGCACACACTTTTGAGGGGGTCAAGCACGCCGAAGTGCTGGCGCTGGAGCAGGCCGGCGATAAAGCCAGAGGTGCAGCTCTCTACATCAACCTCGAGCCTTGTTCGCATCAGGGCCGGACCGGGGCGTGCGCCGATGCCGTGATCGCGGCTGGCATCCGCCGCGTGGTCGCCTGCATGGAGGATCCCAATCCGCTGGTCGCCGGCAAGGGATTTGAGCGTCTTCGCAAGGCCGGAATTTCCGTTGCGTCCGGTATTTTGCAGGAGGAAGCTAAACCATTGAATGAGGCTTTTGCCAAGTTCATCCGCCATCACACACCGTTGATCACGCTCAAGTCGGCCATGACACTTGATGGCAAAATCGCTCCTCCTCCGGGCGAGTTGCATCATCCCGCGGCGCTCGGAGGTGGCGGCGCAACCGGGGGATGGATCACCAGCGATCTTGCCCGGGCCCATGTGCAGGAGCTTCGTCACTCCCATGACGCCATCATGGTGGGTGTGGGCACCATCATCGCGGACGATCCCTTGCTCACCGATCGGAGCGGGCTTCCGCGGCGCCGTCCCCTGCTGCGGGTGATTGTTGACTCGCGGCTGCGCCTGCCGCCCGAGTCCCGCGTGGTCAAGACGGCCAAGGATGACGTGCTTGTACTGTGCTCTTTCGCCGAGGAGAAAAGAAAGCGCGAGCTGCTCGACCAGGGAATCAAGGTCGAACAGGTGCCGGTAGGACTGGGCGACGGCCGTCCGGACATGACACAGATCGCGCGCCGCCTGGGGACGATGGAGATCACCAGTCTGCTGGTCGAGGGCGGCGCCATGATCAATGGAGCGGCCCTGGCCTCGGGCATTGTCGACAAAATATTCCTTTACTACGCCCCCAAAATCCTGGCCGGGACCGGTTCAGTTCCGTTTGCCACCGGCCCCGGCTTCGCCCACATGAGCGAGGCGGCCCACGTGAAGGCCATCAGGCTGCATCGTTTCGGAGAGGATTTTGCGGTCGAGGGATATTTGCGGGACCCTTATTCGGAATAGCGCCGGCGTCCGCGACTCTTTCCGGGGGCCGCATGAGCGCCAAACTCGAGAGCGGGGCTTCCTGCTTCCTGTAAACCGATTCTGAAAGACCCCCCACCCAAGCGGAGCTTGGACGCGCCGCCCCAACCGATACAGGATCGGCGATTCTTCCGCTCGCAGCGGCCTCCAAAAACATAAAGATTGGATAGAATGTCATATTAGATATAATCTAAATTGTTCATGGACGCCGAGGCGATTAAACGGTCTCTGAAAGGCAGCGGGTTGCGTTGCACTCCGCAGCGCTATGCCTTGATGGCATTCCTGATGGACTGCAACCGGCATCCCACGGCTGCGGAAATCTTCGAAGCCGTGAATCGCGTGGACCCGCGTTCTTCAAGGGCCACGACCTATAACAATCTGCGGGACCTGGTGCAGGCGGGTCTGGTGCGGGAAGTGGCCGTCGAGGGCCGGGCCGCGCGATTCGATGCGAAAGGCATGCGGCATCACCACTTCATCTGCGACCGCTGCGGCAATGTCGAGGACATTGAGTGGCACAACGTGCCCAGGCCTGCCTCACGCTCCCTCGGGAAGCGGGTCCTTCGCGAATGCGAACTCATTTTCCGGGGGCTGTGCACCAAGTGCGCTCCGCGGCACGCTTCCGGTTAAGTCCGGAAAAGGGGGCCGATACATGCTGAACGGCTCTCCAGAAAGCATGGCAGCACGAAATTGTGCGGACCGCAAGTCTGAATGCGGTTCGTAGATCATCACCGTCTTTTAACTAATTCGAAGGAAAAAACATATGGAAAACGTAAAGCACATGGAAAATACGCTTGCCTCTTCTTCGGGGACTGTTTCTCCGGAGAATCAGGGAAAAAATACCAACGAAGCCAAGTGCCCGTTTAATCACGGAGCCTCCGCGCCCACGAACCGCGACTGGTGGCCGAAGCAGGTAAACCTGAGGGTGCTGCACCAGCACTCCAGCCTGTCTGATCCGATGGGTGAGGAGTTCAACTACGCGAAGGAATTCCAGAGTCTGGACCTGAATGCCGTGATCAAAGACCTTCACACCCTGATGACGGATTCGCAGGATTGGTGGCCGGCCGACTTCGGGCACTACGGAGGGCTGTTCATCCGCATGGCGTGGCACAGTGCAGGCACGTATCGTATCGGCGATGGCCGCGGCGGCGCTGGAGCCGGGCAGCAGCGTTTCGCGCCGCTCAATAGCTGGCCCGACAACGTGAACCTGGACAAGGCGCGCCGGCTGCTGTGGCCGATCAAGCAGAAATATGGCCGAAAGATCTCGTGGGCCGACCTCATGATTTTGACCGGGAACGTCGCCCTGGAGTCGATGGGATTCAAGACCTTCGGTTTCGGGGGCGGCCGAGCCGATGTTTGGGAGCCCGAAGAGGTCAATTGGGGACCGGAAGGCACGTGGCTGGCGGACGAACGCTACAGCGGCGACCGTGATCTTCAAAATCCTCTAGGCGCGGTCCAGATGGGGCTGATTTACGTGAATCCTGAAGGACCAAACGGAAAACCGGATCCCATCGCGGCGGCCAGGGACATTCGCGAAACCTTCAAGCGCATGGCTATGAACGACGAAGAAACAGTGGCGCTGATTGCCGGCGGGCATACCTTCGGCAAAACTCACGGCGCTGCCATTCCCGCCGACCATGTGGGCCCCGAGCCAGAAAGTGCCGAGGTCCAGGACCAGGGGCTGGGGTGGAAAAATAAATTTGGTAAGGGTTTTGGCGCTGACACCATCGGCAGCGGCCTGGAAGTCACCTGGACCACGACGCCAACCAAGTGGAGCAACAACTTCTTCGAGAACCTGTTCAAGTACGACTGGGAGCTGACCAAGAGTCCGGCCGGTGCGCATCAGTGGACGCCGAAAAATGGCGCAGGCAACGGCTCGGTGCCGGATGCTCACGATCCCACCAAGCGTCACGCACCGTCCATGCTGACCACAGACCTCGCCCTGCGGCTCGACCCTGCTTACGAAAAGATTTCACGGCGCTTCTACGAGCATCCCGACCAGTTCGCAGATGCGTTTGCGCGGGCGTGGTACAAGCTGACGCATCGCGACATGGGGCCAATCGTACGCTATCTCGGCCCGCTCGTTCCCAAAGAGCACC
>JBOGLC010000016.1:0-2680 GCA_050746005.1 Terriglobales bacterium
TCTTGAGCCGGGGGAAGGAACTCGCTTGCGAGTTCGTTCCTGGAGTCGAAAGACCTGCTGTTGCCGTTATCGTGAAAGGGGCGGCGGCGGTGCTGCGACGGCCCGGATCGAGTTTACGCAGAAAGCATGTCCATCGACTGCGCTCGGGATGACAGATCGACTATGCCCATTACCACTTTCTCTGCAACCTCTGAAGTCATGTCGCTTCCGGGCGCGGGCTAACCACCAATATGGACCATGGTCCGCGACGCGGGCACAAAATCCGGCTCACCAATATGGTGGCGCTCTTCCTTCTTCTGCACCACGCCGCGGATGAATTCTGCCAACTCCTCGTCGGACGCGCCCCGGCGCATCTGGCCATGCAGGTCGTGATCCCAAACGGAAAACAGGCAGGTACGAATTTTGCCGTCCGAGGTAATGCGAATACGGCTGCAGTGTCCGCAGAAGGCATGTGAAACCGGGGCGATGATCCCGATTTCCCCGATGCCATCGTCGAAACGGTACCGGCGAGCGGTTTCGCTGTGGGCATGCGGAATTTCCACCAGAGGGCGATATTCGCGCATGCGGTGCAGGATTTCATCCAGTGCGACGACGGTGCTGGGCGACCAGGTGCGGTCTTCTTCGAGTGGCATGAACTCGATGAAACGGACCACCACGCCTTCTTCGCGGGCAAACCTGCCGAACGGGACGATCTGGTCTTCGTTGAAGCCGCGCATGAGCACGCAATTGACTTTCACCGGCCAGAGACTGGCGCGGCGGGATGCCCGGATTCCGGCCAGCACATTGTCGTATCCATCCGGCACTCGCGTGATACGGGCGAAGCGGTCGGGATCGACGGCATCCATGCTCACGGTCACGCGGCTCAAACCGGCATCCTTGAGGGGTTGCGCCATGTCCGCCAGGAGATGGCCGTTGGTGGTCAGGGCAATATCGAGGTCCTCTCCATCGCTCGTGCGCAGTCTGGCCAACTGGCGGACGAACTCCACCACCCCCTTGCGCAGCAGTGGCTCCCCGCCTGTGATGCGCACTTTCTGGATTCCCAGTCCAACCAACACGCGTGCCATACGCAAGTAATCCGAAAACGCCAGGTCGCCGTAGAGTGCGCCCTCGTTTCCAGTGCGGCAGTAGACACACTTGTAGTTGCAACGGTCGGTGACCGAAATGCGAAGATCGGTGATAGCGCGGCCGAATTTGTCGGTTAGAGGCATGCAGCACTCGGCATTCAGCAACCTCTCCGGCCCTGAATGCCGAGGACTGATCGCTGGGTTGCTCTTTGAAAATTCTCTTGGGAAGAATACAGACAGGCGGGCGGGAAAATCCCCGGCAGCTGTTTCCTTTCCAATGGCTTCTCACGAAACCGGGAGGCGCGGGCGTTTCCACCTGCACCCTTGGGCTGGCTTTTTTGCGAACTGCGAATGCTTGGCGATTTTTGCGGTCAAACCTCTTAACCGCAAAGTGCGCGAAGACATCGCGAAGGACGCAAAGCAGACCATCCCTCGCCGCCGCAGCCGGGTATGCCTGAAGGCTGGGGCGGTCGGAAACTCAACTCACATTATAGATGCCCGGGCGCGCCGCGGAGTGACAATTGATGCGAGGCAAATCAAGGTTTGCCCTCCAGCGCCTTGCCAATCGCCGCCTCCGCCAGGGGAGCCATGAGTTTGAAGCCGGCAGCGTTGGGATGCAGGCCGTCTTCGGCCAGGTCGCGCTTCAGCAAGCCCTTGTCATCCACCATGGGAGTGAAGTAATCGAGGTACACCAGGCCGTGGGCGGTGCAGTAGTCCTGCAGCCAGCGGTTGAGCGCCAGGATTTTTTCCGGCGAGCGTTGCTTGAAGAAATCCTGCGACTTCGGGGTGTAATCGTGTATCGGCAGGACCGAGGAAAATACGACGGCGATGTGATTCGCCCGCGCCAGCTCCGCCATTGAGGCATAGTCGGCCTCGATGTCTTCGAGGCGCATGGGGCCGGTGTTTCCCGCGATGTCATTGGTGCCAGCCAGAATGACGACCACCTTGGGATGCAGATCAATCACATCCTGACGGAAGCGCACCAGCATCTGCGGTGTAGTCTGCCCGCCGATGCCGCGGTTGAGGTAAGGCTTGCCGGGAAAATAGTCCTCGAGCTTCCAGATGTCGGTGATGGAATCGCCGAAGAAAACCACGCGATTCTCACCGGTAGCGGGTGGCTTAAGGGCGGCATTGGCAGAGCGGTAGCGGGCAAGTTGGCCATAGTCGTCGGTGAAGACGGCGATGCGCGAGGCCCGGTACTGGTCGAGGCCGGCGAAGCCGGTGGAGGGTATGGTGGGCGTAGGTTGCTGGGCGAAGGCCGTGGCGGCGAGCAGAGTGATGAATGCGAACTGGGCAATCATGCAGCAGGGTTTCAAGCGCATAGTTCCCTCGAGCAGACAGAATAACTTGGAAGGATCATCGGTGCCAACCGGCGGACAAAAAATGGCAGCGGTGACTTTCATAAAAGCATGAGTGATGGTTTGACGGTTATCGCAGGAAAGTTAGGGACTTGGCCGCAATTTACAGACGGGGACCCTCACATGCCATCGTAATTCGGGCCGCCGCCACCTTCCGGCGGCACCCAGGTGATGATCTGGTACGGATCGGCGATGTCGCAGGTCTTGCAGTGCACGCAGTTCGACGGGTTCAGGTGCAGCCGTTTCCCATTCGGCGCG
>JBOGLC010000017.1:0-32458 GCA_050746005.1 Terriglobales bacterium
GGAAGCAAGCGAAGGACCTATGCATTTCGCGCCCGCTTCGATTACATGCGTCATTGCAGGTATACAGAAAATGGATGGGTCCTTCGTCGGGCTCCTCAGGATGACATGGTATCTGCTGTAGCTAGGCCACCGCGATCACGTCAATCTCGACCAGAACGTCCTTGGGAAGGCGCGCCACCTCCACGGTGGACCGGGCTGGAGGAGCAACGTTGAAAAATCGCCCGTAGACTTCATTCATGGCAGTGAAGTCCCCCATGTTCTTCAAGAAGACGGTACAACGCACCACTTTCTTCAGTCCGCTTCCGCCTGCGGTCAGAATCGCGGAGAGGTTCTTGAGAACACGGTCGGTTTGCGCGGCCACGTCTCCGTTCACTACTTGTTGGGTGGCCGGGTCAATGGCCACCTGTCCGGAGACGAAGACAAATCCGTTGGCCCGGATGGCCTGGGAGTATGGTCCGATCGCCTGCGGTCCTTCTTTGGTTGCAATCACGTCGCGCATGAAATCCTCCGGATTTGTGGCCACGACTGGCTGAGATGAAGATTAACGCAGATGGATGCAGGCCTGGTCAATGGAAAGCTCGACACCGTTGGTGAAAGATAACCCCAGTGCTCAGTTTCAGGTTGTCAGTTCTCAGTCGGGTTAGACCTTTTGCAGTCGCTGCACATCGTGTACGCCGGGGATTTTGCGCACGCCGTTGACGATGTTTTCCAGATGCTTCAGATCGGCAATGTCGAGCACGATGTCGACGTTGGCCTGGCCATTGCTGGTGCGTGCTTCGATGTTGCGGATGTTGGTCTGGGTATCGCTGATGACGGCGGTGATTTGTTTCAACATCCCGAAACGATCGTCGCAGAAGACGGTGAGCTTTACCGGGTAGGCGCTGGGGGTTCCGTCGTCCTGGGCCCACTCTACATCGATACGGCGTTCCGGTTCGTAAAGCAGGTTGGTGACATTGGGACAATTGAGAGCGTGAACCGCGACTCCCTTGCCGCGAGTCACATAGCCTACGATGGATTCGCCGCGGATGGGATTACAACAGCGGGCCCGGTAAACCAGCAGGTCGCCGTGTCCCTTCACCCGGATGGCGTTATTGTTCTGGTCGCCGCCGAAAACGCGGCGCACTACGCTGGCAAGTCCGCTGGACTTATCCTGTTGCTCGTCCGCCAGGGGTGTGCCGGCTGCCGGCGCCAGGCGGCCCAATATCTGCCGCGCCGAATACTTGCCGTAACCAATGCCGGCCATCAGGTCATCAGGCCGCCCGGCGCCATAGTCCGACGCAATCTTGTGCCATTCTTCGTCCTTGATCTCCTTCAGCGATACGCGATATTTGCGGGCTTCTTTCTCGATCAGCTTGCGCCCGATCTCTATGGCGCGCTCCCGCTGGTGGACGTTGAGCCAGTGCTTGATCTTGTTGCGGGCGCGGGACGACTTGGCGATGGCCAGCCAATCGCGGCTGGGCTTATGTCCGGTCTGGGTCAGGATCTCGACGATGTCGCCGCTATGCAGCTTGAAGCGCAACGGCACCATGCGCCCGTTCACTTTCGCTCCGACGCAGCTGTGGCCCACCTCGGTGTGGACCGAATAGGCAAAGTCGATCGGCGAAGAGTCACGAGGCAGGACTACGACTTTGCCCTTGGGAGTAAAGGTGTAAACCTCCTCCGGATAAAGATCGATCTTAAGGGTAGAAAGAAATTCGCTGGGATCGGAGACGTCACGTTGCCATTCCACCACCTGGCGCAGCCAGGCCAGCCGCTGCTCGTCCTGCGCCGAGACGGGGCCGTCTTTGTACTTCCAGTGCGCGGCAATGCCCTCTTCCGCCATCTTGTGCATTTCCTCGGTACGGATTTGCACTTCGAACGGCGTGCCTTCTTCCGCGATCACGGAAGTATGCAGCGACTGATAAAAATTCGGCCGGGGCATGGCGATGAAGTCTTTGATCCTTCCCGGCACCGGTCGCCACAAGTTGTGAATGATGCCCAGCACGGCATAGCAATCCTGCACCGATTTGGTAATCACCCGCATGGCATAGAGGTCGTACACCTGCTCCACCGCGATGTGCTGCCGTTGCAATTTCTTGTGGATGCTGTACAGGCGCTTGATGCGGCTTTCTACCGTCGCAGTGATGCCGGCCTCTTTCAGCTTGTCGCGGAATACCGATTCCACCCGCGCCAGGAAGGCTTCGCCGGCTTTGCGTCGCGCCTCGACGGCGTCATGCACCTGCTGGTATGCGATCGGATCAACGTAGCGGAACCCCAGGTCTTCCAGTTCTCCGCGGATCTTGCCCATGCCCAGGCGGTGAGCGATCGGCGCGTAAATTTCCAGCGTCTCGCGGGCGATTTTTTCTTGTCTCTCCACCTCCAGGTGTTCCAGGGTGCGCATATTGTGCAGGCGGTCCGCCAGTTTGATGAGCACCACGCGGATATCATCCACCATGGCCAGCATCATCTTGCGCAGGTTCTCGGCCTGCTGTTCTTCCCGGGTGACAAAATCGATGGCGCTGATTTTGGTAACGCCTTCAACAATGTGCGCCACCTGCTCACCGAACTCTTTGCGGATGTCGACCACCGTCACCGAGGTATCCTCCACCGAGTCATGCAACAACCCGGCGACGATAGCGACGGGATCCATTTTCATTTCGGCCAAAACCAGCGCCACTTCCAGGGGATGGACCAGGTACGGTTGGCCGGAGGCGCGACTCTGGCCGGCGTGGTGCTTCTGGGAAAATTCGTAAGCCTTGCGGATAAGCTCGAGATCGTCGTTGGGCCGGTTGGCCCGCATTCTGCGCATCAGCTCGCGGAACCGGGTTACCGTGAGCACATTGGTCGCGAACTGCTGGCGCAGGGTCGCCATGCATGATTATAACTTGTGCAGGCCTATGGCGCGGACGCCCGCGCCCGCGCCTTTGGCTGTTGACCCAGGCTTTCGCGGGCGGAAGCGCACCCACCGAGCTCAATTCAATCTGCTAGAGTTGAGACGTAAACCGCATGAATCCACAACGCATCCTGGTGAGTGGGGCCTCCGGTCCGATCGGGTCAGCGCTGCTGCCTGCCCTGAAGGCCCAAGGCTCAGCGGTCACGTGCCTGGTGCGGCACTCAACCCCTGGCAAGGATCAGATTCTCTGGGATCCAGCTCACCCCTTATCTCCCGATTACGTCTCCGGTTTCGATGCTGTGATTCACCTGGCGGGTGAGTCCATCGTGGGGCGCTGGACCGAGGCCAAGAAGCGGCGCATCCTCGAAAGCCGCACCCATGGAACCGGCCACCTGGCGGAAGCGGCGGCCAGAGCGTCGCAGCCGCCGCGGGTTTTCATCTCGGCGTCTGCAGTTGGCTTCTACGGAAATCGCGGCGACGAAACCCTGAGTGAAGACAGCCCGTCGGGTGAGGGCTTCACCGCCGAAGCCTGCCGGCAGTGGGAAGCCGCCACCCGGCACGCGGCCACGGCGGGAATCCGCACTGCGCAAATGCGCTTTGGAGTGGTGATGAGCGCGGATGGTGGCGCGTTGCCAAAAATGCTCACACCTTTTCTCCTGGGCCTGGGCGGCCGGCTGGGCAGTGGCCGCCAGTGGTCGTCCTGGGTCTCGGTGCGAGACGTGGTAGGCGCAATTCAGCACGTGCTGGCCCACGAATCGCTTTCCGGTCCGGTCAATACGGTGTCCCCGAATCCGGTGACCAATGCCGAGTTCACCCGAATTCTGGCTTCGGTCATACACCGCCCGGCGATTTTCCCCATGCCCGCGTTCGCCGTCCGCCTGGTCTTCGGAGAGATGGGAGAAGAACTTTTTCTGGGCAGCCAGCGCGTCGAACCGGCCAAGCTTCAGGCCAGCGGATATCGCTTTCAGCATCCTGACTTGCGGACGGCGCTGAAGGAACTCCTGCACCGTTCATGAAGCTTGCATCTCGGCTACCTTCTGGATCAGCTGGTTCTGAACTCGCAGGTCGTCTCCGAAGCCGGAGGTCCAGATCACATCAGGCTCACGCCGGAACCAGGTCATCTGGCGCTTGGCGTAGTTTCGATGGGCCTGTTGCGCCATCTGCAGAGCAGACTTACAGTCGATCTCGCCGTGTATCAAAGATACGGCCTGTTTGTACCCGAGAGCGGTGAGTGGCGGCGCAGTTGGGCCGTACTTTTCGAGCAGGCTCCGGGTTTCTTCCACCAGGCCCGCGTCGAACATGCGAAGCGCGCGCCGGTTGATGCGGTCGTATAAAGCACAGCGCTCGGGATCCAGCCCGAGACGCACAATCCTGAAGCCCTCTAGCGGTTCGCGGCCTTGCTTCCACATTTCGCTCATTTTCGTTCGCGAAGCCAGACAGACTTCAATCGCCCGGAGCAGCTTGGGGATGTCATTAGCGTGAATCTTCGCGGCGGCTGCCGGGTCAAGGCGATCCAGAATTCGATGCAGATAACTCGTGGGCTTCTCTGCAGCCCGTTCGCGTAAGCGCGCCCGCACCTCCTCCGAACGCTGGGGGCCGGCGAAGAGACCTTCCAGCAACGCCCGCAAATACAGGCCGGTCCCGCCAACCACGATCGGCAGAGCGTCCCGCGACCTGATCTGGTTCAACACTTCCCGGGCACGGCGGTTGTATTCCCCGGCAGTGATGTGGCTGGTGGGATCCACAAAATCGAACAGATGATGAGGGACGCGGGCGCGCTCGGCGGCGTTCGGTTTCGCGGTTCCGATTTCGAACTCGCGATACATGGCCACCGAATCGCAATTCACGATCTCACCGTGAAAGCGTTCCGCCAGCGCCAGCGACAGCGCAGTCTTCCCGCTCCCGGTCGGACCGAGAACCGCCAACAGCAGCGGCTCGGAAGAAGCGGTCAGCGGGCGCTCCAAGCGATGTGATGCCAGTAGCGGGCAAGGGTGAGAATGAGGATGAGCCCCCCGACGATCAGGATGCCGGCGGCTTCGAGTTTGTACGAATGTGATTTGGACGGCCGGTTCTGGTCCCGGGGCGGGCGCTCGGGTTGCGGTTGTGGACCGGCGGTGGGCACGCCCGTATTGTAGCGCCGCGGCGAAGGTTCCCGATTGCTGCTGACAAGGCGCGGAATGCTATTCAAATCATGCAAAGTTTCTCCGTGGAGGTGTTTTTGACGCCCTGGCCAGGATTTGGTAATCCGGCCTTTGACACGCTCATCCTAGCGGTCAGGCGGCAACCGTACCGCCGGGTGGCAAATGCTAAACTGCCTCCTGCTGTGTCGACGCCACTGGGCGGTCCTGCGGGAAGGATCATTCGCTTCGCAGTCTTCGAGGTGGACCTCGCGGCCGGTGAACTGCGCAAGCATGGCGTCCGCATCCGCCTGCAAGAGCAGCCCTTTCAGATCCTGGTCTACCTGCTCGATCGGGCCGGAGAAGTGGTCACGCGCGAAGAACTTCGCCAGAAGCTGTGGCCCGCCGACACTTTTGTGGATTTCGACCACAGCCTGAACACCGCCGTCAATAAGCTGCGGGAGGCGCTGGGAGACTCGGCCTCTAACCCTCGCTATGTAGAAACCCTGGCGCGGCGGGGATACCGGTTTCTCGCTCCGGTACAAGCTGCAGCCGCGAAATTGCCAGCCCGGGAATTTCCGAACGCGCCGTCTGCCGAGGCTGGGACTGTGACCCCGGAAGCGCCCTTCCACCGTGACCTCGACGTTCCCTTACCCCGACGCAGTCTGACCCGCGGCCTTTTCGGATTGATTCAACTGATGTATCTGATCTTCTACGCCAGCGCACTCTTTCGCCTGGGCGGAATCGATCGGGTGTTGAGCATGTATCTGGCGGGGTGGGAGGCGCGGGCCATCTTCGTATTCGTATTAGTGACGGCGGGCGTGGGTATTCCGTTGCGCTGCTACCTGATCTCAGCCGTCGCCTTCGACCATCGGGGGCTGGGAGCAAAATTTCAGCGAATGTTCCCATTCGTACTGGCGCTCGACCAGTTGTGGGCGGTGGCCCCGTTTCTTCTCGTCGAAAAGATCGGGTTTGGCGCAGCTTTCGCGGCCACGGCGGCGCTGCTGTATGTGCCTTTTTCGGAGAGAACCCTGGTGCGACTGGCCTATCCGCGGCCCGGGTCTTGATGGCTTGACTGGCAGGGTTGCTCACAATTCAGGAACCCTGCTCACGAAAGCTGCGTATCACCGTCTGAAACCGGGGCGGCAGTATCATTGCCCGGGTTGGGAGCGGTTTTTTTCAGCCGGAGTGAGCCGACTCCGGTGTCGATGGTCAGCAGAGCCCGCGCCTGTAGGCGAGGATTTCAGATTGCCGATTGAACTTCGAGGAGATCGATGGTGCAATGGCGTCAATCTGAAAATCCGTTCCCATCCCGCAAGGAGAACAATGTCTCGAACCGCGTTCGTCCTGGCCCTTCTGGCCTCCGCGTTGATCCTTCCAAGTGCCAGGGGCCAGACTACCTCCGCGGCGCATTCGCCGGTTTTCGATGTTACCTCGATCGACAGCAGCGTGGACCCGTGCACCGACTTCTTCACCTACGCGTGCGGGGGCTGGCTGAAGAAGAATCCGATCCCGCCTGACAAGACAAGCTGGAGCGCAGCCGCGAAGCTGTCGGATGACAACAAGGTCCTGCTGCGCGAGATTCTCGAAGAAGCGTCGGTGGGAGGGCCCTCCCGGGATCCGGTGAAACAGAAGATCGGCGACTACTACGCCGCCTGCATGGATGAAAAGGCGATCGAGACCGCGGGCACGGCGCCGCTGCAGGCCGGTTTGGAGCGAATTGGCCGCATGCGCTCCAGGCGTGACCTGGCCAGGGTCGCTGCCGGCATGCTTGGGCAGAATGTACTGTTCAGCTTCCAGTCCGATCAGGATTTCAAGAATTCCTCCCAGGTCATCGCCGAGGTAGACCAGGGCGGGTTGGGCCTTCCCGATCGCGATTACTATCTCAAGACGGACGCGAAATCGGAGGAACTTCGACGGGCATACGTCGCCCACGTGCAGAAGATGTTTGAACTGCTGGGGGACTCGCCAACGGATGCCGCCACCGAAGCCCAGTCTGTGCTGCGAGTGGAGACGGCGCTGGCCAAAGGATCGCTCACCCAGGTGGAGCGTCGCGACCCCAAACTGCTTTATCACAAAATGACGCTGCGCGAGCTGGACGCCCTCAGCCCATCCTTTCGCTGGAAAGAATATTTTTCCCGCGCCGGCCAGCCCGGACTCAGTTCGCTGAATGTGACCGCCCCGAACTTCTTCAAAGCTCTGGACGCGGCGCTGAAGAACGAAGGAGTGCAAAGCTGGAAGGCCTACCTGCGCTGGCACCTGGCGCACGCCAATGCACCGTATCTTTCCGCGCCATTTGTAAATGCCGATTTCGATTTCTTCGGCCGAACCCTGTCCGGGGCGGAGCGGCTCGAGCCGCGCTGGCAGCGCTGCGTAAGCTACACAGACAACGACCTGGGCGAGGCCCTGGGCCAGGCCTACGTGCAGCGCGCCTTCCCTCCTGAGGCCAAGCAACGCGCCTTGAGACTGGTGAAACAAATTGAGGCCGCCATGCAGCAGGACATCGAAGGATTGCCCTGGATGTCCGCGGCCACGAAGCAGCAGGCACTCGAGAAGCTGCATGCCGTGGCCAACAAGATCGGCTATCCCGACAAATGGCGCGACTACACGGCTCTCACCATTGCCCGCGATGACCACATGGGCAATGTGTTGCGCGCTCGCATATTTGAGTTCAATCGGCAGATCGCAAAGATTGGCAAGCCTGTAGACCGCGGCGAATGGGACATGACGCCGCCCACCGTCAACGCCGATTACAATCCGCAGTTGAATGACATCAATTTCCCCGCCGGCATCCTGCAGCCGCCATTTTTCGATGCCAGCGCCGACGATGCTCCGAACTACGGCGACACCGGCTCGACCATCGGACACGAACTCACCCATGGTTTCGACGACGAAGGACGCCAGTTCGACGCCCAGGGCAACCTGCGCGACTGGTGGACGCCCGAGGATGGGAAGCAGTTTGACCAGCGCGCCAGTTGCATCTCCGATCAATATTCGCAATATGTCGCGGTCGATGACATCAGGGTCAACGGGCAGCTGACCTTGGGCGAGAATGTCGCCGACCTGGGCGGCATGATGCTGGCCTACATGGCCTGGAAGAAGGAAACCCCGGACCAAAAGCTGGAGCCAGTTGACGGCTTTACCCCGGAACAGCGCTTTTTCATCGGATACGGCCAGAGCTGGTGTGCCAGCACTCGCGACGAAACCAAGCGCATGTGGGCCACCATCGATCCGCACTCTCCGGACAAATTTCGGACCAACGGAGTAGTTTCCAACACGCCGGAATTTCAGCAGGCCTTCCAGTGCAAGGCAGGCTCGCCGATGGTGCGGGAGAAGAGATGCAGAGTCTGGTAAGTCGGCTTTTGGCCTGTGGTCGTCAATCTCTATCGGGCCGCGCCTGTTCCAGGGGCTTTGGTTTTAGCCAACGACCAATGACCAACCACCAACCGCCAACGACCAGCAACCGACCACTGATTTACTGTAATTCCGATCGTTCCGGGTTGTAGTAAAAGTGGAAGCGCAGCGCCAGATACTGACCGCCGAACTCCGTCGGAAGCGGCGGGAAGGGTTTGGACGCGGTGATGCCGCCGTAGGCTGCACGATCGAGCGCCACGTCGCCGGAAGAGCCCACGATCTGCAGGCCCGCTACCTGCCCGTCCTTCAGGATGGCAAACTCAATTGAAACTTTTCCCTTTTTCATGAGCGGCGCGCGCGCCGACTCGGGAATGATGCGATACCAGTTTTCACGCACATCATGCAGCACCCGGGCCAGGTAGGGGCCGAAATCCACGCCCATGGTGTCGCTCAAGACGTCCATCGGTCCAATGGCTTCGCCGGCTTGCTTGCCCTGGCCCAGGCCATAGTCACCGCCGTCGCCGCCGTAACCGCCGCGATTGGAGATGGCCGCGCGAGCCGCCTGCTCGATCGCCGATCCGGGTGATACGGCGCCTGTATTGAAATTCGGTGTGGGCTTTGGCGCGGTCGGAGTCTGCAGGCGGGCCACCTGATCAGGGGGCGGCTGCGGTGGCGGGGACTGTTCCTGCGGCGCTGGCGGGCCCTGTGCGGCCGGGGCCGGCGGAGCGGGCTGCGACTGCGCCGGCGGAGCGCCGGAACCAGGCGCGCCCCGACGCGCGCTGTCCAGAATCTTCTTCAACTCGCGGCGATCCAGTTGCGGCGCCTTGGAGGTCGCCATTCGGTCTTTGTCCGAGATTTTATTGGTGTCGGGCCGCTTAGTGAGTTTTTGCTCGTCCGGCGGAAGCTCCAGGTAGGTCAGGTCTTTCTGCTTCATCAGGTCTTGGGGATTGATCAGCAGCACCGAACGCTTGTGCATCAGCCCTTCCAGCCGCGAAGAGTTGACCACCAGAATGACGATTGCCAGGTGGACGACGACGGAAATCCAGAACGCCTCGCGCTGCCGCGAGCGGGAAAGATCGTCCTGCAACTGAATCAGCAGGGCGGGAACATCATGCATCTCGCGATAGGCAGTTTCCCAGCTGCCGGCGTCGTAAAGATCACTGCCCGGGGCTGTAGGCGGTGGCTCTGCTGGGGCAGGATTGCGCGGCGGGATTTCAGTGATTGACATCAACCTGCGGGCTTTGTTTCAAATGCGTCATTGCCGGTTCGTCCCGTGGCCGTTTGGCTAAGACCAAACGTTTCAGGGATGAACAACTGGCGAATGACGACTGACCTCTGGTCTTTATTCTCGCATCTTTCCTGAATATCTGCGAAAAACCAGGGGGCAGCGATCCTTACCTTTGTACCCGACTGGTCAATAAAGGTTACCCCGAAGCGCTACCCGATTTTGTCAAGAAGTGTAAAACAGAAAATCATGCTGAGCCGTTGTGGGGCAAGGACTTGCAGGTGATGTCAGGCACGATCAACGCAACCGATCGAGCTGAACTTTCTGACCGTGTTCGCGGATGGCGGCCACGATATCGAGGGCAACCGCGAGGGCGCGCCGGCCGTCCTCGAATGAGACCAGAGGTTGAGAGCGCGTCCGCACCGCTTCCAGGAATGATTCGATCTCAGCTTGCAACGGTTCTTCCGCCACGATGGCAGGCTTCGCCACCTTGATCTGCGGATTGACTGAAGGAGTGCCTGCTATCCCGCCGCCAGCCTCGTCCACGGTGAAGACAAGCACCTCCTGCCGGCTGTAATCGAGAGAAATATATTGCCGGGGCTGAAAGAAGCGGAGCTTGCGGACCCGTTCCGTGGAAACCCGGCTGGCGGTGAAGTTGGCCACGCAACCGGACTCGAATTCCAGGCGAACGTTGGCAATGTCAGCTTTGCCGGAAAGAATGGGCAGGCCGACGGCACGAATCTCCTTTACCGGCGAGTTCACCAGCGAGAGCACGACGTCGAGGTCGTGAATCATAAGATCGAGAACCACGTCCACATCGAGTGACCGCGGAGTGAATACGCTCAACCGGTGAACTTCAAAAAACATGGGCCGGGTGATCAGGGGCGCCGTGGCGCGAACCGCCGGATTGAAGCGTTCCAGGTGTCCGACCTGGCCCACGCGTTTCAAACTCCGGGCCAGGCCCACCAGTTCGTCGGCTTCCGCCAGCGACGCCGCCAGCGGCTTTTCGGCCAGCACATCGACCCCGGCTTCCATCAGGGTCCGGGCAGTCTTCAAATGCTGCACCGTGGGCACGGCCACGGAGGCGGCCTGCACTTCGCTATGGGTGCTGACCAATTGCTCGATCGATCCGAAGGCGCGGCAACCAAATTCTCGAGCCACGGCGTCTGCACGAACCAGGTCCTGATCGACCACGCCCACCAGGCGGACCGCTTCACCCTGCTGCGCCAGCTGGTGATAGATGCGGGCGTGGTTGCGTCCGAAGGCGCCCACGCCAATGACTGCAACGTTAATGAAGTTGTCGGCCAGTCTTTCTCCTAGTTCCAATTACGGCGTCATGCTGAGGGACCACAGTCCCGAGGGATTCCGCGCGGGTCATGACAGCGATTGGCGGCATCCGAGGCGCTCCCCGCCAGATCCTTCGCAAGCTCGGGATGACATCAGCGTAATAAGATGACATCAACGACTAAGATGACATCCGCGTTTAGGATGACATCCGCCTTTTAAGACGCCGTCGTATCAGTCCTGTGCCTTCTTTAGCAGAGTGATCTGTCCGGCATGATAGAGCTCGTGCTGCACGATGCCGCTGAACATGTAAAAGAAGTTGTAGTAATTCTGGCTCTTGCCCGGAACCTGATCCATGAGGCGCGAATCGGGAAAGGCGGCGACCGCCTTAATCAGTTCGTGGTGGGTTTTCTTGGTGGACTCAATGGCCTGGCTCCATGCGGCTTCGCCTGGATCCTTCACCGCCGGGAAGTTCTGCTCGTCGGTGAGAGTTACGGCATTGCCGGCGATCCGGCGACAGACTGCATCATCCCAGGCAGCGATGTGCAGAAGAATCTCCCAGATGGTGTGGGCGCTCTTGATCGGCCGGGCAGCGGCAGTTTTGGCGCTAACCCCGGCCAGCAGTTCAAGAATGGAATCGCCGTGCCAGGCATTGCCCTCGAAGGCACGGCGGATCTGGTCAGCGAGGCGGAAGGTTTCAGTCATGGCGTGCTCCCAATCGTTCCTGGACCTGCAACATGTTCGTCAGCAACTATGGCAACATCCGCCGCATCCGCGGACGTGATGATGGTCTGCCCGTCCAGCAGCAGGCTCTTGCCCGCATCGAGGGCGAGGCATGTAGCTCCGGCTTGACGCATTACTTCAATCGTCTTTGCCCCGATCACGGGAACATCAAAACGCATATCCTGATTCGGTTTGGCGATCTTTATCACGGTGAGTTCACGGCCGAGCGTGGAGGCATCTCCGGCCAGCGACCGCATGATCTCCCCGGCGCGCACGATAGTTGCGTCCGTGCCTTCCATGGCTTCGACGGCTACGCAGGCTGACTCCGCGACCACGACCGTTTGCCCGATATCATACTGTGCCAACTTGCGGGCGACCAGGCGTCCGTACTCGATGTTCTTCTTTTCCTGCGCCGTCGGCGCGCGCTTCGTAAGCACGCCCGACCGGGCCAGCAAAGGCTCCAGGAACGAGGTTGAATTCTCCAGCGTGATGCCCTCTTCCGCCAGAGTCTGGGCGACTGCGCCGAGCAGCGAGTCGGTGTTTCGCGTGCCCAGGGAAAGCAGCAACTTCGCCAGTTTCCAGTCGGGACGAATGCTGGAGAAAATCTGCTTGTGCTTCACCTGTCCCGCCATGATGGCGCGGCGCACACCCTCCCGCTGAAAGGTCTCGATCAGGCGGGACAACTCGCCCAGAGACAGCCAGTGCACGGCCGCGGCCCCGTGTTTCTCAATTTCCGGAAACGCTTCTTCCTTGATGGCGGCGACAATAACCTCAAACCCCTGTGCGCGCGCGGCGTCCAGCACCAGCAAGGGAAAGGTTCCGTTTCCAGCGATGAGACCGATTCGTTCTGTCATGGTCAAAACGCTCCCCACCCGGCAGCATCCTCAGGCACTTCAGTCCCGAAGAGCCTGTCCTGAGCGAGTCGAAGGGGTCTGGCGCGCACCGGCCCGGCTTCGCAGTCAAGGTTCATGGCCGCTTCACGCCAGATCCTTCGCAAGCTCAGCATGACGCCTTCGAGAGAGCCAGTATCTTCAAACCGCCACGCTTCCGGACCAGAGTTAGTGGCTGAATAGGAAATGCAACTTACAAAGGGTGTCATCCTGCGGGACTTTAGTCCCGAAGGATCTTGCGTGCAGCTACGCAAGGGCTGACCTGCTTTAAATCCGCTTCGCGCCAGATGCTTCGCAAGCTCAGCATGACGTCCCCGCCGAACGGCCCCGTCGCAAATTCAGCCACCGCCGGACCAGACAACCTCTTGCCTCGGGCGCGCTTCACGTAGCACAATCTTTCATCCACGAAAGGCAAGCGGGACCGCCCGGAAATCTTATGGCTGAGACGCCGTCCATCATCCAGCACCCGTCAGGATACATGTGGGGAGCGGCCATACGGGCTGCGGCCAGGCATCGTTTCAAATTCTCGCTCCAGTGCGAAAGTGGGTTCAAGGTGTTGCTCAAATCGGGCCTCGAAACGCACAACGTGGGTTTGCACGAGTTCGCCAAACGCAAAGCCGAAGCCCAGAGCAACGTCGAGAAGCTGGTTCGGGCCATGATCAATGCCCAACTGGCGAAAGACCCCGCGATTGAGATCCTCGACGAATGGACGATCTCCCACGTTCTCCACGACGAGAAGATGTGTCCCGGACTTTGGCCAATCTGCTAAGGAAGTCAGGCCCTCTACTTGATCACGCCGCGTTCCGATGCCTCGATGAAGCTTATCAGCATGTCCACATCTTCGCCCCGCTCCGACTCGGACTTCATCCGCTCGAGCGCCTGTGAAGTGTTGAGCCTGGAGGCAAGCAGAAGCTTGTACGCGTGGTGAATCTTACGGATGCGATCTGGGCTGAAGCCCCGCCGCT
Organism: Terriglobales bacterium; assembly: GCA_050746005.1. Lineage (GTDB taxonomy): Bacteria > Acidobacteriota > Terriglobia > Terriglobales > Acidobacteriaceae > JAIQFF01. The sequence goes on from JBOGLC010000017.1 coordinate 13,431, forward strand.
CCAAACCCACCGCGTTGAGACCATAAGCATGGGTATCCCGCGCAGCTGCCGTTTTCGAGAAAGGCAGCACGTCGCGGGTAACCGTTGTGCCGCCGCCGATAAATGAGTGCGCCCCGATGCGCACGAAGTGATGGATCGGACAGAGGGCCCCCACCACTGCCCAGTCCCCGACCGTGATATGGCCTCCCAGGGTCGCGGCGTTGGCCAGAATGACGTGGTTCCCGACGATGCAATCGTGCGCAATGTGAGTGTAGGCCATGACCAGGGTGTGGCTGCCGACGCGGGTTACTCCGCCGCCCTTGACGGTGCCGCGGTTGATGGTGACAAACTCGCGAATTTCATTGTGGTCGCCGATTTCAAGGCGAGTGGGCTCACCGGCGTAGGTAATGTCCTGCGGCGCCATGCCGATCGAAGAGAACGGGAAAAATCCATTGTCCGATCCGATTTTCGTCGGTCCCTCGATGGCAACGTGCGAAACCAGACGGCAGCCTGCGCCGATTTCGACTTCCGGCCCGATCACGCAGTAGGGGCCGATCTTGCAGGAGGAGTGAACTTTTGCGCCAGGATCGATAATCGCGGTGGGATGAACCCCAGCGGCGGATTTCGCGGCGGCATCAAGCTGCGGTGTACTGGTTGGCTGCGGGCGTTTCGCCATACGAGAGCTTATTCGGGTTCGTCCGTCTCCGCGGTTGGGTCAGCGGATCCACCGCGCCCGCGGGCGGTCTCTACCAGTTGGCAACTGACGGCGGCTTCGGCCACCCGTTTGGAGCCGACGTAGACAATTCCCTCCATGCGGACGGCGATCATGCGCGGCCGCGCCCGCCAGTTCTTCAGCTCAACTTCAATGCGCAACTGGTCGCCGGGCACCACCGGCCGGCGGAATTTTGCCCGTTCGATGCCGGTGAACATGATCAGCTTTTCTTTCCGGTCTTCCACTTCAGAAAGCAGCAAAGCTCCGCCCGCCTGGGCAATGGCTTCGACAATCAGCACTCCCGGCATGATCGGCAGATTGGGAAAGTGTCCGGCAAAAAAAGGCTCGTTGATGGTCACGTTCTTGATGGCCACAATGCGCTGTTTGGGCTGGATTTCAATCACCCGGTCGATCAGCAGAAAAGGGAAACGGTGAGGCAGAATGTGGAAAATATCGATGATGTCCAGTGTGGTCTTCGCCGGCGCCAGGGTGGGGGCCGCTGGATGAACGGTGTCGGTCATTTTTATCGTAAGTCTCTTCCCGTCAGAGCCGAGATTATACTGTACCGCGACTCGGCCGCGGAATACTGCGAGAATATGGTAGTAGCTCTTGTTTGAACTGTTCCCCCCGCCAGGCGTCATGCTGAGCTTGCGAAGCATCTGGCGTGAAGCGGATTCGCCGCCGGGAGCCGTCAACGCTGCACGCGAGATCCTTCGGGACTAAAGTCCCTCAGGATGACGCCGGTATTAAGGTATTTCAGGCCGAGCCATTTTCGAGAATCAACCTATGAAGAAGGTCCTCAAAAAGCCACAATCGTCTGCTCCCGCCGAAACCACGAATCGGCTTCGCTTTTTTACCGAGCGCAAAGATGCCCTCACCGAAACCATCCGCCAGCTGGTAGACATCGAGTCACCCAGCGAGCACAAACCCGGCGTAGATCAACTGGGCGCGCTTCTGGCTGGCCGCTTCGAGAAAATCGGCGGCCACGCAAAATTCCATCGCGTCCAAAATCTCGGGAACCATCTGCAGGTGGATTTTGCCGGCGCCCGCAGCGGCAAGCCGATCCTGCTTCTGGGCCACATTGACACCGTGTACCCGATGGGAACGCTTTCGACGATGCCGTGCCGTGTAGCCAACGGAAGACTCTGGGGACCCGGCGCCCTGGATATGAAGTCGGGTATTGCGCTGATCCTCCATGCCCTTGAGGGACTGCGTGCATGGCACGGCGACACCGTGCCGCGTCCGGTCACGGTATTGCTGGTCTCGGACGAGGAGGTGGGAAGCCATTCTTCCCGCCGCATCACCGAAAGCCTGGCTCGAAATTCTGCCGCTGTGCTGGTGCTGGAGCCGGCTTACGGTTCGAAGGGCGCGGTAAAGACAGCCCGCAAGGGAGTCGGAGAATATGCCATCAAGGTCACCGGCAAGGCGGCGCACTCCGGCCTGGATTTCGACGAGGGTGAGAGCGCCATTGTCGAAATGGCAAAGCAAATCACGGCCATCACCAAGCTGGTCGATCTGAAGCGCGGGCTCACCTTGAACGTGGGGTTGGTTTCCGGGGGCACGCGCACCAACGTGATCCCGGCATCGGCTACAGCCTTGCTCGATGTGCGCGTGGCGCGCCGGGGTGACGCCGCACTCATCGACCGTAAGCTGCGAGCGCTTCGGCCCTTCAATCGCAAATGCAGGCTGGAAATCACGGGAAGCCTAAACCGTCCGCCCCTGGAACGGAGCGCCGGGGTGGCGGCGCTGTACAGGAAGGCTTCGGAGATTGCCACACAATTAGGCTGGAAGCTGGAAGAAGCGTCAGTCGGCGGGGGGTCGGACGGAAACTTCACAGCCAGCCTGGGAATCCCCACACTGGATGGCCTGGGAGGGGTGGGGGAAGGGGCCCACGCCGCACACGAGTCAGTCGTAATTTCTGAACTGCCACGCCGGGCGACGCTCCTGGCGGAACTGATCGAGCGCGTGTAGCGCGTGCGGGGTCATCCTGGAAGGCCTCGGGGCCGTGAAGAATTCCGGCGTGAAGGGATGCGCACTTCGCCCAGGCAATCGTAGCGGTACACGCCAGATCCTTCGGGACTAAAGTCCCTCAGGATGACGCCAGGTGTGAGTGTTGGTGTGCCGAAGCACGGCTCCCCGGTCCTTCCCCTTCAAGCGCCTGCCCCCACCCCTACAAGTCGTCATGCTGAGCTTGCGAAGCATCTGGCGTGCAGCGGATATGCTGTGTCGCGGTACGCGCCAGATCCTTCGGGACTAAAGTCCCTCAGGATGACGCCAGGTGTGAGTGTTGGTGTGCCGAAGCACGGCGCCCGGTCCTTCCCCTTCAAACGCCTGCCCCCAACCCTAGAAGGCGTCATGCTGAGCTTGCGAAGGATCTGGCGTGCAGCGGATCTGCTGTGCCGCGGTACGCCCGGACTAAAGTCCCTCAGGATGACGCCAAGCTACGAGATTGATTAAAACTTAAGGTTCCACTGCGCATACTTTGACTACGGCACCCGGGTAGCCTAGAATTTCCACAGGGTTCTTCGCCAACTCTCAACGCGCTCCCGAGCGCTTGGCAAACCCACTAGGGAGGATTCACATGCCTGGAAAATTGGGATTGCCTGAAATTCTGATCATTTTGGCCATAGCTCTTTTGATCTTCGGACCGAGCAAGCTCGCCGACCTGGGCAAGGGACTGGGAGAAGGCATTAAGAATTTCAAGTCCGCAGTAAAAGATGGTGAGCAGGATGCGGACAAGAAGAGCTAAACCATCGCGCGATTAAGTTTCCTCTCCATCCAGCCCGTGCTCCTGTAGCATCCGGTACACCAGCGCCACTGGTAAGCCCACCACGTTGAAGTAGTCTCCTTCAATATGCGGAATCCAGCGTGAAGCCATGCCCTGGATGGCGTAAGCTCCCGCTTTGTCCATGGGTTCGCCGCTGGCGATGTAGGAATGGATGTCTTCATCGCTGAGCGCGGTCATCGTCACCCGGGTGCTTTCGGAACGCGTGTCATCAAATCCAGTTTTGAGTTTCTGGTTCCCGGTTCTCAGGGAACCTGCGAGGCAGACGCCCGTGATGACGTCATGAGCCCTTCCGGAAAGCAGGCGCAACATGCGCATGGCATCGGCGTTGTCGCGGGGCTTGCCCAGAATTTCGCCGTCTACGACGACGATCGTGTCGGCGGCCAAGACCGGCCTGTCGGGCTGCTGCCGTGATACTGCCTGGGCCTTCTCCCGCGCCAGGCGTTCCGCGCAATGGCGCGGGCTCTCTCCCTCGAGTGGAAGTTCAGGGATGTTGGGTGGAAGCACAGTGAACTGAATGCCTGCATTGCGCAGCAATTCCTGACGGCGCGGAGAAGCGGACGCGAGCACGAGCATCACCTCGAATTGTAACCGGCCCCCGGCGGAGCATCCAGGGCGTGTGCCTGACAGGGCTGAAGTCGGGCGCCCGAAGTACGTTAGAATCAGATATTGACCGCTGCCCCCATGGACGCCGCCTTTCTCCGCAATTTTGCCATCATTGCTCATATCGATCATGGCAAATCCACGCTGGCCGACCGCCTGCTGGAGTTGACGGGGGCGCTCACCGCGCGCGAGATGCAGGCCCAGGTGCTCGATTCCATGGACCTGGAGCGGGAACGCGGTATTACCATCAAGGCCCATGCGGTTCGCATGATGTACACCGCCGAGGACGGTCAAACCTACCAGCTCAACCTGATCGATACCCCGGGCCATGTGGATTTTTCCTACGAAGTTTCGCGCTCGCTGGCTTCCTGCGAAGGCGCGCTGCTGGTGGTAGACGCCTCGCAGGGCGTAGAAGCGCAGACGCTGGCCAACGCCTACCTCGCAATCAACAATCGCCTGGAGATTATTCCCGTCATCAACAAGATTGACCTGCCCAGCGCCGATGTCGCGCGCACCAAGGAGATGATTGAAGGAGCGGTCGGGCTCGACGCTTCTGACGCGGTGCTGATCAGCGCCAAGACCGGCCAGGGCGTACCCGACGTTCTGGAAGCCATTGTGAAGCGCGTGCCTCCGCCCAAGGGGAACCCCGAAAACCGGCTGCAGGCGCTGATTTTCGACTCCTGGTTCGATCCCTACCGCGGCGTGATCGTGCTGACGCGCGTATTTGAAGGCACCATCCGCAAGGGGCAGAAAATCCGCTTGATGTGGAATGGACGGGTGCTGGAAGTCGAAACTCTGGGTGTCCTCACGCCCAAGCCAGTGGAGGTGGATGAACTACGTGCCGGCGAAGTAGGGTTTCTGATGGCCAACAGCAAGACCGTGGCCGACACCAAGATCGGCGACACCATCACCGACGAGGCCAATCCGGCGATTGAACCGCTGCCCGGTTTTGAAGAAATCAAGCCCATGGTTTTCGCCGGGCTTTATACCGTGGACGCGCATGAGCACACCCAGCTGCGTGAAGCGCTGGAAAAACTGCGCCTCAATGACTCGTCATTCTTCTTCGAGCCAGAAAGTTCAGTCGCGCTGGGCTTCGGCTTCCGCTGCGGCTTCCTGGGCCTGCTGCACATGGAAATCATCCAGGAGCGGCTGGAACGCGAGTTCAACCTGGAGCTGATCACCACCGCCCCGGGCGTGCGCTACAAGATCACAAAAACCGACGGCGAGCTGATTGAGGTCGACAATCCTTCGCGCTGGCCCGACCCCAGCGAGATTGCCAAAGTCCAGGAACCGGTGATCCTGGCCACTATTCTGACCAATGAAGAATACGTAGGCGGAATTCTGAAGCTGGTGGAAGACAAGCGCGGCAAGCAAAAGACGTTCGAATATGTAAGTTCCTCGCGGGTGATGCTGCACTACGAACTTCCCTTGAACGAAATCGTGCTCGACTTTTACGATCGGCTCAAGTCTGTGTCCCGCGGCTACGCTTCGCTCGACTATCATCTCGCGGACTATTGGGAATCGCCCATGGTGAAACTCGACATCCTGGTGGCGGGGGAACCGGTGGACGCGCTTTCCATCATCGTGCACCGCGATTTTGCCTACGAGCGCGGCAAGTTGCTGGTCTCCAAGATGCGGCAGCTGATTCCCCGGCAGATGTTCGAAGTCGCCATCCAGGCTTCGATTGGGTCGAAGATTATTGCCCGCGAGACGGTGTCGGCGATCCGCAAGAATGTAATCGCCAAGTGCTACGGCGGCGACATCTCGCGCAAGCGCAAGTTGCTGGAAAAGCAAAAAGAGGGCAAGAAGCGCATGAAGCGCATCGGCCGCGTGGATATTCCCCAGGAAGCGTTCCTGGCGGTGCTCAAGGTGGGCGAGGAATGAGGGCGCGGGGCGCCAGTCATATATATTGCTTTCCAGATTTATGACCATGATGATAAGGGAAAGTTTTCTATGAAAACCATCGCCGCTAGCGCGTTCAGGACAAATTGTCTCGCCATCATGGACGAGGTCAAAGCCAAGCGCGAAACCGTTGTTATCACCAAACACGGCCAGCCCGGCCAAGCTCGTCCCAGTCAACACCGACGTGACGACATCTTTGGGTTTTTCCACGGTAAAGGCCGCATAACCGGAGATGTCACATCCCCTGCGCTTTCCCCGAACGAGTGGGGAAATCTGCGGTGATTCTCGTGGATACCCATGTCGTGCTCCGGCTAGCCCCGGAGCCGGCCAGGAGTTTCTACTCCATCCAGTCAAACGACCGCGTCACTGCCTTCTTCCACAGCCGGTACATCTCGGCGCGCTTCGGCTCGTCCAGGCTGGGGTTCCAGCTTTGTGCCACCGACCATCTTTTCCGCAGATCGTCGGTGTTTTTGTAGAAGCCGACCGCCAAGCCCGCGGCATAGGCCGCACCCAGTGAGGTGGTTTCTTTAATCAGGGGCTTCACCACCGGGCGATTCAGGATGTCCGCCTGGAACTGCATCAGAAGCGAGTTGTCGACCATGCCGCCATCCACGCGCAGCACATCCAGGGCGATGCCGGAATCCTGCTCCATGGCTTCGACCACTTCTCGAGTCTGAAAAGCGGTTGCCTCCAGCACGGCGCGTGCCAGGTGTCCTTTGTTGACGTAACGGGTCAGGCCGGCGATAACGCCCCGGGCATTGTGCTTCCAGTAAGGCGCATAGAGACCGGAGAAGGCCGGCACAAAGTAGACGCCGCCGTTGTCTTCCACCGTGCGTGCCAGGGTTTCGACCTCAGGGCTGCTTCCGATCAGCCCCAGATTGTCGCGCAGCCATTGCACCAGTGCCCCGGTGATAGCAATGCTGCCCTCGAGCGCATAACACGCCGGCTGCTTACCAAATTTGTAGGCAACCGTGGTGAGCAGCCCGCACGTGGAACGCACGGCGCGTTCGCCTGTGTTCATTAACAGGAAGCAGCCGGTGCCGTAAGTATTTTTCGCTTCGCCGGATTTGAAGCAGGTCTGGCCCACCAGCGCAGCCTGCTGGTCGCCCAGGATTCCGGCAATCGCAATTCCCTTGGCAGCGCCGAGTTTTACCGTCCCATAAGCTTCGCCGCTGGAGCAGATGCGGGGCAGCATCCCTTCCGGAATCCCAAACGCGTGCAGCAGTTCCGCATCCCACGAAAGCGTGTCGAGGTCCATCAACTGGGTGCGGCTGGCGTTGGTAACGTCGGTGATGTGCAGTCCGCCGTCGGGTCCGCCGGTCAGGTGCCAGGTAAGAAAGGAATCGATGTTGCCGAAAACAACCTCGCCGGCTTCAGCCTTCTCGCGCACGCCCGGCACATGGTCGAGCAGCCAGCGAATTTTCAGGCTGCTGAAATAAGTGCTGAGCGGAAGTCCGGTTTTGCTTCGGAAGCGGTCCGCCCCGCCTTCGCGCGAGAATTCCGCGACGTAATCGTCCACCCGGGTGTCCTGCCAGACCAGGGCGTTGGCCACGGGCTTGCCGGTTTTCCGCTCCCAGAGCACAGTGGTCTCGCGCTGGTTGGTAATCCCGATCGCGGCCAGGTCGGCGGCGCGAAGATTTCCCTGCTCCAGGGCCAGCGCCATCACATCCTGCGTCGCCTGCCAGATTTCTTCGGGATTGTGCTCGACCCATCCCGGCTGCGGATAAATCTGCTGGTGCTCTTTTTGCGCCGCTGCAACCGTTTTGCCGGCTGCGTCAAACACGCAAAAGCGTGTGCTGGTAGTTCCCTGATCGATTGCTCCGATGTAGTTGGCCACGGCGGCTATGGTACCGGAGGCCTGGGGCAAGCGGCAACGAAGGCATTGCCGGTGGTGCCTCAGTTTGAAACTGAGGCGTTACCCGGTCGTTGGTAGTTCGATATCTGGAGTCATGCTGAGCTTGCGAAGCATCTGGCGTGCAGCGTCTTTGTGCCTGGGTCACGATTTGAGCAGATGCGCGCCAGATCCTTCGAGACTAAAGTCTCTCAGGGTGACGCCAGGGAAAGGTCTGTTCAAACTGAGGCACTACCCATTGCCCGTGGTGAGCCGCCCGAACGAGGCTGCCCTGAGCGCGAAATGGACGGGTTCGGTGCCTGCATTTTCTAGTGCCGAGCCGAGAACTGGAAGGCAATGTAGAAAAGCTGCACGATGGTCAATCCCACAATTACATAAGTCGCAAATTCCATTCGCCGGCCCGACTCACGCACGCCTTTCACCACTTCGGCCATGTCGGTAGTCGCCTGCAGCAACTTATCGGTAAGCTCGTCGAGGTGGTCGGTGGCGCTGTGCATTTTGTCCAGTATGCGGGAGGTGTCGACCAAGGCTGTTGCCGCCCGTTCGCTGTTGCGCAGATCAAGCTCGGTTTTGCAGGCCGCCCACCACGGACTTCCGGGAGGATTGTCGTACATGCGCTGCCGGATTTCTTCCGACGAGCGGGAACGCAGTAACTGCACTAGTGCCTGGACCGCATCGCTGGTCTTGGGATCGAGAGTGGGAGTCGCCATAGTCGTATAACAGACGTCTCATGGTAGGACCCGTCCGTGACCTTGGACAGAGTACCAAGGTCGTACGCCAGTCTCCTTCTCCCTTAGTTTTCTTCGGTTTAGCCAAGTCACAGATTCCACGGCAGGTTTCCCTTTCGCTTGATTTTCAGGCCGCCACAGTACTAACCCGAGCACCGGCGAACGTGGAAGGAACCGAAGACAAAAGGCCGCAACGAGACGGGGCAGAATGGGTTATGCGTGTAGACGCTGTTTACGACAGTTACTTCTGAATTGCCGGTTATGCGACAAGAATCCCGTCGTAGCCACTCACTGGGAGTGCTATGAATCGCTGCATAACGGGTATCCTTGATCTAAGTGCTCTGCCTGTTTCATCGTTTGCGCGATCGGTCGCCGCTTGCCAAAAGAGGATTGTCGGTATTCTGTGCAATCGTCTTCTGTTCCAACCTGGCTGCAGCGACCGATCTGCAACGACTGGCAGGAAAAATCCTTGACCCGCAGGGTGCGCCGGTCGCCAGGGCGCACTTGAAGCTCCTGAATGCCGCCGGAACGCTGATTCGCGAAACCATCAGTGGCGAACAAGGAAACTTCATTCTTGAGGGTCTTAGTCCGGGTGAATACCAGCTGCAGGCGGAGGCAGCCTCTTTTGTTCCGGTGATCGCGGATGTTACCGTCGTCAACGGTCGGCAGAAACAAGTCAGTCTGCAATTCCGGCAGCTAGTCTCGGTCCGACAAGCAATCAGTGTCATCGCTTCGACCCCGTCTTCCTTAGCCCCCGATCCGGCGCAGCGCATTGTTTTTCACGATCAGATGTTGGACGCCAATCCGGGTCGGCCCGGTGCGCCCATCTCAATTCCGGGGCTTCCGATCGAGACCGCGTCGGGAGGAATCAAGGCTCCGCAGTATTTCGCTCCTGGTGTTGCCGGGGACCATGGCGAGCCCATCGCTCAGTACTTTCAAGTCGGGGACTTTCTCTATCCCAACAACCTGCCCGCCAATGCGCACGGAAACGGCTATGCCGATCCGAATTTCCTCATCCCCCCGGCGATTGAAGCCGTCACTGTGAATGGCGGAGCCTTCGATGTTCGGCAAGGAAACAACTCTGTCGATCTGGCGGCTTCGTATGTCCCGAGGCAGCGCCTTACCGATTTCATTCAACTCACGGGAGACTATCGCGACGCCGACGTCATGGCGGGCTGGAGCCCTCGGAATCCACTCACGAATGCTTGGGTTGCGATCGAGGGGTCCTTTGGAAATGGATTGCTCGACCGACTAGAACACCGGCAGCAGTACAAGTTGAATGGCTTGCGTCAATTTGCGCTGGGGCGCCATGAGTTAACTGTGTTCGGCATCGGCTATTACGGGTCTTCCTATGTTCCAGGGCTGATTCCGATCGACGTGCACGTGGCACGCGATACGATCGACAATCGGCAACTCGACCGCACGCACACCTTTCTTCTGGTGGCTACCGACAACTGGAAGCTGGACGAGCAGAAGCAACTGTCCTTCTCCAGCTTCTTTCGGAACTATGCCCTCACCCTGCGGTCGAATTTCGGCGACGGACTGATTCAGCAGAGCGAAAACCGGAACGTTGTGGGCGGCGAGATCAGCTACATGCAGCGCGTCCGCTCCTGGTTTTCTCTGCTTGCCGGAGTTGACCTTCGCCGGGACGGGCCGCTGAATCTGGATCTTAAGCACGTCGATGATCAGGGCGTCTTTCAGCCCGTGACCAGCAACAACCTAACTCTTTCATTCGCGGAACCTTTTGCTTCGTTGGACGGCGCTGCCGGCAAGTATCTCCGCTACGACTTGGGATTTCGCCAGGAACAAGTCTGGATGGACAATCGGGACATCATCAATCCACAGAATTCCTTCAACCGGCTAGCTTTGCTAACGCTCCCGAAAGGAACGCTGACGCTGGCGCCGCCGGATGGCTGGCAGCTTCCAACCGTTGCCTTCATCTACGGAGAAGCGTTCCATACGGAAGACCCACGAATCGGCAACGGCACGGGGCAGCCAAGTCTTCTTTCGCCATCGCGTGCCTATCAACTTGTGCTCTTCAAGGCGATCAGCCAGACTCAACTCTACGTCACGCTCCGACATGTCTCGAATTCTCAAGAGCTGGCGAAAATCGATCCCGATACTGGCCTGCAGCAGATTGTCGGCCCTTCCCTGAATAAGGTTCTGATGGTCTCCCTGCAGAGAAATTTTTCGCACGGTGCGTTCGACATCTCCTACTCGCAAGCGGATGCCAGGGACACCCAGACGGGTCAGCCTGTGCCAGAGGCTCCGCGCATGATTTGGGACGCCGTTGCGTCTGAGAATCACCTGCCATTTCACCTTCAAATTCGAGGCGAGTTTGAATATGTGAAAGCCAAACCTCTCGGCGACGGCTTCACGGGCGTGGCCGTGCGAGAAATTCGGGGAGCGGTTCTCCGGCCATTCAGAGAAAATCGCATGACCGTGTGCGCGAACTTCATGCTGGCCAGCGGCTACACGGGGCAGACGACCGAAACGCTGGCGCTCCAGACCGAGCCTTCTCCGTTCGAACGCATCGTGGGGGTTCCCTTGAAATCCTACGTTAGTGTGAGTTGGACATATTACTTCAAGAAGTGAAACACCAACCCATTGGCGTTCCAGAGAGGGGATGCCTCATTTCCCTTTCCTCACCGGCAGGGCTAAGCGGTTCGTTCCAGCTCCGCCCGGTCCCACTTGGCCAGGTTAGCTCCGGCTTCGTAGGTGCTTTGCAGAAATTCCAGCAGGGCAGCCCGGGGAGTGGGATCCTGCCGAACATCGTCATACATCAGGAAGAATTCCTTCATCTGGGGATGATAAAACGCCTGGCCGGGACGGACCGCGCTCTGGCCGTACCCGGCCGGCTCGGGGGCGGCATAAGCGTAGAACGCGGGCCCTTTCATCTCGCCGCCGCCGGGCCAGAATCCGGCGCTGATGACTTCATGCGAGTAGGCCTCGCGCGTGATCGCGTCGGCGCCCTCGCGCTCGGGGGCGCGCCGTCCGGAAAAACGCGTGACTGCGAGATCGAAACTTCCCCAGAAGAAGTGCACCGGGCTGTTCTTGCCGATGAAGCGCGAACGAAATTCCTGGAAAATGCTGTCCACCACCAGTAGGATGCGCCAGAACCGGGTCACGTATTCGCGATCATAGGAGGCATGCCGGGTGTCGCGATCGAAGGCGATCGGATCGGGAATCTCGACGGGCATGTGCCAGATCTTCACGTCGATGCCGAGTGACGCCAGCGCCGCCATGAACTCCTTGTAGAAATCGGCTACTGTACGCGGCTCGAGTGCAATGGTCTTGTCCTGACCCTGGCTGGTCTCGATGACCAGGTTGTGGCGGAGAAAATCGAATTCCATCTCGAAGATGCCTTCGCGATACGGAATGGCTGACGTGGTGAGCCCGCGCGCGCTGATGTACAGCGGCACTTCCCACCAGTGATTGACCAGCGGGCTCTGCGCCAGCCGGACTTTGCCCACAATCTGAGTCCACATGTGAAGCGTGGCATAGGTGTCCTGCCAGGCCTCGAGCGGCAAAGCGGGCCAGGACTCGGGTTTGGCGGTGAAATCGTCGTGGCTTTTGAACGTTTCCTTGCCGGCTCTTGCAGGATTCACAGCCTCACCTCCCAATCCGTCGATGCGGTGTCAGCAATTGTGCCTGTCATCCCGAGCGCAGTCGAGGGACCTTGAGTCTTCCGCCCTGACTTGGGTGCTCTTCGAGAGAGTGCATATCCCTTATGGAGGACAAGTTTCTGGTGACGAATGCAGAACTCAAGGTCCCTCGGCTGCGCTCGGGATGACATTTTGCCCGCCAGGGGACGATCTGTTTCAAACTCTGATCCACCTTCCTATTTTACGGGCATTGAGGACGGCGCCGCCTGGCCGGCGCTGGCTTGAATCAATTTCCCCACCGACGGAGCGACCATGATCAGCAGCTGGGCCTGTGCCTTCGTGGCCTGCTCGGCCATCGCGAGTTGCGCGGTTACCCACGCGGCCGGGGCACGTTCGCCGTGATCGAGATAGTCGAGAGCGGCCAGACCTGCCGCCCCCAGCGCCGAGAGGTTCAGCGACACCGGAGCGACTTCCTTGAGCAAATTGGACCTCTCAAACTGGGGCTGGAGTTCGACCTGGTTGTCGCGCCAGCGGCTGAGCAGATCTCTTACCCGGGCTTCGGTGCCGGGCTTGGCTGCGCCGCCAGTCAGTTGGTTCACGGCATCCGCAAACTGCCGTGCGGTCGCGCTTTCGGGACGCACCGCGTCCACCATGCGATTCAGCGGCGACGCGCTGGTCGCCGGCGCCGGCGCCGTTTCCTCCCGGGTATAGTCCTTCACCGGCTCGAGCACGTCGGCCAGGGTTTTGACGGCGGTTATGTCGTCCGTCCCGGCAATGCGGCGGAGCATGGGAGCGTAACTTGTATTGTGGGTCAGGCCGAACTCGTCTAGCCACCGGCTGACCACAGCCAGACGCTGATACATCGAGTTCACGTCGCGAACGTCCTGGGGCGACCATAATCTTTCGGCGATAGCCGCGGTGCGTGGCCAGATGCGGGAATCTACATTTTCCGGCGAAACGTACTCGGACCACATGCAGGCCTCGCCGCCCAGGATACGTTTCTGTTCCTCCGGTGTGAGGTGGGCGGCGGCGCCGCTCAGCGGTTCCGTCGCGTAATGCCGCTCCGCAGACCACATCAAATCAACATAAAAGCCGGAGGATAACAATCCCCGATAGCCCTGCTTCGCCGCCTGCGCCAGAGAGTCCGGCCCGCGCCAGGATTGAATCACGATATCTTTCGGCAGATCGGGGCGAAGAATTTCATCCCAGCCGAGCATGGTCTTGCCGTGTTTGGCGACAAGTTTCTGCACCCGCTGATTGAAGTACGCCTGTAGATCGGTGTTGTCTTTCATGCCGTGGGCGTGCATGAACGCCTGGATCTTGGGATTCGCATCCCACTCCTTGCCGTTCACTTCATCGCCCCCAATATGGAAGAACTGATCGGGAAAGAGCTTGGCCATTTCGCCGATGAATTTATCGAGAAACTTGTAGGTTTCTTCGCGCGTAGGGTCCATGGCGGGATCGAAAACGCCCCACTTGCGCTCGATCTGATATGGCCCCGGCCCGCTGGCCAGTTCGGGATAACCGACGAACCAGGCGGTAGCGTGCCCGGGCATATCGAATTCCGGAACCACGCGAATGCCGCGCTCGCGCGCATAGGCAATCAGGTCGCGGACTTCGTCCTGGGTGTAGTAAAGGCCGTCCGAACCCATTTCCTGCAGCTTGGGGAATTTTTTGCTCTCAACCCGGAAGCCCTGGTTTTCCGAGAGGTGCCAGTGAAATACATTCAGCTTCACCGCCGCCATGCCGTCCAGGTTCCGCTTCAGGACATCCAGGGGTATAAAGTGGCGGCCGGAATCGATCATCAATCCGCGCCAGGGAAAGCGCGGGCTGTCTTCAATGGATAGCGCGGGCACTGCGAAACCTTCGCTCGTGATCCGCACCAGCTGCAGAAAGGTCGCGAATCCGCGCATGACGCCGAGCGTCGTCGGGGCGTTCAGGTGTGCGCCGGAACTACTGATATCCAGCCGGTAGGATTCGTCTTCGCCCAACTCCTGAACTTCTCGGGCTCCGCCAATTGCCTGAACCACCAGAGTGGCCGAAGCGGAATCCGTGACCTTCATGTCGATGGGAGGCATCCCGATTTGATGGCGCAACTGGCTGAGGAAAATCTCCACTGCGCGATCCAGCCGCGCCTCGCGATGGCCGGCGATCGAAATCGAGAATGCCGGATCGATCAGAAGCCGGCCATTCCCCATCTGCACTTTCGCGGGCATGGGCATCAGATTCAAAGGCTGCGCCTCGGCCTCAACCATGGACGTGAATGCCACGCACAAAATCACAACCGCCAGAATAGTCCGCACCATTCGCTCTCCCGGATTTTCTAACTCTTATGATACGAAGATGGAACGAATTTGGCAGCATAGTAGAAGAGTCGTGGCCGCGCAAATCCTGTCAGGCCGGTGTTAGTTTGGTCGGGAAACTTTCTGCGTGCCGCCCCGAGTTGTCGTCCGAGATTGATAGCGGGAAGGGCACGGCTTCAGCCGTGCCATAAAGGGCGCTGGTCCGCGGGACTTCAGTCCCAGCGGTTCGCTTCTTCGGCCCGCGCAGCCAAACTCAGGCGCTAAAGCGGGGTCTGTGAGCCACGGTTGGGCGGCACGACCAGGGTCGTGCCCTTCCCAAGACCGCGCACGAATTTTGTGGTGCGAGCGAACCAGTGTCCTTCCAATTCGCGACACTGGTTTTCGGCGGGAAACTACCCTTCGGCCACGAATTCGCTGCAGCAGTTCAATGCCATGCCCCAGAGGCAGGGTTCGGCGGCCAGACGGCACAGGCCAATTTCGCCCGCGCTTTGCGTGCCCTGCATGCCCGTCCAGATCACCCGGAACTGGGCTTTTTCCTGGTCAAGCTGCACTTCGAGAATCTCTCCCGGCTTGATCTGGCGACGCATGCCCTGAATGACCGCGCCGGTGCTGCTCAGATTCCTGACGCTGGCCAGCTGCATGAAGGGCAGGTCGTGCGCATCCACGCCCCAGATCCGAACTGGCAGGCGGGCCGTGACTCGAGGGCTTCTACGACGATCCATCCTGGCTCCTTAGGTTGCTTCGAGGATGGTATGAGCACCCAGCCGAGAATAAAACTTACCCCGGTCACGCCGGTCTGGTTCCGCTGGTCACACAGCTAACCGATTGCAGGATAGTGGTTTAGAAGGACAGAAGGTTACTGGCCTAGTTCATATCGGGAAGCGAACAGGCCCCCGGGCCGCGCGGGTCGCCACAGGAGCCGCAGGCGCCAGTGGACGGCGCGGAAGCCGAGCCGCTCTTGGCGCTTACCGCAAACACCGAGAGCTGCGGAGCCAGCCTGCCGCCATGGCATTTGGGACACTCCGCCTTTTCGCGGCCGTACACCAGAGCTTCAAACCGGTGATCGCATTCCTTGCAGATGTATTCGAAAATAGGCATCGCGTTTGCTCCCTGGCGGACACTCTGCGCCGTCAGCTCCATTTAAAATCAGGAAGTGGAGACTGTGCAAACAAAATTGCCGGTTTTTGTCGCGCGGCGTGGCCTGAGCGGCGGACATCGGCAGACCCTGGCCAGCTTCTTCCTCTCGCGCCGCATTGCTCTGCCTCCCGCCGAGGCGCGCTTGATCACGGTAGAACCGGGCGTCCAGGTTCTTGCCCACTGTCACTGGCAAAGCGAGCGGCAGAAGGCGCTGACGGTCATCGTTGTCCACGGCCTCGAGGGCTCGAGCGATTCCACCTACATGCTGGGGATTGCGGCCAAGGGTCTTGCGGCCGACATGAACGTGGTCCGCATGAATCAGCGTAACTGCGGCGGTACGGAAGATTTGGCTCCGACTCTCTACCATTCCGGCCGCTCGCAGGACATCGCTGCGGTGGCGCAAAATCTGATCGAGCAGGACCATATCTCGCAGCTGGCCCTGGTTGGCTATTCGATGGGCGGCAACCTGGTGCTGAAACTGGCGGGGGAGTGGGGGAGTCAGGGCCCGCGTGAATTTCGCGCGGTGGCAGCGGTTTGCCCCGCAGTCAACCTGGCGGCCTCGGCTGACGCTCTGCATCTGCCTGGCAACCGCCTGTACGAACAATATTTCATGTGGAAGCTGAATCATCGGCTGCGCACCAAGGCCCGCCTTTTCCCCGGCGCGTTCGATCCCTCGCGCCTCCACGGTATCCGCAGCCTGCGCGAATTCGATGACAGAATTACGGCATTCTATTGCGGCTTTATCGGCGCCGATGACTACTATGACCGTGCCGCGGCGGCGCACGTGCTCGACCGCATTGCGGTGCCCACCTTCATCCTGAACGCGGCCAACGATCCTTTCATTCGAATTCTTCCAGAAACCCGCCGCAAGATCCTGGACAACCCTCACATCAACTTTGTCGAGACCGAAGACGGCGGCCATTGCTCATACCTGGCCACGACCAACGGAAGTAACGGCGACGGCCGCTGGGCCGAGACGCGAATCGTAGACTTTCTGCGCACCATCCAGGCGTAAGCCTGCGAGCAAAGCTCGGCTGATTTTCCTATACAATCACCGCGAATGAGGTTCCTGCAGTCGATCCGCGTCGCCATCATCCTGCTGGCGCTCTCCTCAGTACTTTCGGCAGAGCCCGTCTCCCAACTGCACCCCACCGATTACGTCAACGACTTCGCTCATGTCCTCGATCAGAACACGGTGGCGCAACTGGACAATATCTGCCAGCAGCTCGACCAGAAGGCGCACGCTCAGATCGCAATCGTGACTGTAAATTCCCTGGATGGTTCGGACATCGAGAGCTATGCGGTCGCGCTGTACAAGCAGTGGGGCATCGGCAGCAAAGCCACGGACCATGGCGTCCTCATCCTTCTGGCGGTGAAAGACCACAGATACCGCATCGAGGTGGGCTACGGACTGGAACCAATCCTGCCCGACGGCAAGGTCGGAAGCTTTGGCCGCGAGGCTGTGCCGCTGCTCAAGCAAAGTGACTACAACGGCGCTGTGTCGCTGCTGGCGTCGAGAGTCGCGGATGTCATCGCGCATGACGCCGGCATCGAACTGACTGGAGCTCGTCCACAAGTCTCCGAGCAACCCCAGGGCGAACCCTCTGCGCCCATGTCCGGCCGACAACTCCTGATTCTTGGCGCAATTCTCGCAATCGTTCTTCTGACCCCGCTGCGAAAGGTTTTGTTCTGGATGCTGCTTTTCGGAATGGGCGGGGGCGGAGGCGGCTACCGCGGCGGCGGAGGCTGGGGTGGAGGTGGAGGCTTCGGAGGCGGAGGCGGTGGCTTCGGAGGCTTTGGCGGAGGCAGTTCAGGAGGCGGCGGAGCCAGCGGAGGCTGGTAGTTTTGAGCGCGGGTCGTTGGTGGCGGCGGCGCGGTCCGAGGACAGACGGGCGGGGACGCCCGTCCTCCATTGAAGAGCAGGAGGGTTCAGGATGGTCGCAGAAAAGCAAATCGACGAATTCGTCAGCCGTATCAAAAAAGCGGCGGGAGAAAACCTGCTGAGCGTGATTCTTTACGGCTCAGCCGCGAGCGGAGAATTCCGGGCGGAGTTCTCCAATCTGAACCTGCTCTGCCTGCTGCGCGAGACTTCGTTTTCCAGACTGGCTGCCATCGCTCCGGTCGTGGAATGGTGGCGCCGCCAGAAACATCCCGCGCCCCTGGTCATGACCCGGGAAGAACTCGAACATTCCACCGATGTGTTTTCCATCGAGTTACTCGACATGCAGCAGCACCACCGCGTGCTTTTTGGTGAAGAAGCGCTGGCGGGTTTGACGATTCCGCTGAATCTGCATCGCGCCCAGCTGGAATACGAACTGCGCGAGAAACTTATTCTGTTGCGGCAACGCCTGCTGGAAGCTGGAGACAACGACCGCGCGCTATGGGGACTTCTGCTGGGCTCGGTATCGGCCTTCGCCACCCTGTTCCGGCATGCGCTTCTCGCGCTGGGCGATGCCGCTCCCCATACCAAACGCGAAGCCATCCAGATTCTCGCTACCCGCATTCCCTTCGAACCCTCCGCCTTCCTGCAACTGCTGGACATCCGCGAGCACAAGATCGATCGCAAGCAGTTCGACGCAAAAGACGTTTTCACGCGCTACCTGGCCGCGGTGCAGCACGTAGCCGCCGCAGTCGATACAATGCTGGATAAGTCCGGACTGGGTCGGGGCTAAAGCATTTCTGCGACTCTTGATTCAGGAGGAAGTATGGTCAAAGTGCTAATCGTGATCGCCGTTCTGGCGCTGATTGCTTTTGTCGCTTTCGGGCAGTATGTGGGGGTTCGCAACACCCTGGTGACCAAGAACGAGGCCGTGAAAGCCTCCTGGTCGCAGGTGGACGTCGTGCTGCAGCGCCGCGCCGACCTGATCCCCAACCTGGTCGCGACCGTGAAAGGCATCGCGCAGCAGGAGCAGACGGTTTTTGGCGACATCGCCAAGGCGCGTTCCGCACTGCTCTCGGCCGGCACGCCTTCCGGCAAGATCGCGGCCAACCAGCAACTGGACGGCGCCCTGGGTCACCTGCTGGCGATTGTGGAGAACTATCCTCAGTTGAAGTCGAACGAAAACTTCCTCCGTTTGCAGGACGAACTGGCTGGCACCGAAAACCGCATCGCGGTCGAACGTAAGCGTTACAACGACACGCTGCAGGACTACAACACCTACATCCAGAAATTCCCCAACAACATTTTTGCCGGCTGGGCAGGCTTCAAGCCCAATGACGCGTATTTCGCGGCCGCGGAAGGATCGCGCCAAGTGCCGACGGTAAATTTCGCTCCGCCCGCCACCGCTCCCCAAACCACATCACCCCAGGCCGCGCCGCAACCCGCACACTAGCGTGGAAGCCGATTTCGCAGTCGAACTTGGGGCGGATGACGAAACCCTGGAAGTGCCCTGGGCCGCCGAAGATGGCGGCCCGCGCTATTA
>JBOGLC010000018.1:0-12371 GCA_050746005.1 Terriglobales bacterium
CAATTCCTCTTCTTCTTGAGAACCGCCGGACAACTTCCGGGCATACGCGCGCATGCACGCCTCGACGGCCAGCGCATGTTTGCGCAAACTTTCGGATTGGGTGAACTCAGTTAGTAAACACCACGCCTGCTCGCGATCGTTCATGGTTTCTTACCTGTTTTCTCCAGTTTTTCTCCAGCTGGTTTTGCTTTTTCTACGAGCTGTTTTGTGTTTGACCCCGAATTGTTCTTGACATCCACAGGTGTTGTACCTCAGATTACGCTGCAGGTTGGAACGAAGATTTTTGTAGCTTTTAATTTTCGTTCCTGGAAGAGCCCCGCTCTGGCCCTCCCACACCTAGATGGCCACTACCCTTGCACCCGTAGATTCAAGGGAAGTAGTTCGTTGCGATCACTGCCTGCTGGTCCAATTCCGGACAATTAACGATCTTTGCCGGCGCTGCCATGCCTCGTTAGACGAGGAAGAGCCGGAAATTGTCATGGCCCCGCCCCCGCCGCAGATGATGCCGGCGAATGGCAACGGCCGGGGACATCTGAACCTGGCGACTTCGATCCGGTCGCTCCGGTTGCGCAGCGGACTCAGCCAGCGCCAACTGGCGGCACGCATGTCGGTCCCCCGGACCTACGTCTCCAAGATCGAAAATGAAAAGGCGACCCCGACCCTTTCCTCACTGGAACGGCTGGCGCGCGCGCTCGAGGTCACCGTGCCCGATCTGCTTTCCGGCGGCGAACGCAACCGCCAGGAAGAAATCGGTGAACTGATGAAAGATCAGTTTATCGCGGACCTGATGCCGTTCGTGTCGCAACTGAACGGGATGCAGTTATCGAGTGTTCTGGCGCAGGTTCGGGATTTGACCCTGCGTCCGCGCCGCAGCGCCTAGGCTGGCAAAATGTGGACGCGAGCGCCCTCGCTCGCGCCGCTGGCTGCACGAGCGCGGGCGCTCCCGCCCACGTCGAACAACGATTTTTATCCGGGCAACCACCAACCGAAGCCGGGGCCGCAGGGTCCCGGCTTTTTTGCGTTTGTGGCGCTGGCTGCACGAGCGAGGGCGCTCGCGCCTACATTTGCCGCAAATAGGATTCCTTGTACTCGAGGTAATTCCGGGCGTAGCGCATGATCGTTTCTTGATCCTGGGTTTCCAACTTCCGGCGAAACTTTCCCGGGGACCCCATCCACAGCGATCCAGGCTCAACGATAGTTTTCTCCGGGATCAGGGTACCGGCTGCAATGATCGACCCCTCACCGATGCGGGCCCCGTTCAGGATGATCGATCCCATGCCGATCAGGCAGCGGTCTTCGATGGTGCAACCGTGCAGAGTCACGGCGTGGCCCACCGTCACGTATCGGCCCAGGAAAACCCCGAACTGCTCTTTCATGCCATGCAGCACGCTGCAGTCCTGCACATTCGAATAGGCGCCCACGCGAATGGAATGGACATCGCCTCGCAAAACCGCATTCATCCAGATGCTGGCGTGCTCGTCCAGCACCACATCGCCGATGATCTGCGCCGAATCGTCGACGTAGCAGGATTCGTGGATTGCAGGCGTCTTCCCTTGGTAAGAGCGAATCATGATCGGGTCAGAAGGAAACTGAACATAACACGGGTGCGCCCTGGAGGTAAAAGCCTGTGGAATACACATGAAGAATACGGCTGAAAATCGCGGCTCCGGAATCGAAACTGGATGGAGGCCGGGCGTCCTCCATCCTGTAGAGTGTTCAGTTTTCCGTGGGCACCGGCACGTTGGGTGGGGCCGGAGCACGCGGCCCCTTGGGCGGTGCGGGAGCCTCTGCCAGGGTCGAGCCCTTGCGCAGTTCGATTCCGCCATGCTCATTGTTGATCAGCAGGTGCGGGCCGCCTGCGCCCACGGTACCGCTGGCCGTCGCCTGGTCCTCGCCATTGTCTATTTTCAGAGCGTTGAAGTCGGACTCTATTTCGCCGCCGCGCGCATGGGCGTCCAGCTGAAACGACGATTTATCGGGAAGATAAATCTGGACATCGCTGTTGCGGTTGCTCAGCTGCATGTTGCCCAGCTTGCTCATATGGATTTCCACCGCCCCGTTTTCATTCTCCAGCCGTACATCTCCGCTAACTCCAGTCAGCCGGATATCTTTCGAGCGGGTCAGCATCCGGAATGGCCCGATCAGGTCGCTGGCGCGCATGTCGCCCGAATCCATATCCAGGTCGCCATTCAGCCTGGAGAACTCCAGGTCGGTACGCGCGGATTTGAAGGCGACGGCGCCCGCGATTTTCGCCAGCTTGAGGTTGTCGAACTCACCGTTCACTTGCGCCGCGCCTTTTACATCCGAAAGGGAAAGGTCATCCCCTCCGCCCTGGACCGAGACATCGCCGGAGATATTTGAAATTCGGGCCGAGCCGTGGGACAGGTTGAGGGTCAGTCTCCCTTTGATATCAGAGGCGGCGACCGTGCCACGCTGGCTGGCGATTTCAACGTCTCCGTCGCGGCCCAGCACGCTCACATCACCGCGCTGGGAGCTGATTACCACCGATGCCTTCTGCGGCGCGCTCACATCCAGATCGGATGTGACCGAATGATCGCCGGCGCCCTGCGTGTTCGCAGTCAAAGTGATGACACTGCCGCTGGTGTTGAACTGGGGCTTGGTGGCGGGATTGATCTTGTCGGCTTCTTCCTGGCGGTCGGCGTTAATCCGTTTGTGCGCGGAGACGTGAATCTGGTTGTCCTCGGAAACCGTCAGGTTCACCGCGCCGCGATCGTTCACGATGCGCAGGCTGGAACCGGCCGGGAAGTCCTGCTGGAGCTGGTCCTCGTAACTGTAGTTGTGTCCGAACAGGGTGAAATCTTCGTCGCCCATGTCCATGTGATTGCGGATCTCGTCCCAGTTGAAGCGGGAAGCCTGAGTTGCGGACAAGCCGAAAACGATCAGGAAAAACAACAGAAGGACTCCCCCGGCTCCAATCCCGGTGGGGCGCGTACCTTCCCTTTTCGCCTGCTGATATTCGACCAGCTTGATCACACCCCAGAGAATGATCAGGGCGGGCCAGTAGGTGCCGAACCAGTGCAGCAAGGGCTGCGGGTGCAGCACTCGCATGGTGGTCAACAACAACACCACCCCCAGCAGAATCATCACTACCGGGCCGGCGATTGAACGACGCTGTCTGGGTCGCCGGTCCGTGTCAATAGGGGGCGGGGCTTGTGGCGGGCTAGCCATTTTTGACCTCCGGCTTCACTTCCGGGTATGGCGGCTGCACCTCGCCGGTCACAACTCCCGGGGGCGGCACTCCGCTTGATGGCGGCGATCCCGCAAGCGGATCGGGGCCAGCCGTACTCTGGAAAATTTTCACCAATCCAATCACTACCAGCAGGAGGGGCAGGGTGCGGCCGAACCGAATTACACCCATGCTGTCGAGTAAAAACTGAAATCCCAAGGTCAGCAGGATCACGGGCCCCATCAGGCCGCGCCTGCAGCTGCGGACACGATCGAATCCCGGGGGCACTTCTCCCAGCAGGCCCAGGCGACGAAGCAGCAGCCAGCCGCCGATGCCAATGAGCACCAGAGGCCAGATGCGGCGAGCGCTGAAGTCCCAGATGTCGAGGGTATGCAGCAGGAAGAGTACGCCCAGGCCAATCAGGACTATCGCCCCGACCGGAACTTTGCTGACATCCATACGCTCGCCGCCGCTAAATGCCGTAGCCAATCCAAACGGGTCGGGAGGGGCGTGGCCCAGTTGTACGGCTCGCGCGGAGCGTACGGAATCGATGATCTGATAAAAGTAGAATCCTCCGATGGCGAGTCCAAATACCAATCCGGCGCTTCCACTGCCACTGCTGACCCCCAGAATAAGCAGGGTGAAAATCACCAGGTGGGCCAGGCCCTTGGCATATTGCCCGGTATAAACTGCGCCCACGCCGAAGGGAAAGAAGCCGGCAAGAATGCCTGCGAGAGCGGGATTCGGACCGGCGCCCGGCGTGGTTACGGCGCTCACCGGAACGAAGCCGGCGACCGGCGCTTGCACGTTTGGCTGCACGCCTTCAAGACGCGCGGCCAGGCAGCTCTCGCAATAAATCACTCCGTGCACCGAACGGGTGCAGTTGGCACACAGCGGTTTTCCGCAGGTGCGGCAAAATGCCACCTTCTCAATATCGGGATGGTTGGCACAGTTCATGAAAGCCTCCTGTAAGTGGCCACGGTTCCTACAGGCGGATCATTCGGGCTGGAGGCCAGCACGGGCTGGTTCTCCCCCTGGCTGTAGTTGCGTTCCTGTCTTGGTTCAGGTTGTCCACTGGTGTTGTTGTTCTTCTTTTCCTGTTTCTGCTCCTTGGGGCTCGGTTCCGGGGGCGCGGTCACTCGTTTGAATTCCCGTACCCGCGATTCGATTTCATACACGAAACGAATATTTTCATAGTATTTGACGACCCGGCCGCTGGCTTCATAGTAGGCCCTCTTAATCGCGTTGGGCCTCAGATCCACGTGCCGCACATCGCTCACTTTCACCCCCGCCAGACTGAGCGAGATCGAAAGCGAGAAGAATGCCATTCCGAAAGACATGGCGAAGCGGGGCTGGCGGCTCATGGCTATGACCGGCCCAAACACGGGCCGGAGCCAGGCGGCGATGCGACCCCATGAAGTCTTTGCCTGGTCGCGGACGGGGACGCGCCGGCTTTCGTATCCGGTCGTGGCCAGCAGAATGTTGTGCACCAGGTGAGATGGGGCGTCAACTTCAAGCAGCGATTTCAGCCAGCGCCGACCTGCGTCGGCCTCCGCAAACAGCGGCCCGCACACCGCGCATACCCGGGCGTGAGCCTGAAAGCCTTCCAGCTTGGGCCCGGTCAGGGTGGCGTCGAGGGCTTCAATCAGCAGCGCATCGAATTCCGCGCACTGCATACTGTTTTTGGTTTCGCCTGCCATTACATCACCTGCCTATAGGTACGTTGTAGCAGCCGCGCAAGTTCCGCTCGACCGCGATTTATCCTTGATTTCACTGTGCCCTCCGGAACCTTTAGTACCGTGGCAATGTCCTTGTAATCCATGTCCTGCAGGTCGCGCAGGATGACCGCTTCGCGCAATTCGGGGGAGAGTTTTTGCAAGGCGGTATGCACCAGTTCCCGTGTTTCCCGGCTCTGGACGCTCGAATCCGCCGCCGGAGCCTTGTCCTCGATCTTCTCGCTCAACGGCATCGCATCCTCGTGTTCCGACGAGGTGGTGTCCAGGGACTCGGTCAGGCGGTCCTGCTTGCCCTTGCGGAAGTGGTCCACCAGCAGGTTGCGGGTGATGGTGGTGACCCAGGTCATGAACGCTCCCCGCTCGACATCGTAGGAATTGAGGGTGCGGAACATCTTGATAAAGACCTCCTGGGTGAGGTCCTGGGCATCCTCGCCCGATCCGGCGAAGCGATAGCAGATGTTGTAGATTCGCCGGTTGTAACGCTGCACGATCTCCTCCCAGGCCACTACGTCGCCGGCAATGCAGCGACGGACCAGCATGGCAACGACCTGGGCGTCTTCCAACCCGCACTCCACGGAACTCCTGGTCTAACACCCGGACTGGCATCTCCCTCGAAACCCGGGCTTCAACACCACAATGGAGATACGTTTTTGTGGCTCCAAAAGTTCTTGCACTTGTTCAAGGCAACGCATTGTAGCAGGGAGCGCAAATGACGGACGAACAAAAGGCGAATAGAAAGGGAGAAGCAGTCAAAAACCTGAGCACCTGCGAATGCACACTGGGAATTGAACGAATTATGCGTTTTCCCGGTAATCCATTTCCAACGCTTATGTCGGATGTAAGCCCCCATCCCCCTTGCGTCATCCTGAGGGACTTCGGTCCCGAAGAGCCTGCCCTGAGCGAAGTCGAAGGGATCTGGCGCGCGCTTTGCCAATGGCTGGCGCGGCTGCAGATCCGCTCCACGCAAGATGCTTCGCAAGCTCAGCATGACGCCTTCGGGTGAGAGAGCGAGCGGTAACTCGTCCCCGGACTCCCTCCCCCCCGGCGTCATCCTGAGGGACTTCAGTCCCGAAGGATCTGGCGCGTAGCGTCCGTCTGCCGCAGGGATTGCAGATCCACTTCACGCCAGATGCTTCGCGAGCTCAGCATGACGCCTCGCTGAGGCGGTCAAACTGACCCAATACCGTTGTGAGACAATCCCTGTTCCAGATTTCCAGCGTTCCTTTTAGGCCAGACTCCAGGTGCGACGGCAGAAACCCGATAATCGGACGCCCAGGGCAGAAGTGCCGGAGTTGCTCTCGTCCAGGTCCTTCTTCGCAGTGGCTTTGGGTCTGGCGGCAGTCACTTTCGCTGTTTACGCTCCCGCGTTGAAATTTCAATTCGTCCTTGACGATCACCGCTACACGGGTGATCCGCGCATACAGAACTCCGGTCATGTTTGGGAGTACTTTGCGAACTACGTATGGGCGCAATTCACCGGCGGCCCTCCGAGTTTCTATCGGCCGCTGTTCATCCTGTGGCTGAGGATAAATTTCATCATCAACTCACTTTCTCCGTGGGGATGGCACTTCCTCAGCATCACCATGCATTTGGCCGTGGCAGGTTTGCTTGGCCTGCTGGTGTATACGCTATTGCGCGATCGCGTCGCCGCCTTACTCGCCGTGACTTTGTTTGCCCTTCACCCAGCCCAGACTGAATCCGTGGCGTTGATTTCAGTGCCTGATCCTTTGATGTCCACCTGCATATTGGGTGCGGTGATGCTGTACCTGAGGCATGTAGCGGCACTTCCCGGCGGCGAGGCCCGGGGAAAACGATCGCGTAAAGCGGCCCGGAAAAAGACTGGGATGCCTGCGGCATCGTGGTGGTTGATTGCCTCTGGGTCCGCTTGCTTTGCGGCTCTCTTGGTGAAGGAAACAGCCATGGTGCTGCCCGCTGTAATTTTCGCCCTGGCATGGTTCATGCCGCGGGGCAACGCCGGCCTGAGAGCTACTGAGAAGATCGAAGATGCAGGTTTTAAAACACGGCTGGTGCGGGCGATTCGCGAGACCCTGCCGTTTGTGGGCGTGACGGCGGTTTACCTTCTTATGCGGCGTAACGCCTTTGGGGGAAAGCTCGGGTCACTCACCCAACATTTGCCCTGGAGCACCGTGCTTCTATCGTGGCCGGCGACGCTTTGGTTCTATGTGAAAGTGCTCCTGTGGCCAGTCCGGTCCCATTCGTTTGCCGATCCAATGTTGGCGGAAAGGCTCTCGCTGAACGGGGTTCTGCTGCCGGCACTGGGCCTCGGTTGCGCGATTGCGATCCTGGTGGGAGGGTTTTTCTGGGCATGGCGAAAAGCTCAGCGCGAACTCCGGGGCCAGGAAGCGGTTGGCGTCAAGTATGCCCTGCTGATAGGCACACTCCTGCTGGTGCTCCCGATTCTCCCCGCGCTGCATCTGAACGCCCTCAACCCGGGGGATTTCCTGCATGGGCGCTATACCTACCTGCCCTCGGCGGGCTTGATGCTGCTGGTAGCGGCGGGGTGGCACCTCGCTGGGAGGATGCGCGTTCCTCTGCTGTTTGCCTGCAGCCTGTTGGCCCTGGTGTTCGCGGGGTTCGCGGTCTCGCAGGAACAGCAGTGGAAAGACGATTTGACGATTTACACTGTCGCCCACGCGCTTGCGCCCCACAACGCTCCGGTAAATCAGAATCTGGCAAATGCCCGCGTGCAAGTGGCCTTGCAGCAGGCCGACGACGGCCGTTGCAGTGACGCCATGCCGGTCTTCGAGCAGGTCTCCCGGGAATACCCGCAGGATTGGTACGCCTGGGCGGGCCTCGGGATTTGTTTTGTCCAAGTCAACGACCTTGCCAAGGCAGAGGAATCGCTCCATCGGGCTGCCGACCTCTCTCACAATTCCCAGGTCATGCAACAGTGGCAGGAACTGCGCGCCAGCATGGGATTGCCGAGATCCGCTCCAAGTAATTGAGCAAGCGCGCCCCGGCGGCCAGCAACTCGACAATGTCAGGGGAAGCTAGGACGCTCGGACGAGCCGGTCAGGTCTTCTTGGCTCATCGGAAGTAGTGGCTATTCGCTGGTGAAGTAATCCACGGTCACGGGATTTTCGAAAAGCGAGTAGTCGCGGGTCACCACCGTGATTCCGCTTTCCGTCACGAAGTAGCGCTGCCGGTCGGCTTCGCTGTCATATCCAATGGTGGTGCCTTCGGGGATGTGCACGTCGCGATCGATGATGGCTTTCCGGATGCGGCAATGCCGGCCCACGTTTACGTGAGAGAAAAGGATGCTGCTTTCAACTTCGCTATAAGAATTGACCCGCACGTCAGGCGAGACCACGCTGCTCTTTACCAGGCTGCCTGAAACGATACATCCGGCTGAAACAATGGAATCGACGGCGGTTCCGGTGCGACCGGCTTCGGCGAACACAAACTTGGCGGGCGGGTACTGGCGCTGATGAGTCCGTATGGGCCAATCCGAATCATACAAGTTGAAAACCGGCGAAACCGCCACGATGTCCATGTTGGCTTCGTAATAGGCTTCGAGCGTGCCTACATCCCGCCAGTAGAGCGCCTCTTTCTTGTTTTCATCGACGAAATCGTAGGTGTAAACGCGATAATCGTCCGCCATCTTGGGCAGGATGTCCTTGCCGAAGTCGTGACTCGAAGAGGGATCTTCCGCGTCCTTCAAAAGCACCGGAATGAGCACATCGGTGTTGAACAGGTAAATGCCCATCGAGGCGCAGACTTTTTCGGGGTTCGAGGGCGAGCGCAGCTTGGTGATCTTCGGCTTCTCCTCGAAGCCCAGCACCCGGTGGTCGCGATCCACGTCCACGACTCCGAAGCGGGCGACCTCGCCGGGATCGATCTGGATGGTCGCCAGGGTTACGTCCGCGCCCGAGTCGTTGTGCCGCTCCAGCATCAATCCGTAATTCATCTTGTAGATGTGATCGCCGGAGAGGATGAGCACATGCTTGGGCTGCTCCGAGCCGATGGAATAAATATTCTGATACACCGCGTCGGCCGTGCCCTGGTACCACTGATCGCTGACCCGCTTCATCGGCGGCAGCACCTCGATGAACTCTCCCATCTCGCTGCCCATGATGTTCCAGCCTTCGCGGATGTGGCGGTTGAGCGACAAAGCCTTGTACTGGGTAAGGATGTAAACCCGCCGCAGGTCGGAGTTGACACAGTTGGAAAGGGTGACATCGATGATGCGGTAGATTCCGCCGAAGGTGACGGCAGGCTTGGCGCGGTCGCGAGTGAGCGGATACAAGCGCTCGCCCGCGCCTCCAGCCAGCAAGACTCCCAGCGTATCTTTCATAGCGGTTGCGCTTCGATGCAACGTACAGCCCACTGAAGCTCCGCAACTCTCTGAATTCCGGAGGCTCCAGAACGCGTCAGTGTACCAGATACGCTCGCGTACCTGCCCGGATGGAATTGCGGGTCTTGTCCTAAAATGCGTTTCGAAGCAAGTGCTTGCCGTTTTCTGCTGCAACGCATTTTAGGACAAGACCAAATTGCGACCAGCGATCCGCGAGGGCGCCAGCGACCAGGGGCGTTTCGTTGAAAGAGATGGTTCAGGCAGGCCCACCTCGGTGGTCCTTTTTTATGACTGGAGCGGCGCTCGGGACGCCAGATTTGGCCGTTCGACAGTTGCCCCGAGACCAAAGTAACAGCTTGAATTACGAAAGCGCATGCACAGGGGATATCTATTCGCTCGCAGTTGTGGATGAGATGGTGTCCTGACGTCGAAAGAAGCCGGGACTAATGGGAAGAGAAAACTACCTCGAAGAAATCCATGACCGGATCCAGCGCGTGACCGAAGATTTGCGCGCCATTCAACGACAACTTAACTGTGCCGCCATGGAAGCGCCCAGCGACCCTGAACTCATGGAAGCTCTCAGCCAGCTGCCGGAGATGGACGCCCTCCAGATGCTGAAATCGTCCGTCGACCAGATGCGCCACTTCCTCTGGTTCTACATGCAGGTCATGACCAACGAATCGGAGTCGGGCGAGAGATTGCGCCAGAGCATACGGCAAAAAGTTTCCGCAGATGCAATGCTCAGCGCCGAAGCGACGTTTCTGGAAAAATTCAAGACCGCTTCGGACACCGCGCTCCTGCGCTACCTCTCCGACGGAAAACACCGGAAGCCGAACTAGACAGGCCCCAGTCGGGTAGTGGCTCAGTTTGAAAGGCGCATCCCCGTGGCGTCATCCTCAGGGCGGGCCGAAGAGCCTGTCCCTGAGCGCACGCCTTGCCAATGGCTGGCGCGGCTGCATATCCGCTCTACGCCAGATGCTTCGCAAGTTCAGCATGACGCCTCGATAGGCATTCATTCCATCAGAATCGAAACACAATACCCGCTGAATAGCGGAAGCTGTTTTGCCGATTGCCCAGGCTGCTGGAAAGTCCAGTGGTTAACGCGTCGATCGAGTTGAACTGCGTACGCAGGTAATCCACCTGCACCGCGCGCAGCGCGATATGTCGGGTAAGGCCGATATCAAGCCCGCCGCCGAAGGCCATGGCGAAGGCATTGGCGCTGGTAAGTCCGGTGGAAATGCCGCCGATGATCGGAATGTTTACACCCGCGCCCAGGCTGGAATGGGCTTCGCCGAACAAGGCATGGGCGAAGACGGCGCTTCGTCCCAGTCCCGCGGTCACCGTCGGGCCAAACAAATAGCTGGTAAGGTGCTGGTAAGTGGATGCCGAACCTCCCAGGGCCGAAAAGGAGAATGGGGTCAGGCTGCTGCCGCTTACGTCGGCGGTTACGCCCAGGTAGCGATTAAAGTTGAACGTACCCTGTCCTTCCCACCCGTTAAAACCATTGCTGGCGTTACGAAGATAGGAATATCCGCCAAAGAAAGTGGCGCGGGTTGCGTTCTCGCTGCCCGCGCCCATGGCTCCCCCGCCTTGCGCGGCGAGCGCCAGGGGCAAAGATAAAATGACAGCCACCAGGATTCCGAATTTCCGCATTCTCTTTTCTCCTCGATGAAAGCGATTACCAGAGGTGTGATGCGAGAGATAAGAGATTAATAATCCAGATGCAGAAATTTTTGTCGCGAGCAGGCCGCTAGATTAAGCGAACCTTAAAACCGGACAGTTGAGATGGCTTTCATGCGATAACTTTCTTGCGGGAACCCGAGCTACTCGAGCGTAACCGACTTCACCAGGTTGCGCGGCCGGTCCACATCCAAACCCTTTTTCACCGTCATGTAATAGGCGAATAACTGGAGCGGCACAATCTCCAGAATCGGCAGCAGCAACTCTGTCGCCTGCGGAATAAAGATGGTGTGGTCCGCCAGGCGGGGAAGTTCTTCATCGCCTTCCGATGCGATCGCGATCACGCGCGCGGATTGCTGCTTGAATCCGCGAATGTTGGCAAGGTTCTTTTCATAGCGCAACATGGATCCCGAATCTTCGGGGTCGCAGGTCGCGATGATCACCACCGGCAGGTTCTCATCGATCATCGCATTGGGGCCATGCTTGGTTTCGCCCGTGGGATAGCCTTCGGCATGAATGTAGGAAACTTCCTTGAGCTTGAGCGCGCCGTCCATGGCCACGGGATAATGAATGGCGCGGCCCATGAAAAGAAAATCCTGCACCTTGTAGTATTTTTCGGCCAGCTGCTCACAAGCCGCAGGCGCAGACTTCAGAAGGATTTCTATCTTGCCCGGCAAATCAAGCAGCTCGCGGATGTACTGGCGCCGCTGTTCTTTGGCAAACTTGCCGCGCACCTGTCCCAGGTAAAGTGCGAACAGGTAGAGCACAGCCATCTGCGCGGAAAAGGCTTTGGTGGAGGCGATGCTGATCTCCGGTCCGGCATGGGTGTAAAGCACGCCATCCGCTTCGCGCGCGATGGTGGAATCGACCACGTTCGAGATGGCAATGGTGCGCGAGCCCTTGGCTTTGGCTTCGCGCTGCGCGGCCGTGGTGTCGGCAGTCTCGCCCGACTGCGTGATCACGATGGTGAGCTCGCCCGGACCGATCAGAGGATTGCGATATTCGAACTCGCTGGCATAATCGACGTCGACGGGAATGTTCACCAGGTCCTGAATCATGTACTGCCCGGCCATGCCCGCGTGCCGGCTGGTGCCTGAGGCTACGATGTTGATCCGGCGCAGAGCCCGAAGTTCGTCGGTGCTGATGCGCACTTCGTCCAGCCGCACGACGCCTTCTCCGAGCGACACGCGGGGAGCGATGGTATCCCGCAGTCCCTGCGGCTGCTCAAAGATCTCCTTGAGCATGTAATGGGGGAAGCCGCCTTTATCAGCCATTCGATTCTCCTGAGAAATATGTCGCGTAGCCCTCCCGGCCTCGCTCCACATCCGTCGATGGGTGCAGCAGGCCTTCAGGCCTGCAGTAAAAGCGAACGGGTGCAGCAGGCCTTCAGGCCCGCAGTAAAAGCGAACGGGTGCAGCAGGCCTTCAGGCCTGCAGTAAAAGCGAACGGGTGC